>NZ_QKLJ01000003.1:0-448079 GCF_003224415.1 Curtobacterium sp. MCBD17_023
AGTCATATCCAGTATTAGACGTCGTTTCCAACGCTTATCCCAGAGTCAGGGGCAGGTTACTCACGTGTTACTCACCCGTTCGCCACTAATCACAGGAGCAAGCTCCTGATCATCGTTCGACTTGCATGTGTTAAGCACGCCGCCAGCGTTCGTCCTGAGCCAGGATCAAACTCTCCGTAAAAAAATTACAACCAACACCGAAGTGCCAGCGAGTTGATCTTGACTGTTGACTGTCTACTGACAATCTTCAATCCAAAAGGAATTGCTTCATGACCCGACCGGAAAAAAACCGACCAGGCACGAGGTCAATAAAATTGGCATTGACAATGTGCACGCTGTTGAGTTCTCAAGGACCAGACGCACTCCCCACTCCACACCACCAGGATGCTTCGCCAGAGAGGCTGGCTCGTTGCCCGGGGAAGAACCGGAGCCAGACTGCATCTCCCGGAGTCGAACTCCGTCAGCGTCTCGGCCGATCCGTTCTCCGCCTCAGCGGCAACGAGTGATTACTCTACACAGCCTGCGAGGACCTGCCAACCGGGGTCCATCCCGGGCGTGTCGCCCACGCCTCCGCGGATCACGGCCAGCGCGCACGGGGCCGGCCCCGGGACGGACGGAGGCCCGACACCGTGACGGTGTCGGGCCTCGAGGTCGGCGACGTCGCCGGTCAGTGCCGTCGCCGGTCAGTGCCGAGCGATCACGGGGTTGCGGAGCGATCCGATGCCGGAGATCGTGACCTCCACCACCTCGCCGTCGCGGATCGCGCCGACGCCCGCCGGGGTGCCGGTCAGGATGACGTCGCCCGGGAGCAGGGTCCAGATCGACGAGATGAACTCGATGAGCGTCGGGATGTCGTGCACCATCTCGTTCGTGGACGCGGCCTGACGGAGGTCCCCGTCGACGCGCGTCTCGATGCGGATGTCCGACGGGTCGATCTCGGTCTCGATCACCGGACCGAGCGGGCAGAACGTGTCGAAGCCCTTGGCGCGGGCCCACTGGCCGTCGCGCGCCTGCAGGTCACGGGCGGTCACGTCGTTCGCGATCGTGTACCCGAGGATGACGCTCGCGAAGTCCTCCTTCGCGACGTTCTTGGCGAGGGACCCGATCACGATGGCGAGCTCGCCCTCGTGGTCGACGCGGCCGATGTCGGCGGGCAGCCGGATCGGGTCCTCGGGACCGATGACCGACGTGTTCGGCTTGAGGAACACCACCGGGTCGTCGGCGGTGTGCTCTTCCATCTCCGAGACGTGCTCGGCGTAGTTGAGCCCGACGCCGATGACCTTCGACCGCGGGATGACCGGGGCGAGCAGCTTCGCGTCCGCGAGGGGCACCCGCTCCCCCGTCGTCTCGAAGCCCTGGTACATCGGGTCGCCGGCGAGCACCACCAGTGCGCGCTCATCGAGGATGCCGTAACGGGGGTCCTCCCCCTCGGTGCTGAACCGTGCGATCTTCACGCGTCGACCCTACTCAGCACTCGTGGTGGTCGTCGGCTCCGTCAACCGGACCATCCACCCGTGCGGGTCGGGACGGCGTCCGTACTGGATGTCCGTCAGTTCCGTACGCAGCGACATCGTCAGTTCGCCGGCACCGGTGGTCGGCGAACCGATCGTGAAGCCATCACCACGGAGTTCCGCGATCGGCGTGACGACCGCCGCGGTGCCACACGCGAAGGCCTCGGTGATGGTGCCGTCCGCGACGCCGTCCCGCCACTCGCTGAGGCTGACCGGACGACGCTCGACCCGGAGGCCGCGGTCCACCGCGAGCTGCAGGATCGAGTCGCGCGTGATGCCCTCGAGGATGGAGTCCGAGTCGGGCGTGATCAGCGTGCCGTCGGCGCGGACGAGGACCACGTTCATGCCGCCGAGCTCCTCGAGGTACTCGCCCTTCTCGGAGTCGAGGAACATCACCTGCTGGCAGCCGTGCTCGTACGCCTCCTGCTGCGGGAGCAGGGACGCCGCGTAGTTGCCGCCGGTCTTGGCCGCACCGGTGCCGCCCCGGGCTGCGCGGGCGTACCGGGTCGACAGCCAGATCGACACCGGCTCCGGCCCCGAGGTGAAGTACGCCCCAGCTGGGCTCGCGATGCAGTGGTACTGGACCGCGTGGGCGGCGCGGACGCCGAGGAAGGCCTCGGTCGCGATCATGAACGGGCGGAGGTACAGGCTCGTCTCCGGAGCCGACGGCACCCAGGCCTCGTCCGCGCGGACCAGCTGCCGGACGGACTCGACGAAGACCGACTCGGGCAGTTCCGGGAGCGCGAGCCGTCGCGCGGAACGGGCGAACCGTCGCGCGTTCGCGTCCGGACGGAACGACCACACCGACCCGTCGGCGTGCCGGTACGCCTTCATGCCCTCGAAGATCTCCTGCGCGTAGTGCAGGACGCTCGCGCTCGGGTCGAGGGAGAGCGGTCCGTACGCGTGGACCGAGGCGTCGTGCCAGCCGTCGTCGATCGTCCACGAGACGGACGCCATGTGGTCGGTGAAGTGCTTGCCGAAGCCGGGGTCGGCGAGGATCTCCTCGCGTTCCGCCGCGGCACGACGCTCCGGGGACGGAGTGGTCGCGAAGTCCAGTGCGAAGTCGGCGCCGCTGCTGTCGCTGCCGTCGCTGGTGTCGTTGCTCATGGGATGGCTCCTGTCAGGCCGTGGTGGTGCGTGCGGTGACCGCGGCGACGATGGCGTCACCGATCTCGGCCGTCGACCGCCGTGTGGTGCCCCGGTCGGCGAGGTCGGCCTCGACCGCCTGCGTCACCGCCGCCGCGAGGTCCGGCCGGCCGATGTGGTCGAGCAGGAGGGCGACGGACAGGACGGCGGCGGTCGGGTCGGCCAGCTGCTGGCCGGCGATGTCGGGCGCCGATCCGTGGACCGGCTCGAACATGCTCGGGAAGGTGCCGTCCGGGTTGATGTTCCCGGAGGCGGCGAGACCGATGCCGCCGCTGATCGCCCCGGCGAGGTCGGTGATGATGTCGCCGAAGAGGTTGTCCGTCACGATGACGTCGAACCGCGACGGCTCCCGCACCATGTGGATCATGACGGCGTCGACGTGCTGGTAGTCGACCGTGACGTCCGGGTGTTCCTGGCCCACAGCGGCGACGGTCCGCTGCCAGAGCGACCCGGCGTGCACGAGGACGTTGCTCTTGTGCACGAGGGTGAGGTGCTGCCGTGGTCGCCGCGAGGCCAGGTCGAACGCGTACCGCACCACGCGCTCCACGCCGTGCGCGGTGTTGAGCGAGACCTCGGTGGCGATCTCGTGCGGCGTCCCCACGCGGATCGCGCCGCCGTTGCCGACGTACGGGCCCTCGGTGCCTTCGCGGACGACGACGAAGTCCACGTCCCCGGGTGCGGCGAGCGGTGACGCGACGGCGTGGTGCACGGTCGTCGGCCGGAGGTTGACGTAGTGGTCGAACGCGAACCGCAGCTTCAGGAGCAGCCCGCGCTCGATGATCCCGCCGGCGAGCCGCGGGTCCCGCGGGTCACCGCCGACGGCTCCGAGGAGGATCGCGTCGTGCTCGGCGATCGCCGCCATGTCGTCCTCGGTGAGGACGTCCCCGGTCTCGAGGAAGCGACTCGCACCCAGCGAGAAGGCGGTCTCCTGCACGTCGAGCTCCGCACCGGCCACCGCGTGCAGGACCTTGAGGGCCTCGTCGACGACCTCGGGGCCGATGCCGTCCCCGCGGATGACCGCCAGCTTGAGCGTCTGCGACATGGGTCTCCTAGAGCGTGATGTCGATCTCGCGGAGCGACGCCGCGTCGATGGTGGAACGGACGTGCTCGAGCACCTCGTCCGGGACCGGCGAGTCGACGGTCAGCACGCTGAGCGCTTCCCCACCGGCCGACTGGCGGGCGATCTGCATGGCGGCGATGTTGATGCCCGCGTCGCCGAACTCCTTGCCGTACACCGCGACGATGCCCGGCCGGTCCGTGTAGGCCATGACCACGTGGTGCTTGTCGAGCGCGACCTCGACGTCGTAGCCGTTGATCTCGACGAGCTTCTCGACCTGCTTCGAGCCGGTGAGCGTGCCGGAGACGCTGATCGCCGGACCGTCGGACTGCGCGCCGCGGATCGTGAGGAGGTTGCGGTACTCGGGGCTGTCGCCGTCGGTGATGAGCCGGACGGTGACGCCGCGCTGCTCCGCGATGAGCGGCGCGTTGACGTAGGAGACCTGGTCGCTGACGACGTCGGTGAACACGCCCTTGAGCGCGGCGAGCTTCAGCACGCTGACGTCGTACTCGGCGAGCTCGCCGTGCACCTCGACGTCGATGCTCGTGACCGGCGAGGTCGCCATCGCGGTGAAGACCTGGCCGAGCTTCTCGACGAGCGGGATGCCGGGCCGCACGTACGGGTCGATGACCCCGCCGGCGACGTTGACCGCGTCGGGCACGAGCTCGCCCCCGAGTGCCAGGCGGACCGACTTGGCGACGGCGACACCGGCCTTCTCCTGCGCCTCGTCGGTCGAGGCGCCGAGGTGCGGCGTCACGACGACGTTCGGCAGGGAGACGAGCGGCGAGTCCTTCGGCGGTTCGGACACGAAGACGTCGAGCCCGGCACCGGCGATCGTGTTCGACGTCAGGGCGCGGTACAGCGCGTCCTCGTCGATGAGGCCGCCGCGGGCGACGTTGATGACGAACGCGGTCGGCTTCATGAGCGCGAACTGGTCGTCGGAGATCATGCCGATCGTCTCCGGGGTCTTCGGCATGTGGATCGTGGTGAAGTCGGCACGGCGGAGCAGGTCCTCGAGGGACACGAGCTCCACCCCGAGCTGCTGTGCACGAGCCGTCGTGACGTAGGGGTCGTACGCGATGACCGAGACGCCGAAGGCCTGGAGGCGCTGCGTGATGAGCGCGCCGATCCGACCGAGGCCGATGATGCCGACGGTCTTCTCGTACAGCTCGACGCCCGTGTAGGACGACCGCTTCCATGCGCCGGCGGCGAGCGACGCGTGCGCCGCCGGGATGTGGCGCGCGAGCGACAGGATGTGCCCGACGGTCAGCTCGGCAGCCGAGATGATGTTCGACGTCGGCGCGTTCACCACCATGACGCCCGCGGTCGTGGCCGCCTTGATGTCCACGTTGTCGAGCCCGACGCCGGCGCGGGCGATGACCTGCAGCTGCGGTGCCGCGGCGATCGCCTCGGCGTCGACCTTCGTCGCGGACCGGACGAGGATCGCGTGCGCGTCGGACAGCGCGGAGAGCAGGGCCGGACGGTCGGTGCCGTCGACGTTCCTGATCTCGAAGTCGGGCCCGAGGGCGTCGACGGTGGCGGGCGAGAGTTCTTCGGCGATCAGGACGACCGGCTTCGACACGACTGCTGTTCCTCACACGAGACGGGTGGTGTACCACCACCCTACCGACGCGACGGGGTCGTTACGACGCCGTCACCGTCGCCGACCCGGACGGCCCGTCCGGCTCAGAAGTCGAGCAGGCGCGGGACGAAGAGCTGCAGGTCGAGCCAGAGCGCTCCGGCCGCCGCGAAGGCGAGCAGGAACACCGCTGCCGTCACCGCGAGCGTCGACCGGCGGGTGACCCACAGCGCGACGACGAAGGCCAGCGGCGCGATCACGATGTCCAGGACGAGCCAGACCCACGGCACGGCGCGTCGGAGCGAATCACCTCCGGACGAGCTCGCGATGAACGCGTTGAACTCCTGCACCGAGCGCGACACGGTGACGAGGTTCCCGACGCTCTGCACGGTCATGTACGCCAGCAGCACGGCGAACACGGCCCAGATCGCGATCCGGCCGAGGAGTCCGGTGCGGGACCGTGCCGCGCGGCCCGCACGGCCGTCGACCGCCGTCACCCGAAGCTCCGCGTCATGAGGAACGGCCAGGGGAAGAGGACGACCGCGCCGAGGAGCATCCACAGCAGGCGGGTGCGGGTGCTCCGACCGCGGGCCGCCCAGAGCACCACCGTGAACCACAGCGCCGGGGCGACGATCGACAGGAAGCGCAGGACCTCGACGTAGCCGCTCAGCACCCGGTCGACGCCGGACACGTAGGTCGTCGAGGCGGTGAGCAGCCACGCCACGGTGTACAGCAGGTACAGCCCGCCGAACACGCCGAACCCGATGAGCGCCCCGGAGGTCTCGGGCGCGTCGGGGTCACGCTCGTCGCGCTCTCGGACGGCGATCGGGTTGTGCGCGGCGTCCACGTGCGTGGCGTCGTCCGCGTCACCCCACGACAGGGCGTCGTCGTCGGGTTCGCGTGCCTCCGTCATGCCGTCGAGTCTACGAGGGTCGCCGCTCATGCCTGGGCTGGCTGGGTCTCGAGGACACCGGCCACGACGTCGCGGACGGCGGGGAACAGCGGGTGGCCCTCCATCAGTCCGGTGAGGATCTCGGTGAGGGCGTGCGCCGTCGCACCGGAGCGGAGCAGCGCGTGGAGTTCGTACGACTCCGGGTCGTCCTGGTCGTCGAACTCGAGCGCGACGCGGACGGCGCCGAGGAGGTGGTCCACGGGGAGGCCCCGCTCCGCGAGCTGCGCGGCCGGGCCGATGAACCGCTCGCGGCGACCGAGCTTGCGCAGCGGGTTCCGGCCGACGCGCAGCGTCGTGTCCGGCAGGAGCGGGTTCGCGATGCGCGTCAGGTTCGCCGCGACGTACCGCGCGTGTTCCTCCGGGTCGAAGCCGTGCTTCGCGACGAGCAGTGCGGTCGTCTCCGCGAGCACCCCGTCGACCTCGGCGCGCACGGCGGGGTCCTGGAGGGCCTCCCGGATCAGCCGGATGCCACGCACCCAGCCGTGGTAGGCGGCGGTCGCGTGCGCGGTGTTGACGGTGTAGAGCTTGCGCTCGACGAACGGCTGCAGGTCGTCCACCCAGGTCACGCCGTCGATGACGGGGTGCTCGGCGGCGGTCCCGGCGAAGGGCGTGCGCTCGATGACCCACTCGTAGAAGGGCTCGAGCACGACGTCGAGACCGCCGGACTGGCCGAGGACGCCGGACTGGTCCGGGACGATGCGGTCGATCGCACAGTTCGCGAAGACCGCGGCGATGTCGCGGTCCTCGAGGATCGGGGCACGGCGGATGCTCGCGTGCAGGGAGTCGGTGGCGTTGAACGCGTTCTCGCACGCGACGATCGTCACCTCGCCGCGGTCGAGCGGACGGGCCGCGAGGCCCTCCGCGATGAGCGGCGCCACGAGAGGCAGGGTGCGGGCCCCGACGGCGGTGGTGACGACGTCGGCCTCGGCGATCGCCCGGACCACGCGGTCGCGGTCCGTCTTGCTGTTCAGCGCGCGGAACCCGGCGACGGTGTGCTCGACCGGCATCTCGCCGACCTCGTGCACGACGAACCGGCCGGCCTCGTTCAGGGCGGCGACCACACGCTCGTCGACGTCGACGAAGGTCAGGTCGTAGCCGCTCGCCACGAGGAACTGGCCCACGAACCCGCGCCCGATCTTGCCGGCGCCGATGTGGACCGCTCGTCTCGTCACCGCCATCCGACGATCATCCCATGTCCGGCGGCGGGCCCGCGCCACGCCGTGGGCGCGACGACCGGCACGACGTCGGGCGTCGTCGCGCTGTGTCGACGTCCGGAGACGTCGGGGTTCTGGAGGAGCTGCTGCATCGTGTCCGGGTCACATCGAGAGGCGGCGGTGCACTGCACCGCCGCCTCGCGGGTCGAGCTTGTCTCAGGCAGACTACCGCGCGGCCGAACCGTCGACGTAGTCGGAGTCCGCCTGCTTCCACGCGAAGAGCTTGCGGAGCTCGCGGCCGGTCGCCTCGACCGGGTGCCCCTCGCCCTTCTCGCGGAGGGCCTGGAACTCCGGGGCACCGGCGTCCTGGTCCTCGATGAAGCGCTTCGCGAAGGTGCCGTCCTGGATGTCGGCGAGGACCGCCTTCATGTTCTCCTTGACCTCGGGCGAGATCACGCGCGGGCCGGAGACGTAGTCGCCGAACTCGGCGGTGTCGGAGATCGACCAGCGCTGCTTGGTGAGGCCGCCCTCCCAGATGAGGTCGACGATGAGCTTGAGCTCGTGCAGGACCTCGAAGTAGGCGATCTGCGGCTGGTAGCCCGCCTCGACCAGGGTCTCGAAGCCGTACTGGATGAGCTGCGACGTGCCACCGCAGAGGACGGCCTGCTCACCGAACAGGTCGGTCTCGGTCTCCTCGGTGAACGTGGTCTTGATGCCGCCGGAGCGCAGACCGCCGATGGCCTTGGAGTAGGACCAGGCGAGGTCCCAGGCGCTGCCGGACGCGTCGACCTCGACCGCGACGATGACCGGGACACCACGGCCGGCCTCGTACTCGCGGCGGACGGTGTGCCCCGGGCCCTTCGGCGCGACGAGCGAGACGTCCACGCCCTCCGGCGCCTCGATGTAGCCGTAGCGGATGTTGAAGCCGTGACCGAAGACGAGCGTCGCACCCTGCTTGAGGTTCGGGGCGATGTCGTCCTTGTAGACGATCCGCTGCACCTGGTCCGGGGTGAGGATGACGACGACGTCGGCCCACGCGGTGGCGTCGGCCGGGGTCAGCACCTCGAAGCCGGCCTCTTCGGCCTTCTGGCGGCTCTTCGAGCCCTCCTTGAGGCCGATCTTGACCTCGACGCCGGAGTCGCGGAGGTTGAGGGCGTGGGCGTGGCCCTGCGACCCGTAGCCGATGACCGCGACCTTCTTGCCCTGGATGAGGCTGAGGTCGGCGTCGGCGTCGTACACGATGTCAGTCACGGTGCGTGATCTCCTTGGTTCGGTGGTCTCTGGCTGACCGGTGCTCAGCGCACCCGGTCGGTGATGCTCTTCGGTCCGCGGCCCATGCCGAGGAGGCCGGCGCGGGCCAGCTCCTTGATGCCGTAGGGCTCGAGGACGCGCAGGATCGCCTGGATCTTGCCGGGGTCACCGGTCACCTCGACGACGAGCGAGTCGGTGGCGACGTCGACGACCTGCGCCCGGAACAGCGTCACGGCGTCGAGCACCGCGGACCGGGTCTGGTTGTCGACACGCACCTTCACGAGCATGTGTTCGCGCTGCACCGACTGGGGGAAGTCGAGCTCCACGATCTTGATGACGTTGACGAGCTTGTTGAGCTGCTTCGTCACCTGCTCGAGCGGCAGGTCCTCGACGTCGACCACAACGGTGATGCGGCTCAGGCCGTCCACCTCGGTGCTGCCGACGGCGAGCGACTCGATGTTGAAGCCGCGTCGGGCGAACAGCCCGGCGACACGGGTCAGCAGACCCGGCTTGTCCTCCACGAGGAGGGACAGGACGTGGCTCATGCGGGCTCCCCCGTCATGTCGGCGTCCTCGTCGTCCCAGGTGGGCGCAAGTTCGCGGGCGTACTGGATGGAGGAGTTGCCGACACCCTGCGGGACCATCGGCCAGACCATCGAGTCGCGGCTGACCACGAAGTCGATGACGACCGGGCGGTCGTTGGTGTCGAGCGCGAGCTGGATCGCGGCGTCGATGTCCTCGGGACGCTCGACCCGGATGCCGAGGGCTCCGTAGGCGTCCGCGAGCTTGACGAAGTCCGGCACGCGGCGGGTGCCGTGCCCGGTCTGCAGGTCGGTGAACGAGTGCCGGCCGTCGTAGAACAACGTCTGCCACTGCCGCACCATGCCGAGCGACGAGTTGTTGATCACCGCGACCTTGATCGGGATGTCGTTGATGACGCAGGTCGCGAGCTCCTGGTTGGTCATCTGGAAGCAGCCGTCACCGTCGATCGCCCAGACCACTCGGTCCGGCTGGGCGACCTTGGCACCCATGGCTGCGGGGACGGAGTAGCCCATCGTGCCGGCGCCGCCGGAGTTGAGCCACGCGTTCGGGCGCTCGTACTGGATGAACTGTGCCGACCACATCTGGTGCTGCCCGACACCGGAGGCGAACACGCCCTCCGGTCCGGTCATCTCGCCGATGCGGCGGATGACGTGCTGCGGTGCGATGAGGCCGTCCTGCGGCTCGACGTACCCGAGCGGGAAGTCGGCACGGATCTTGTCGAGGTGCGCCCACCAGTCGGCCGTGGAGGCGCGCTCGGACTGGTCGACGGCGGCCCACGCCTCGAGCAGATCCGCCAGCACGACCTTCGCGTCCCCGACGATCGGCACGTCGGCGAAGCGGATCTTCGAGATCTCGGCCGGGTCGATGTCGACGTGCACGACCTTGGCGTCCGGGGCGAACTCGTCGGCCTTCCCGGTCACACGGTCGTCGAAGCGGGCGCCGAGCGCGATGATGAGGTCGCTCTCCTGGAGCCCGAGGACCGCGGGCACGGTGCCGTGCATGCCCGGCATGCCGAGGTGCTGCGGGTGCGAGTCCGGGAACGCACCGCGCGCCATGAGCGTCGTGACCACCGGCGCGCCCGTCGCCTCGGCGAAGCGCAGGAGTTCCGGGGAGGCACCGGCACGGATGACTCCGCCGCCGACGTACAGGACCGGGCGGCTCGACTCGGCGAGCAGCTGCGCGGCGGCGGTGATCTGCTTGCCGTGTGCCTTCGTGACCGGACGGTAGCCCGGCAGGTCGATCTTCGGCGGCCAGATGTACGGCGCCGACATCTGCTGCGCGTCCTTGGTGATGTCCACGAGCACCGGGCCGGGCCTGCCGGTCGTCGCGATCTGGTGCGCGGCGGCGATCGTGGCGGGGATGTCCTCGGGCTTCGTGACGAGGAACGAGTGCTTCGTGATCGGCATCGTGATCCCGACGATGTCGGCTTCCTGGAAGGCGTCCGTCCCCATCAGGGTCGAGAAGACCTGCCCGGTGATCGCGATGAACGGCACGGAGTCCATGTAGGCGTCGGCGATCGCGGTGACGAGGTTCGTCGCACCGGGGCCGGACGTCGCGATCGCGACGCCGACCTTGCCGGACGAGGACGCGTAGCCCTCGGCGGCGTGGCCGGCGCCCTGCTCGTGCCGGACCAGGATGTGGCGGATGGTCGTCGACGCCATGAGCTCGTCGTAGAACGGGATGATGGCGCCGCCGGGCAGGCCGAAGACGTCGGTGATCCCGAGGTGCTCGAGCGTCCGGAGGACGGCTCCCGAGCCGGTCAGGACCTCTGGTGAGCGACGTGCTCCGGCAGCGGACAGCGGTGTGGCTTCCGTGGGCATGAACGGTTCCTTGCCTGGAGGGATGGCGATGTGTCGGGTGTCGACGTCAGCCCGTGACCGCGCCGAGGGCGGCGGACTGGACGAGCTTGGCGTACTTCGCGAGGACTCCGCGGGTGTAGCGCGGGGGCAACGGTTCCCAGCCTGCTCGGCGGGATTCCAACTCGGCGTCGTCGACCAGTAGGTCGAGCGAGCGAGCCGCGATGTCGACACGGATGCGGTCGCCATCGCGCACGAATGCCACTGGACCTGCGTCCACGGCTTCCGGTGCGATGTGGCCGATGCAGAGGCCGGTTGTGCCGCCTGAGAATCGACCGTCCGTCAACAGTAGTACATCCTTGCCGAGGCCTGCGCCCTTGATGGCCGCCGTGATGGCCAGCATCTCGCGCATGCCCGGTCCGCCCTTGGGTCCCTCGTAGCGGATGACCACGACGTCGCCCTTCTGGATGCGGCCCTCGGTGAGGGCGTCCATCGCGGCACGCTCGCGGTCGAACACCCGCGCGGGCCCCTCGAACACGGAGGCGTCGAAGCCGGCCGTCTTGACGACGGCACCCTCCGGCGCGAACGAGCCCTGCAGGATCGTCAGGCCACCGGTCGCGTGGATCGGGTTGTCGATCTTCCGGAAGACCTCGCCATCGAGCTCGGGCGGGTCGATCGCCGCCAGGTTCTCGGCGACCGTCTTGCCCGTGACGGTCATGCAGTCGCCGTGCAGCAGGCCGGCCTCGAGCAGGGCCTTCATGATCACCGGGATGCCGCCGTTGCGGTCGACGTCGACCATGACGTACTTGCCAAAGGGCTTCATGTCGGCGAGGTGCGGGACCTTCGAGCCGATGCGGTTGAAGTCGTCGAGGGTGAGCTCGACCTCGGCCTCGTGGGCGATCGCGAGGAGGTGCAGCACGGCGTTCGTCGACCCACCGAGGGCCATGAGCACGGTGATGGCGTTCTCGAAGGCCTCGCGCGTCAGGATCTGCCGGGCGGTCAGTCCCAGGCGGAGCATGTTCACGACGGCTTCACCCGAGCGGTGCGCGTAGTAGTCGCGGCGGCGGTCGGCACTCGGCGGCGCGGCGGAGCCGGGGAGCGACATGCCGAGCGCCTCGGCCAGGCTCGCCATCGTGTTCGCGGTGTACATGCCACCGCAGGCGCCCTCACCGGGGACGATCGCGCACTCGATCTTCTTGAGCTCTTCCTCGGTCATGGTGCCGGCCTTGCACGCACCGACACCCTCGAAGGAGTCGATGATCGTGACTTCCTTCATCGACCCGTCGGCCTGCTTGACGTAGCCCGGCATGACCGACCCGGCGTAGAGGAACACGCTCGCCAGGTCGAGGCGCGCGGCGGCCATGAGCATGCCCGGCAGGGACTTGTCGCAGCCGGCGAGCAGGACGGTGCCGTCCAGGCGCTCCGCGCTGACGACCGTCTCGACGCTGTCGGCGATGACCTCACGCGACACGAGCGAGAAGTGCATGCCCTCGTGGCCCATCGAGATGCCGTCCGACACGGAGATGGTGCCGAACTGCAGCGGGTACCCGCCGCCGCCGTGGACGCCTTCCTTGGCGCCCTGGGCGAGGCGGTCGAGGGAGAGGTTGCAGGGGGTGATCTCGTTCCAGGACGAGGCGATGCCGATCTGCGGCTTCTCCCAGTCCTCGTCGCCCATCCCGACGGCCCGCAGCATGCCACGCGAAGTGGTTGCTTCGATCCCGTCGGTGACGACCCTGCTGCGCGGCTTCACGTCGATGTCAGGCATGTCCAGAGTCTAGGACCGTTTGGGATACCAGTGGCGCAACACCATGCGTCTGCATCGTGTTGCGCCCTCGGTCAGCGCGTGGCCCGGAGTCGTCCGAGCTGCTTGAGCACGTCGGTCAGGGCTGCCGGGTCGGCGACACGGTGGGCGGCCAGGGTGTCCCCCTCCCCCACTTTCACGCCGACGTCGCCGTCGCGGAGCACCCGGAAGCCGTCCTCGTCGGTGACGTCGTCGCCGGCGAAGAACACCGCGTCCGCTCCGCGGAGCTCCCGGAGGCGGTCGATCGCGTCGCCCTTCGTGACGTGGCGGACCGCGAACTCGAGGATGTCCTTGCCCCCGCGCTCGAGCACGCCGGGATCGGCGTCGTGCGCGGCACGGCTCGCCTCGGCGTTCGTCGCGGCGGCCTCCTCCGCGCTCACCCGCCGGGTGTGCACACCGTGGCCCGCCGGCTTGTGCTCGATGACGACGCCGGGGTGGCGGGCACCGACCGCGTCGAGTGCAGCGCCGATCCGGGCGACCCTGGCGGTCTCTTCTTCGGTCAGCGCGGCTTCGTCGTGGCCGTCGACACGCCACTCGACGCCGTGCGAGCCGATCAGCGCCATGGTCTCCGGCGCGTGGGACACCGCTGCCAGGCTGCCGAGCGGCCGTCCGGACACGAGCACGACCTCCGTGTCCCGCGCGCGCTGCAGGGTGAGGACGGCGGCCCAACTGCCGGGCAGCGCACCCACCCGTGCGGGGTCGTCCGCGAAGGGCGCGAGCGTGCCGTCGAAGTCGAGCGCCACGAGCAGTCGCGGCGCAGCCGCGAGCGTCTCGAGCGCCTGGGCGAGACCGGTCTCCGTCGTCCGGTCAGGCATCGCGGTCCTCCCGGGTGTCCTCGGCGGCGCGCGCGGTCTGGGCGTCCTGGTCGAAGATCGACGTGCCGTCGGTCGGCGCCTCGCGGTGCGGCTCCCCCTGGTCGGCTGCGTCCGGGTCGATCTGGGCACTCTTCGGCGCATGGCGGTCGAGCGCTTCGAGGAACGAGCGGGACCAGCGCGCCACGTCGTTGTCCCGCACGCGCTTGCGGAGGGCCCGCATGCGCGTCGAGCGCTCCCGTCGGGGCATCTCGATCGCGCGCTGGATGGAGTCCTTCAGCGCCCCGATGTCGTGCGGGTTGACGATGACGGCCTGCTTGAGCTCGTCGGCGGCACCGGCGAACTCGGAGAGGATGAGCACGCCGTCGTTGTCGAAGCGACTCGCGACGTACTCCTTCGCGACGAGGTTCATGCCGTCGCGGAGCGCCGTGACGAGCATGATGTCGGCGGCGAGGTAGAGCGCCACCATCTCCTCGCGGGGGTAGCCGTGGTGCAGGTACGAGATCGGCTGGTGGCCGATGACGCCGAGGTCGCCGTTGATGCGTCCCACGGTGAGCTCGATCTCGTCGCGGAGCATCCGGTAGGTGTCGACGCGCTCCCGGCTCGGGCTGGCGACCTGGATGAGCGCGGCGTCCTCCACCGCGAGGCGGCCGTCCTCGACGAGCTCGCCGAACGCCTTGATGCGGTGGCGGATGCCCTTCGTGTAGTCGAGCCGGTCGACGCCGAGCAGGACGGTCGTGGGGTTGCCGAGACCGTCGCGGATCTCCTTCGCGCGCTGCTGCACCTCGGGACGGCGGGCGATCTCCTCGAAGCTCTCGGCGTCGATCGAGATCGGGAAGTGCCGGGCCTCGACGTGCCGGACGGTGACGCCCTTGCGGCTCCGCGGTGCCTGCGGGTCGTCCACCGGGACGTCGACGATCGAGCCCTTCGTCGTGTAGCCCTTGATGTGCCGCACCGCACGGAGGAAGTCGCTCGCGTCGTCCTGCCGCTGGAACCCGATGACGTCCGCACCGAGCAGGCCGTCCAGGATCTGCGCGCGCCAGGGCAGCTGGGCGTAGATGCCGACCGGCGGGAACGGGATGTGGTTGAAGAACCCGATCGTCAGGTCGGGACGCAGGGTGCGCAGGAGCGCCGGCACGAGCTGCAGCTGGTAGTCCTGCACCCAGACGATGCCGTCCTGCTCGGCGATCTCGGCGACCTGCTCCGCGAAGCGCTGGTTCACACGCTTGTACGCGTTCCACCAGTCGCGGTGGTAGCTCGGGTGCTCGATGACGTCGTGGTACAGGGGCCACAGTGTGTCGTTGCTGAAGCCCTCGTAGTACTCCTGCACGTCGTCCGCGCTGAGCGGGACCGGGACGATGTGGATGCCCTCGTTGTCGAACGGCTCGACCGTGACGTCCGGCTGGCCGACCCACCCCACCCAGGCCCCGTCGTTCTGGCGCATCACCGGCTCGAGCGCCGTGACCAGGCCGCCGGGAGAGTGCCGCCAGCCCTCCGAACCGTCCTCCTCGACCACCCGGTCGACGGGCAGTCGGTTCGAGGCGACGATGAATGCGTACCGGGTGCTGTCCGTGCGGTCTGCGGGCATGGGTGGCGGGTGCTCCGTTCCTGCCCGGCGGCCTGCCGGGGCGTCGACCCCGAAACTACCAGCGACCGGTCGACCGGGCTGAGCGGATGTTCACGGACGGGCACCGGAGCGCCCAAACCGTCGGGTGCCACCGGACCGCCTCACTAGGCTCGCCCCATGGTGAGCACGCGCTGCTGGCAGGACGGGTCGCCGGCGGAGCAGGACTTCCCGGTCGGACACGTGTCGGAACTGGTCGCCCGCGACGGCGCCTTCGTCTGGGTCGACTTCACGGATCCGACACCGGCCGACCTCGAGCAGGTCGAGGGCGAGCTCGGCATCCACGCCCTCGCCGTCGAGGACGCCGTGGAGCGCGGGCAACGCCCGAAGCTCGACCGGTACCGGGACAGCCTGTTCCTCGTCGTCTACGACGCGCACGGCCCCGGCGAGGACGGTGGACTCGTCACCCACGAGGTGAAGGCGTTCGTCACCTCCCACGCGCTCGTGACGATCCACGGCGCCGACTTCGACACCTCCGCGGTCCAGCGCCGGTGGGACGCCAACAGCGACCTCGCCGACCACGGGGTCCCGTGGCTGCTGTGGGGCCTGCTCGACACGGTCGTCGACCACGCCACGAGCGTCCTCGAGACGATCGAGCGGGACATCGACGCGCTCGAGGACGACCTGTTCGAGAACGGGGACCCGCGCGAGCAGCAGATCCAGCGGCGCTCGTTCCGGCTCCGGAAGGCGCTCGGCGTGCTGCGCCGGCTCGTCGTCCCCACCCGGGACAGCGTGGGGTCGCTGCTGCACGGTGACGCCGAGACGATCGTCGACGGGGTCCGCCCGTACTTCCGCGATGTGGAGGACCACCTCGTGTCGATCGCGGACACCGTCGAGCAGCAGCGCGACGCGGTCTCCAGCGTCCTGGAGACGAACCTGAACCTGGCGTCGAACCGGCAGAACACCGTCATGAAGAAGGTGACGAGCTGGGCGGCGATCATCGCCATCCCGACCGGCATCACGAGCTTCTTCGGGCAGAACGTGGAGTTCCCCGGCGAGGGCGAGTGGAGCGGGCTGTGGGCGTCGCTCGCGCTCACCGTGGTGACGTCGCTGGTCCTCTACCGGTCGTTCAAGCACCGCGACTGGCTCTGAGTGCCGGCACCGCGAGCGCGCCGGGCACGACGGATCAGATCTGCAGCGCCAGCACGCCCGCGACGACGGTGAGCGGCGCGACCACGCACCCGAGGGCGATGTAGCGCCCCCACGACAGGTGGATGCCCTCGGCCGTGAGCCGCGCGTGCCACAGCAGCGTCGCGAGCGAGGCCCACGGCGTGATGAGGCACCCGGCGTTCACGCCGACGAGCAGCGCCGCGTACCGCAGGGCCTCGTGCCCCGCGGCCGGTTCGAGCACCAGGTAGGCGGGCAGGTTGTCGATCGCGTTCGCCGCGACGGCCCCTGCCCCGCCGAGGAGCAGCAGCGGACCTGTCCCGGTGCCCCCGCCGACCGCCTGGACGATCGGGTCGGTGACCCCGGTGCCGTGCAGGGTCTCGACGACGACGAAGAGCCCGGCGGCGAACACGAGCGTGGACCAGGGCACGCGGGACGGCCTGAGCTCCGCGGGTGCCCGCCACGCCGCGACCCCGATGAGCACGAGCGCCGCGAGGACGGCGGCGACCCAGACCTCGACCCCCGCGGTCAGGGCCACGACCAGGGCGACGAGGACGACGGACGCCGCCCAGGAGAAGACCGGATCGGACGCCTTCCGCAGCCCGACCGGCGTGTAGCGCCCGAACAGCGAGCGACGGAACACCACGAGCAGCACCGCGCAGGGCACGACGACCCCGGCGAGCGCCGCCCACACCATCAGCCCGGCGAACGGCAGCGGCCCGTCGAGTCCGATGCCGTCCACCGCGAGCAGGTTCGTCAGGTTCGACACCGGCAGCAGCAGCGATGCCGTGTTCGCGAGCCAGACGGTGGTGAGGGCGAAGGGCATCGGCGGCAGCCCGACCCGGCGCGCGAGCGTGATGACGATCGGTGTCAACAGGACCGCGGTGGTGTCGATCGACAGGAACACCGTGCACACCACGGCGAGCACGACGACCGCGGCCCACAGGCCGATCGTCCGTCCGCCGCCGACCCGCGCGGCGAGGTCGGCGAGCCGGTCGAAGACGCCCGCGTCCGCGGCGAGCTCGGAGACGATCGTCAGCCCGAGGACGAAGCCGAGCACCGGCAGGACCCGCTCCGCGAGCGCCGCGAGTTCGGGCAGCGGCAGCAACCCGAGGGCGACGCACACCGCCCCGACGGCGAGCAGGACGGCTCCGATGACGGCTTGGCGCACGATGCGACTCCTTGCTGGGATGGCCGGCGGTCCCTGTGCGCCCGGCGGCGCTCCAATGTACCGCCCGGTAACGTGGGCCGGACGACGACAGGAGGAACCCGTGCGGAAGTTCATGTTCAGCGGTGCGGTGTGGGGCTCGCTCATCAGCGGCTACAGCGTGCTGCAGACGACCAGGCGTGGACCGCGCGACTGGCGGCTCGCCCTGACCTGGGTGGCCTGGCTCTCGACCACGATCGTGGCGGTCGGCACGGTCGTCGAGGACGACCGCGCGGTGAAGGCGAAGCAGCGCGCAGCACGCTGACGGCACCACACGACGGACGGGAGGCCCGCTACCAGCTGGTAGCGGGCCTCCCGTCCGTCATGGGACAGCTGGTCAGCGCCGCTCGGGCGGGACGTCCTCGGCGCGGATGCCCGAGGTCTGGATCGGGCCGGTGAACAGGGCGGAGCGTTCGTCGCCCTCACCGAACAGCTGGGAGTCGTTCTCGCTCCGCGGCCGGCGCGGTGCCGCGGGCTCCTGCACCGGGTCGGTGAGCTGGACGCGCTGCAGCGGCAGTGCCTCCGGGTGCTGGCGCTGCATCCACTCCACCATCTCCTCGCGGACGTAGCACCGGAGGTCGAACAGGCCGCCGGCATCGGGCGCGGTGACGAGGATGCGGACGCGCACCAGTCCCCCGACGGCGTCCGTGACCTGCAGCACCTTGGTGCGGCCGTCCCAGATCGTGCTCGTCTCGAGGATGCGGTCGAGCTCTTCGCGCATCTCCGACGGGCTCACCCGCCAGTCGAGGTCGAACTCGACCGCACCGAGCAGCTCGCTGCCCGTGCGGGTCCAGTTCTCGAACGGGGTGCTCGTGAAGTAGGTCGAGGGCAGCACGAACCGCCGGTCGTCCCACAGGTGCACGACCACGTAGGTGAGGGTGATCTCCTCGATCCGGCCCCACTGCGTCTCCACCACCACGACGTCGTCGACCCGGATCGAGCCGGAGAAGGCGAGCTGCATGCCCGCGAAGACGTTCCCGAGCATCGACTGCGCGGCGAGACCGGCGATCACCGAGAGGAGCCCGGCACTCGCCAGGACGCTCGCGCCGGCGGCCTCCACCCCGGGGAAGGTGAGCAGGATCGCACCGACGGCGATGATGACGAGGACGGCGACGGTGAGTCGCCGGATGATGAGCACCTGCGTTCGCACCCGGCGGGCGACCCGGTTGTCGGGGACGTCCACGCGGTACTTGTGCAGCCCGAGGCTCTCGAGGAAGATCGCGAGCTCGCAGGCCAACCAGCACCCGACGCCGATCATCGCGATGAGGAAGACGTGCGACACCTCGTCCCGCCACGGGAACCGGTCGGCGTCGCGCGGGATGCTCGTGCTGAACGCCGTCCAGAGCATGGCGAGGAGCAGGGTGGTGCGGGTCGGGTGCTTCGTGCGCCGGGAGAGCGCGGCAGCCCAGCGTTCCCGCCGACCGAGCGCCCGGAAGACCAGGTGCAGGACGAGCGACGCGACGGCCGTGACGAGCAGGGCGATCCCGATCGCGACGAGGAGTCGGAGGAAGATGTCCATCCGTCCATCGTGGTGGGTCCCGCGTCGCTCGTCGTCCAGGCGGCGGCCAGGGAGCGGGCCGCGGGAAGGCCATCGGGCGCGGTGGGACGAGGTGCGGAGGCCGCAGGGCGCCCGGGTCGGACGTGCGGCGGTAGCGTGTCGGCCATGACAGCGAAGAACGACACGGGGGTCGACCGCGCTCCGGCGAACGACTTCTCGCACGAGCAGGAGGGCTACCAGCACGGGCTGAAGCCCCGGCAACTGCAGATGATCGCCATCGGTGGCGCGATCGGGACGGGCCTGTTCCTCGGTGCCGGTGGCCGGCTCCACACCGCCGGTCCCGCCCTCGCGGTGACGTACCTGATCGCGGGCGTGTTCGCCTTCTTCATCCTCCGAGCACTCGGGGAGCTCGTGCTGCACCGGCCCTCCTCCGGGTCGTTCATCTCGTACGCCCGCGAGTTCTACGGCGAGAAGTTCGCCTACGCGGCCGGGTGGATGTACTTCCTCAACTGGGCGATGACCTCGATCGTGGACACGACGGCCGTCGCGGTCTACCTGAAGTACTGGTCGGCGTTCACCGCGGCCCCGCAGTGGCTCCTCGCACTCATCGCCCTGGTCGTCGTCCTGGCCGCGAACATGGTCGCGGTGAAGGTGTTCGGCGAACTCGAGTTCTGGTTCGCGCTCATCAAGGTCGCCGCGCTCGTCGCGTTCCTGGTCGTCGCGATCGTCTGGCTCGTCTTCGCGTTCCCGGTGGAGACCGGCGGCGAGGCAGTCCGGACCGGCTTCTCGATCTGGGGCGACAACGGCGGGCTCCTGCCGAACGGCGTCCTGCCGGCCGTCCTCGTCATCCAGGGCGTCGTGTTCGCCTACGCCGCGATCGAGCTCGTCGGCACCGCGTCGGGCGAGACCCAGGACACCGAGAAGGTCATCCCGCGCGCGATCAACTCCGTCGTCTTCCGCATCGCGGTCTTCTACGTCGGCTCGATCGTCCTCCTGTCGATCCTGCTGCCGTACACGGCGTACAAGGAGGGCGAGAGCCCCTTCGTCACGTTCTTCTCGTCGATCGGGAACCCGCAGGTGGGGGTCGTCGTCGGGTCGATCATGAACTTCGTCGTGCTCACCGCGGCGCTGTCGTCCCTGAACGCCGGGCTGTACTCGACCGGCCGCGCGCTGCACTCGATGGGCATGAACGGCTCGGCGCCGAAGTGGACCACGAAGATGTCGAAGGGCGGCGTGCCGTACGCCGGCATCCTGCTCACCGCGGCCTTCACCGTCGCCGGTGTCGTGCTGAACTACTTCGTGCCCGGCCAGGCGTTCGAGATCGCCCTGAACATCGCCAGCCTCGGCATCATCACGGCGTGGGGCACGATCATCCTCTGCCAGATGAAGCTGCGGCAGTGGGCCAAGCAGGGGCTGGCGAAGGAACCGACGTTCCGGCTGCCCGGGGCTCCCGTCACGAGCTGGCTGACGCTGGCGTTCCTCGCGTCGGTGATCGTCCTCATGGCGATCGACTACCCGGTCGGGACGTACACGATCGCCTCGCTGGTCGTCGTCATCCCGCTGCTGGTCGTCGGTTGGTTCCTGCAGCGTGACCGGATCCTCCGCATCGCCTCGCTGCGCCAGGGCGTCACCGGTCCGTACCCGATCACCGGCCGCGACCCGGCCGCGCAGGTGCGGCGGTCCACCGAGCACAGGGACGGCGACGGCCGCAGCTGACCTCCCCGACGTGGCACGGGTCCGGCACCCGCCGGTACGATCAGCGGGTGCCGGACTCTCCTGTTCTCCCGACGCTCGACCTGCAGCACACCTGGCGTGGCGCCACGTGCCGGGTGCGGGTGTTCCGTGACCGGGTCACCGCGGAGACGAGCTTCGAGCGCGACGCACTGCTCCCGGTCCCGATGGACGCCGTGCAGGGGTGGCGGATCGAGGAGTGCGACGACGACGCGGTCTGCGTCGAGTTCGTCACGCCGGACGACGTCTGGCGGGTGTTGCTCTCCCCCGCCGACGAGGCGGTCGCCGACGTCGCGTTGCGCTCGGCGCTCGGTGCGCCACTCCCGCCCGCCCCTGCCTGCGACGTCGCTACGACGCGGGCGGGCGGGCGTCAGACCAGCAGCAGCACCGCGGCGAGCACGGAGGCCACCGCGATCACCAGCGCGATGAGCAGCAGCACGAAGTGCACGCGCCAGAACGTCGTCGGGCGGCCCGCGGCGTCCCGGGCGCGGGAGTCCTTCGCGACGCGCTGGAAGAAGCGCGGCCACGCGACCACGTTGAAGACGGCGCCGACGATCAGGACCACTGCAGCGAAGACGAGCACCCGACCATCCTACGCCCGGGCCTCGGCCGCCCCCCACGACCGGCCGAGACCCGCGACCACACCGGGTGTAGCACGTGCTACAGAGCGTACACGACCGGGTGGTCGGGCCCGGGGTCAGGTGCCCGCGAGGACCGCTTCCGCCTCCGCGAGCGCTGCCTGGTCGGCCGGGCTGAGCGGTGTGCGGTGTCGACGGGCGCCGTCGTTCACCTCGACGATGAGACGGCTGAGCCGGGTCGCGGGGTCGTCGGAGTCGGGGTACTCGTTGTCGGTGCCGAGTCGGGCGTGGACCGGTTCGAGACGGCGGAGGGCATCCTGCAGCGCCCGGGTCCGTCTGCTCTGCCAGAGCCGGTGGCCGAGGACGAGCAGGAGCATGCCGGATGCGACGAGCAGCACCGCTCCCGGTGTCGTGACGTCGTACGGCAGGGCGAGCGCCCGCGTGACGTCGACCCGGCCGGCGACGTGGGCCAGGTCCATCACCGCGACGACCACCATGCGGACGACGCCGAAGACCCCGCCGGCGACGAGCGCCCACAGGCCGACTCGGTCCGGACCGGTCCGGGCCTCCCGGATGCGCAGCACGCAGATGAGCCCAGTGGCGCCGAGGGCGACGCCCAGGTACGTCGTCTGCACGATCGAGTAGACCGCGGCGAGGGGCTGCGCACCGACGGCGAGCATGAACGTCGTGGTCGTCCGGACCGGGTCGAGCAGCACGAACGCCGTCACGACGGCGACGACCACGACGGAGCACGACGCGACGACCGCCCTGCGCATCCACGGCCGTGCCGCTCCCACGGCCTTCGCGACGCCCCAGAGCAGCGTGCTCGTCCCCGCCGCCATCAGGACGTCGCACACGAGGGTCAGGACGTTCCGTCCGCCGAGCAGCGGGTCGACGGCTCGGTACAGGGGGTCGACGCCGGCGACGACCGTGCCCGAGAACAGCAGGAACGTCAGTGCCAGCGTCCGGTCCTGCCCGCGTTGCACGACGGAGAGGACGACCGCCCCGACGACGAGCAGGACCGCCTGGACGACGGCGAGGATCACCCGAAGACCCCGCGGAACGCACTGGGACGTTCGCGGTGGCCGCGGATCAGCTGCGCGAGCCGGTCGGCGAAGAGCTCGGCCTCGCGCTCGTACTCGTTCTCGAAGAGGCCGCGGGCGAGGGCCCGTTCGACCTTGTACTCGGGCAGGTCCGGGATGAGGCTCCGGATGGCGGCGGCCTGCGGCGCGGTCTCGTGGTGTCCGTGCAGGACGTGGCCGAGCTCGTGTCCGATGACGAACGCGCGGAAGGTCGGGGACGGCGTCGGGGAGATCATCACGAGGTGACGGTGCTCCAGCGTCGCGACGAAGCCGCACACCGGCTCGTCGGCCAGGAACGACTCCTCGCGGACGGTGATCGGCTTGCCGACGAGGTCCTCGGCCGCCGCGACGGCGTCGTCGATCCCGGTCCAGCCCGCGTCCTCGCCCAGCTGCCAGAACCGGTCGACCAGCGTCGGCGCGGTCACACCGCACCGCCGCTGCGCGACTCCTGCTCAATGACCTCGGCGATGCGGCGGAGGGCCTCCGGCGAGAGTTCACCGGGGAAGGTCCGCGCTGCGAAGCCGCTCACCCGAGCCGAACGGACGGCCCGCACGAGGGCGAGTTGCGCGCCGATGCGCTCGGGCAGTTCGCTGTCCTCGAGCAGGAAACGGTCGTCGACCTCGAAGAAGCCCGCGAGCAGGCGCAGCAGCTGGGTGTCGCTGTTCCGCCGCCCGTCACCGGAAACCATGTAGGTCCACTTCGCGCGCGAGAGCGAACCGCCGCCGTCGGCCACGTACTGCTCGATCTCCGCGAAGGGCACGGGTGCACCACGCTGCGACTCCTCGAAGTCGAGCAGCAGGTTGAGCCGTCGCGCGAGCTCCCCCGCGTCGAGCACGCCGCCCTTCGGCACCGATCCCGTCATCGTCGCCCCCTTCGATCCCGTGCCCGACCACCCTACTGCGCCACTACCCTCGGACGGGTGTCCCGCCGGTACCCCGCTTCCATCGCCGGCCCGGTCGAGCACGAGATCGTCGTGTCGCGCTCCCGGTTCGTCACCCTCGCGCACCCCGCCGCGGACCCGGCGGCGGCGGAGGCCGTCATCGCGGACGTCCGCCGTCGCTCGTGGGACGCCCGGCACCACTGCACCGCGATGGTCACCGGCGTCCTCGGGGACCAGGCCCGGTCCTCCGACGACGGTGAACCGTCGGGCACCGCGGGCGTCCCGATGCTCGAGGTCCTCCGTCGGCGGGACCTCACCGACGTCGTCGTGGTCGTCAGCCGGTGGTTCGGCGGCGTGAAGCTCGGTGCCGGTGGGCTGGTCCGGGCCTACTCGACCTCGGTGTCCGAGACCCTCGACCGGGCGGAGGTCGTCCGCCGCGCCGCCCGGACGCAGGTGACCGTGGCGGTCCCGCACGCCGACGCGGGACGGGTGGACAACGCCCTGCGCGCGTGGGTGCAGCGGCACGACGCCACCTCCGGCGCGACGGTCTACGGCACCGAGGCGACGTTCGAGGTGTGGGTGCCGAGCGACGGGATCGCAGCACTCCGGGCGGAGTTGGCGGCGGTGTCGTCGGGCGGGCTCGACGCGGTGGTCGGCGAGGAGCGGGTGGTGGAGCTGTCCGACGGGTGACGCAGCGCCGGCGGCTGGGCTGTCCGGTTGAGATGGTGTCCGGAAACGGGTCGGGCGTGTCGGGCACGACGGTCTCGCGAGGCACGGTGCGTGGAACGCCGGTACGACGACGAAGACCCCGACCGGATTGGTCGGGGTCTTCGGTTGGTGCACCCCCTCGGACTTGAACCGAGAACCCACTGATTAAGAGTCAGTTGCTCTGCCAATTGAGCTAGAGGTGCGTGGTGTTGCGTTGTCCTGCCGCTTCGGCGTGCGCCCCGCGACGGGAATCAACAATAGCATGACTTCTGCGTGCCGTTGACCACTCGCGGCACCGGACGAACAGGAGCCCCACTTGAGCGACCGTCTCGCCGCCGGCGACACCGCCCCCGACTTCACCCTCCCCGACCAGGACGGCACCGAGCACGCGCTCGCAGACCTCCGCGGACGGAAGGTGATCGTGTACTTCTACCCCGCGGCGTCCACCCCGGGCTGCACCACCGAGGCCTGCGACTTCCGCGACAACATGTCGTCGCTCCAGGCCGCCGGCTACGAGGTCCTCGGCGTCTCGAAGGACGAGCTGCCCGCCCTGCAGCGCTTCCACTCCGAGCAGGCCCTGAGCTTCCCGCTGCTGAGCGATCCCGACCTCGCCGTACACCGCGCGTACGGGGCATGGGGTGAGAAGAACAACTACGGCAAGATCGTCACCGGCACCATCCGGTCGACGATCGTCGTCGACGAGGAAGTCCGCGTCCAGCTGCCGCTCTACAACGTCAAGGCCACCGGCCACGTGGCGAGCCTGCGGAAGAAGCTCGGCCTGGTCTGACGGCCCACCTCCCGGCGCTGCTCGGGCCCGGTGCTGCTCGGGCCCGGCGCCGCTCGGTCCCGGCGCCGCTCAGTCCCGGCGCCGCTCAGTCCCGGCGCCGCTCAATCCCGGCGCACGAGTGCCGTGGTTACCGGCCGGCTGAGCACGAGCGTGATGCCGAGCAGCGCCGGGATGAGCAGCGCCCACCCGACGGACGCCACCCGCGACTCGCCCTGGAACGCCCCGATCGCCAGGGCGCCCTGCAGGACCTGCCAGACGACCACACCGCTGCGCACCCAGGCGCGGCCGCGGCGGAGTCCGGCCACCATCGCGCCGAGCCACACGGTCGCGAGCACCGCGAGGACGAGCAGGGCGATCCCGGACGCGATGCCCTCTGCCGGGGTCGTGAGGAGTTCGACGAGCAGGAAGACCGTCACGGCGGCCATCGCGAGGAACTCGAGCCCGACGACGGCGACGAGCACGAGGAGTGCAGCGGGCCGCCTCCGGGGGACGAGTTCGTCGTCCGTGGTGGTGTCAGGCACAGCGATCCTCCAGCAGTGAAACCCTTGATTTGGCCATACCAGTATGGAACGATGTCCGAGGTCGTTTGGACGGCACGATGTGGTGTACGTCTCCCGTGGTTCGACGCTCCTCCCCCGAGCGTTCCGCGGGCGTCGAACTCTCCCCGCGCGGGCTCCTCCCCCACAGGAAGCCTCCCGTACGTCACATGAGCATGTGCAGAGTCCCGATCCCCCGAGTCACGGCCGCGGCCTGCCGTTCGAGCATCTACCGCAAGGAGCACCACACATGGACTGGCGTGACCAGGCTGCCTGCCTCACCGCAGACCCCGAGCTCTTCTTCCCCGTCGGGAACACCGGCCCGGCCGTCGACCAGATCGAGAAGGCCAAGTCGGTCTGCGCTCGGTGCACCGTGACCGAGATGTGCCTGCAGTACGCCCTCGAGAACAACCAGGACTCCGGTGTCTGGGGCGGCCTCAGCGAGGACGAGCGTCGCGCGCTCAAGCGCCGCGCCGCCCGCGCCCGCCGCGCCTCCTGACCGCGCGCACCTGACAGGAGAGCCCGCCACCCCTCGGGGTGGCGGGCTCTCCTGCGTCCGGCCCGTGACACTGTGCCGCAGGGGCACCGCGGGACGCCTGGAGGCCCGCACCTCGTTGTCGGCTGCCGACCAGTCTGTCCCGACCCGCGCTGCGAAGCACCCGCCACAACGCCGATGTCCGGCACCGCTGCCAGATCACTTGCCCTGACGTGAGCAGCGTCCCGGTAGACGACGGTCGACCGAGCGATCTGCAAGGCTCGGGTCATGTCGTGGCCACAGGCTGATCCCCTGGATTCGGATCGTCTCGCCCTGGAACCGCTTGCCGTCGAACACGCAAGCGAGATGGTCACCACCCTGGCTCCACCAGAGCTCTACCTCTTCACCGGCGGCGAGCCACCGACCCTGGACCAACTGGGCGCACGGTACGGCCGCCAGTCCATCCACCGTCGTGACTTGGTTGCGCTCGGTCGACGTGCGGCACATCAGGGCTTCCATTCATCCCGACCACACAGCTTCCGAGCACGTCGCGCGCCGGACCGGGCTTGCACCCACGACCGCTGTCATCGACGGCGAAGTTCTCTGGGAGGTCTTCTTGCCTCCGGCCGCTGAGCACTGTCCCGTCCGATGGACGATCGGCGAGTGAGCCGCCTCACCGTCGGCGTAGCCCTCGGATGAGCAGCGCGGTGGACACCAGCATCACTCCCGAAAGCAGCAGAGTGCCGCCGAGGATGGCTACCGGTGTACTCCCGGCGCTGACAAGCACGAACACACCGATGATGGCGAGTGGGGCACCGATGAGCAGGCCCACGAGGTCGGCGGCTCCCTGCTGTTGCGGGTTGTTCACAGGGTCAAGCTATCGGCGGGCGACAAGGGGCATGCAATCCCAGAGTTCCGTCCCGATGGCCGTTGGACCACCGAACGCTGGCTCGGTCGCTCTTGATCGTTCCGGTGGGGAATCGGCTGACGGGACGGTGTACTACTCGGACCTCAGACCACACGGAAGCCGGATTCGACGGCGACAGGTGCAGGTGAATGTGCGGCCGCTGGTTGAGCGTGCAGTCATGCCTCCGACTAGGGCTTCGCCCCGTTCCCGAACGACCCGTGCAGCGTCGTCCCGGCGAACACGGTTCCGTCAACAACACCGTGTACCCGCGCGAGCGTGGCGTCGTCCGCCGGGGAGACCCCGATCGTCAGCGAGCCGTAGTCGATGCGCATCGTCTGCGGAATGCTCGCCTCGACTCCGGTCACGCCTGGAGTGGCCGCGAGCGTGGCCGATCCGGACGCGACACCGAGGGCGGTTTCGTCAGGGATCCGCTGGTCGAACGTGCCCGAGTAGGTGACGGTGGAGAGAACGTGTCCCGGCCCCTCCGGCACCTGCAGCGTGAGGGTGACACCGGTCCAGGCAATCCGCTCCGCCATCGCGACCGGAACCGCGGACGCTTCCGACGGGGTTGCGTCCGGGTCCATCGTGACCACGAAGGCGCTCGAGAACGAGTGCGTCTCGGTCGCACCGACTGGGGGTGTGGGACGAGCCGAGGGCGTGGGTACCGGCGGGAGCGTGGGATCGTCCGGGGAGACACCGCCCATCGGCGGCGGTGCGGCCGGGCCGGCATCGCGGTTGTCCCATGCCTCGAGGCCAGGGGGCGTGACGTCTGTTCCGTCGGCGGCGGTGTAGCGCTGGTGCAGCTCGATCCGGTTCGTCGCGCTCGCGACGCCGGGGCTCGCCCGCACGGTGCGGAGCGCGTCGTCGAGCGTGGACGCGACCTGCGGGTCCAGCTGCGGGACCGCCGCCGCCGTCGTGGCGGAGGAGGCTGTGCCTCCCGGCCCGACTGTGCACCCCGTGACCGAGACGAGCGTGATCACGAGGGCTGCGGTGACGGCGGCGGTTCGCTGGAGCACCTTCCGACCGTACGGGCACAGACGACCCGACGCATCGACCATTCGGCGTAGGTCGTGTGGGTCGCGTAGGTCGCGTAGGACGGCGCCTGGCCGGACACAACCAAGTCCGGCCAGGCACCGTCTGGGCGCTTCTCAGCGGAGCGTGACCGCCCGATGGGCGATCCGTCAGCGGGGCGGCGGAGCTGACTCGCAGCGCGGATTGCACCGCGAGATGCCGGAATCGTTTCCTCGCTCTCTGCGAACAGCTCGGCCATGCTGCGGGGCCGCTGGTCATCCATGGGACCGGGCTACGTCGCCTCTGTCCTCGCGAAGCCACCACTCGTCCCGGTAGCCGATCCGTCAGTGCTACAGCTCGGTAGGCTCTGCGCCCGTCGAGATCCAGAAACGTTGGAACACTCGCCCGGCGGCGTCGGTGACCTCGCTTTCGAATCGACCCCCGTTGCCCTCGATCACGCGGCGGGACCCGAGGTTCTGCGCGTCACAGGTGACCAGCACTTCTGCCAGACCACGATGATGAGCGATACGGAGGACGCCCTGGAGTGCGCGAGTTGCAAGTCCTCGGCGTCGGGCACTCGGGCGAACGCTGTAGCCGATGTGGCCGCCGTAAGAGCGAAGGAAGTCGTTGAGCTCGTGACGGAGCGCGATGCTTCCCAGGTACTCGTCGTCCTGGACCATCCAGTAGTAGCTGCACGTGACGAACCCGTCGCCCGCGGGGACGCCTTCCTCGGTGCGCAGTTGCATCACCCATTGAGCGAATCCGCCTTCGGTCGCCAACAGGGCTGCGTCACGGATGCCGGCACCGTCCTGGTGCGCGCCATCCCACTCGAGCATGGACTGCTGGAACGATCTGAAGAGCCGTTCGGACGGCCGCTCGAGTTGCATTCGGTGATCCTAGAGCCGTTTCAGCAGCCGATCGTCGAACGGTCGCCGCAGCGCAGCTCTGTCAGCAGCGCGTTCAACTCGTCACTCCACACGTCGAACGTGCGTTGGTAGACCAGATGATGCTGATAGGTACGGACGAGGTACTTGCCCTCGTCGCTGCGCATCTGAATCGAGATGCTGCTACCCGTCGCACTGTCGGCAACATGCCAAGTCAGCCGCATCGGCAGCTTGCGTAATCCTCGTCGCGTGGTGCCCCACATTCGGTACGTGAACCGCGAGCCCAGATCGACAGCACCCTCCGTCGTCGCTTCAACGGGGCTGCCGCTCTTCTCGGCTAGCCAACCGGCGATGACTTGCACTGCGCGCTCTGAGGACTTGGGGCTCTCGAGCGTGACTTCACGGGTCTCGGCAAGATCGATCATGTGACAGTCCTACAGGGCAGCCCCCTGACCCGATCAGCGGTCGCCGCGCAAACCAGGACCCACCCTCCGCGACGAGAGGTCGGGCGACCCCGATCCCCGAGACTCGGGGGAGATGGGTCGGGTTCGGCTAGGTTCCACTCGTGGGGATGAGGCGGCGAACGCGCATCGTGCTGGTTGCATCGATCGCGATGCTGACGATCGTCGGAGCCGCTGTCGGGGTGCGTGTCTGGTACGACACGAATCAGCGTGAGAAGACAGACGCGGCCTTCACCGCGATGCGCGTCGTTGATCAGCGCATCGATCTTCGGAGCGTCATTCCGGATGCGAGACGCACCGAGACCGGTGTCGCGGTCAGGCCCCTGGGCGCGGGCCCGGGTCCATCCATCGACTACGCGTTCGACGCAGCGGCGACGCCAGACTGGAAGGCGCGGGTCGGCAAGCGGATGGAGGCCGCCGGATTCGGCGAGAACGGGGAGCCCTGGTTCACTCAGGTGGGCGACGAACCCGTGTCCGTGACGATGTCCGGTGCGACCGCCGGAGGCGGCGGATCAGTCTACTTGGTGATATCCACGTCGTGAGATGGAGCGCTGACCCCTGGCCGTGATCGGGCCCACGTACGCGCGTGGCGGATGCGTCGCCGGAGAGCTTGCAAGCCTCGCCGAGATGTCGCGCACCGATTCGCGGAGCGGTTCCGCACGGTCTCTGGCAGCACGCCATCGTCCTACCTGACGCACTGGCGATGGTCCTCGCTCAGCGCGCACTCCGCGACCCTGACGTCCGCGTGATGGCTCTCGCCACCGACCTCGGCTACGGCTCGGAAAGCGCATTCAGCAGTGCCTTCGAACGCCAGATCGGCCGATCGCCTCTCCATCACCGCCGCCAGACGACGGCGTCTCCGTAGCCGATCTTGCTGCCGGACTCACGCCGGTGCCGTACCGCTTTCAGCCGAGCAGTAGTCCGAAACCGAGAAGGAAGGCGAACGGCGACAGGACGAAGAGGAAGACGACGAGGGCGATGGTCGCGGCCGTCACCGTGGCGACGCTCCCAGTGACGAGGGACAGGAGGCTGGCGAGGCCGACCGCTCGCCTCACGTCGCCGCCGGTTGCGACGGTGGTGGTCGCCTCCTCGAGGAGGTCGCGCATCGGGTCGTCGGTCATGGTGCAAGAGTACGGAGAGGATGACGTACGGTCGACCGGGTGCGGGCCTCCAGGCCGTCGCGGACGACCGCGAGTGGTCAGGCGGTCGCTGCCGGTGCCGCCGTGAGCCAGCGGAACGGGATCGAGATGGTCACCTCGGTGCCGCTGCCCGTGAGGGTGTGCCAGTCGATCGTGCCGCCGAGTTCGCCCTGGATGAGGGTGCGGACGATCTGCGTCCCGAGCCCCGACCCGACCTTGCCCTCCGGCAGGCCGACGCCGTTGTCGCGGACCTGGATCTCGATGTGGTCGTCGTGCCGGTTCGCCACGATCTCGACCTCGCCGTCGCGCCCGTCGAGCCCGTGCTCCACGGCGTTGGTGACGAGTTCGGTGAGACCGAGCGCGAGCGGGGTCGCGGCCTCGGACGGCAGCACACCGAACTCCCCCGTCTTCTTCGGGTGCACGGTCGTGTTGTGCGACGCCGCGACCTCGGTCACGAGCTTGAGGACCGAGTCGAACACCTCGTCGAAGTCGACGGTCTGGCTGAGCCCCGTCGACAGGGTGTCGTGCACGACGGCGATGGCGGCCACGCGCCGCATCGCGTTCTGCAGGGAGGTCCGCGCCTCGTCCGAGTGCGTGCGCCGGGCCTGGATCCGCAGGAGGGACGCCACCGTCTGCAGGTTGTTCTTGACGCGGTGGTGGATCTCACGGATCGTCGCGTCCTTGGTGATGAGCTCGCGCTCCTGGTGCCGCATCTCGGTGACGTCGCGGCAGAGGACGACGGCGCCGATGCGGTCACCGTGGTCGCGGAGCGGGATCGACCGGAGGGTCACGGTGACACCCTTCGCCTCGATGTCCGCCCGCCACGGAGCGCGGCCGGTGACCACGAGCGGCAGGGACTCGTCGACGTCGAGCTGCGCACCGAGCAGCTCCGTCGTGACCTCGGCCAGGGACTTGCGCTCGAGTTCGCCCTCGAAGCCCATCCGGTTGAACGCGCTGAGACCGTTCGGGCTCGCGAACGTGACCACGCCGTCGGTGTCGAGGCGGAGGAGACCGTCACTGGCTCGCGGCGCACCACGGCGGGGGCCAGCGGGTGCGCCGAGGTCCGGGAAGTCGCCGGTGGCGATCATGCCGAACAGGTCGTTCGCGCTCGCGGTGAAGTTGAGCTCCTGACGGCTCGGCGTGCGCGACTCGTCCTGGTTGGAGTGGCGGGTCACGACGGCGATCGGCCGCTCGGTGGTCTCGGCGCTCTTCGCGGTCAGGCGTCGGAGCACCGGGATGGCGCGGACGCGGGTCGGGGTGTCCTCGTACCAGTCGGGCTCGGCCGAGTCGACGACGCGGCTCCCGGTGAAGCTCTGGGTGACCTGGTCGCGCCACTCCTCGCGGATCTCCTGCCCGACGATGTCGCGGTAGAACAGCGTCGCCGCCGAGGACGGCCGGGCGTGGGCGACGGCCACGAATGACGACCCGTCGGCGGTCGGCACCCAGAGGACCATGTCGGCGAAGGACAGGTCGGCCAGCAGCTGCCAGTCGCCGACGAGCAGGTGCAGCCATTCCACGTCGGCTTCGGAGGAACGGCCTTGTGCGAGGACGAGGTCACTGAGGGTCGACACCAGCCAAGTCTAGGTCCGCCGCTGTGTGGAGACGGCGCACTCTCCACAGGCAACACCGCTCTGCGAAATGTGATGTTGCACGGCCCATACGCTCAGCCCTGGAGAAAGGGGGCCGGGGTGACGGACACGGCGCAACGGATCGACGAGGAGCCGGTCGGGAGGTACGACCAGACCGAGGAGGACCGGAGGGACCGCCATCGCGCCGAGGACGACGGGACGGGCGGCACCCACGCCGTGCCCTCCTCCTCCTCGAGCGTCGTCCGCACGGTCGACCCCGGGGTGGACGTCGACACGGACGGGACCGGCGCGGCCGTCGGCACGGCCGGGACCGGGGCGGTACTGAGTCCGTCCGTGACCGGAGCGGCCCTCGGTGCGTCCGGGACCGGAGCGGCCCTGGATCCGTCCGGAACCGCGGCGGTCCTGGATCCGTCCGGGACCGGGGCTGCGCCGGGCGCGAACGAGACGCATGCGGCTGTCGGTGCGGGTGGCGGCGGCGCGGGCACGGACCTCCCGGACGCCGGCGAGACGGCGCGGTCCCTCGCCCTGTGCGTCGCCGAGATCCTCACCGGCGCCCGGGAGGTCGACACCATCTCGCGGTGGATCACCGACGAGGTGCACCGACACCTGCAGCACCGGGCGGCGGTCGCGGCGCGTGCCCGGTCAGTGTCCCGCCACGCACGACAGCGTGCGGTCATCAGGGTCGGCGGCGTCGTGCTCGACGGGCCCCGGGACGGCGTCGCCGAGGCGGCCGTGGTCGTCCACACCCGGAGTCGCGCCCGGGCGGTCGCCATCCGGCTCGAGGTCCGCAACGGTCGCTGGCGGGCGACCGCGATCGGGGTGCTCTGAGTGCGCGGAGCCGGGCGCGTCGAGCAGGGTCGACGTCGATCTCCGTGCCGGGCCCGACGCCGCTGCCGGTCCCCGACGCCGGTGCAGGTCTCCGACGCCGGTCCCGGTCCCGACGCCGCTGCCGGTCGCCGACGCCGGTCCCGGTCCGGACGCCGCTGCCGGTCCCCGACGCCGGTCCCGGGCCCGATCCCGCTCCCCGCTCCCCGCTCCCGGTGCCGGTCCCACGCCCGGCGCCGGTCCGGGTGTCGGCCGCCCTGCCGGTGCCGGTGCAGGCGCTGGCGCCGGCCCCGGGAAGACGGACGGGAGGCCCGGTACCAGCTGGTACCGGGCCTCCCGTCGTGTCGTACGGGCCGTCAGCCCTTCTTGGCGGCCGCCCGGCGCTCGGCGCGGTTGTTCGCGTCAGCCTGCCCGGTGGCGGTCGCGGCGGAGCCGAAGGCCGAACCCCGCTCGGGGGCCGCCGCTTCCTGCTCGGCCTGCTCGCGCTGGGCCCGCGCTGTCGCTGCCTGCTCGAGGCGGCCGGCCTCGTCGCGGACCTCGACCTCGCCGTCGATGGACGGCGCCGAGTACTCGAGTCCGGCGTTCTCACCCTCCTCGCCGAGGCCCTTCGCCTCGATGACGGCGCTGTCGCCGTCCGACTGGACCTGCACCTCGAGGTTGAAGAGGAACCCGACCGACTCCTCGCGGATCTGGCCCATCATCGTCTGGAACAGCGCGTAGCCCTCGCGCTGGTACTCGACGAGCGGGTCACGCTGCGCCATCGCGCGGAGGCCGATGCCGTCCTTGAGGTAGTCCATCTCGTACAGGTGGTCCCGCCAGCGGCGGTCGATCACCGAGAGGACGACGCGACGCTCGAGCTCGCGCATCGCCTCTTCGCCGAGGGTCTCCTCGCGCTTCTGGTAGGCGAGCTGGGCGTCGGACAGGATCTCCCGCGCGAGGAAGTCCCGCGTGGCCTTGCCCTTCGAACCGGCCTCGGTGATGACCTCGTCGATGGTGATCGAGATCGGGAACAACGTGCCGAGCTCGGTCCACATGGCGTCGAGGTCCCAGTCGTCCGGGGAACCCTCGCCGGTGTGGGTGTCGATGACGTCGTCCACGACGCTCTTCAGGAACGACTGCGCGCGCTCGTGCAGGTCATCGCCCTCGAGGATGTGGCGGCGGTCGCTGTAGATGGCCTCGCGCTGGCGGTTCAGGACGTCGTCGTACTTCAGGACGTTCTTGCGGATCTCGGCGTTGCGGCCCTCGACCTGCGCCTGTGCGGAGCGGATCGCCCGCCCGACGAGCTTGTTCTCGATCGCCAGGTCGTCCGGCACGTTGCCGCGGCCCATGAGGCTCTCGGCGGCACCGGAATTGAACAGCCGCATGAGGTCGTCGGTCAGCGACAGGTAGAAGCGGCTCTCGCCGGGGTCGCCCTGACGACCGGATCGACCACGCAGCTGGTTGTCGATGCGGCGGGACTCGTGCCGCTCGGTCCCGAGGACGTACAGACCGCCGGCTTCCCGGACCTTCTCGCTCTCCTCCTCGACGGTGGCCTTCATCGCCGAGAAGACCTTGTCCCACTCGGCTTCGTACTCCTCCGGCGTCTCCGTCGGCGACAGGCCCTTCGCGTGCATCTCCTGCACCGCGAGGAACTCGGCGTTGCCACCGAGCATGATGTCGGTTCCACGACCGGCCATGTTCGTCGCGACCGTGACGGCGCCGGCGCGACCGGCCTGGGCGACGATCGCGGCTTCACGCGCGTGGTTCTTCGCGTTGAGGACCTCGTGCTTCACGCCCTTCTTGGCGAGGAGCTTCGACAGGTACTCGGACTTCTCGACGCTCGTGGTACCGACCAGGACCGGCTGGCCCTTCTGGTGACGCTCCTCGATGTCGTTCGCGACCTGCTCGAACTTGGCCTGCTCGTTCTTGTACACGAGGTCGGTCTGGTCGATGCGCTGCATCGGGCGGTTCGTCGGGATCGGGACCACGCCGAGCTTGTACGTGGACATGAACTCCGCCGCCTCGGTCTCGGCGGTACCGGTCATGCCGGAGAGCTTCTGGTACAGGCGGAAGTAGTTCTGCAGGGTGATCGTGGCGAGCGTCTGGTTCTCGGCCTTGACCTCGACGCCCTCCTTGGCCTCGATCGCCTGGTGGATGCCCTCGTTGTAGCGGCGGCCCATCAGGATGCGGCCGGTGTGCTCGTCGACGATGAGGACTTCGCCGTTCATCACGACGTAGTCCTTGTCGCGCTTGAACAGGGCGACGGCCTTGATGGAGTTGTTCAGGAAGGAGATCAGCGGGGTGTTCGCCGACTCGTACAGGTTGTCGATGCCGAGGTAGTCCTCGACCTTCTCGATGCCGGGCTCGAGCACGCCGACGGTGCGCTTCTTCTCGTCGACCTCGTAGTCCTCGCCCGGGGTGAGCCGCGTGGCGATGGCGGCGAACTCGGTGAACCAGCGGTTCGCCTCACCCGACGACGGGCCGGAGATGATGAGCGGCGTCCGGGCCTCGTCGATGAGGATCGAGTCGACCTCGTCCACGATGGCGAAGAAGTGGCCGCGCTGGACCATGTCGGACGCCTGCCACGCCATGTTGTCGCGCAGGTAGTCGAAGCCGAACTCGTTGTTCGTGCCGTAGGTGATGTCGGCGGCGTACTGCTCGCGGCGCTCGGCCGGCGACTGGCCCGCGACGATGCAGCCCGTGGTCATGCCGAGGGCGCGGAAGACGCGGCCCATGAGCTCCGACTGGTACGACGCGAGGAAGTCGTTGACCGTGATGACGTGCACGCCGCGCGACGGGATGGCGTTCAGGTACGCCGCGGTCGTCGCGACGAGGGTCTTGCCCTCACCGGTCTTCATCTCGGCGATGTTGCCGAGGTGGAGCGCCGCGCCGCCCATCAGCTGCACGTCGAAGTGCCGCATGCCCAGGGTCCGCTTGGAGGCCTCGCGCACGGCGGCGAACGCCTCGGGCAGGAGGTCGTCGAGGGTCTCGCCGTTGGCGTACCGCTCGCGGAGCTCGGTCGTCTCCTCGAGGAGTTCCTCGTCCGTCAGACTCGCGAAGTCGTCCTCGAGGTCGTTGATCGCCGAGGCGTACGCCTTCAGCCGACGGAGGGTCCGTCCTTCACCGATGCGGAGGACCTTCTCCAGCACGTTTGCCACGTGAGCTCCTTACGAAGTCGTCGTGCGCGGTCCGCGCGCCCGATCAGCCAGTCATGCTAGCAACCCGCCGCAGCCCGGCGCTGGGAGCAGGACGAGTGCACGCCGGACAGCACGAGTGCGCACGGTCCGACCGGACCGTGCGCACTCGGGATCGGTGTTACGCGTTCGCGGAGGTCGTCTCCTCGACCAGGACGTGCTCGCTCCCCCGGGCGTCGGCGCCCGGGTTCTCGTCGATGCCGATGACGCCGTAGTCCCAGCCCTTGCGGCGGTAGACCACGCTCGGCCGGTGGGTCTCGGAGTCGACGAACAGGTAGAAGTCGTGTCCGACGAGCTCCATGTGGTACAGCGCGTCGTCGACCGTCATCGGGGCGGCCTCGAACACCTTCTGACGGATGACGACGGGCGAGTACGCCTGGTCGTCGTCCTCGTGGTCCGCTGCCTGGTCGACGTCGACCACGGGAACGGCGCCCGTGGCGACCTCCTCGATGAGCTTGCCGTCGGCGGGCTCGACCCCCATGCCCTCGAAGCCGGCACCGGCGGCCTCGGCGACGGACGTCGGGCGGTGGCGCCCGCGGTGCACCTTCTTGCGGTCCCGAGCCCGGCGCAGGCGCTCGGCGATGCGCGCGAAGGCCAGGTCGAATGCCGCGTACTTGTCCGACGCGGCGGACTCGGCCCGGACGAGCGGTCCGGGTCCGATGATGGTCAGCTCGACGCGGTCCTCGCCCTGCGCCCCGCTGCTCTTCTCGTGGTGCCGACTCAACCGCACCTCGAACGCGAGGGCCCGGTCGGCGAGGGCGTCGATCTTCTCGGACTTCTGCTCCACGTAGGTCCGGAATCGGTCGGTCACTCCGACGTTCCGGCCCGTGATCGTCACGTCCATGGCGGCTCCCATCCACTTTCGGCGGTTCGCCTCCGTCCGGCGAACACCAGCGCCTTGCCGCGAGGCTAGACCCTGCCGCCCGAGCGGGTGCTCGCATCGGGCGGTCGGGCGGGGACACCCACCGGATGCCCAGGGGACACTCGGCGTTCACACCTCGACGCTCGCAACCGCGACGCACCGGGCCACACGTCCGCCCGCGGCCCGCACTGCTCGGACCGCCTCGGCCATGGTCACCCCGGTCGTCACGACGTCGTCCACCACGACGACGTCCCGCCCGGCGACGAGCGCGGGGGCACTGAGGGTGCCGACCGTGGCGGCGACGCGCTCGATGCCGGTGCGCTCCTTCTGCCCGGCACCGCCCCCGTGCGGGTCGGCACCCCCGCGCCCGGACGCCGCCCGGTCCACGCCCGGCAGCGCCGCCGCGACGGCGACCCGTCGGAGGGCGGGGGCTCGCCGCACGCCCGCGCGGCGGAGCACCGTCACCACGGGGTCGAACCCACGACGGCGGTGCCCGCGCGCCGACGGGGGCACCCGCAGGACGACCGCGCCCGGCGCCGCGGCGAGCGCCGACCGCACCAGGTCGGCCGTCCGGTCCGTCAGGGGTGCGACGACGTCCACCCGGCCGCGCAGCTTCCACTCGAGCACGAGCGTCCGTACGAGTCCCTCGTACTCGTACGCCGCGTCGAGTCGGACCCCCGCGACGAGCCGGGTCCGTCCGGGGAGGGCCGCGAACGTCCCCCGGCAGGTGTGGCACAGCGCCCGGTCGGGCGCACCGCACCCGACGCAGTCGACGGGCAGGAGCACGGCGAGCACCGCGCTGACGGCGTCACGCCATGGACGGTCCGCGCCGGGGACACGACCGGGGACACGACCGGCGACCGGACCGGGCTCGGCCGGATCCGGGGCGGAGGCACGGCCGACGTCAGGAGCAGGCGCGGGCCCGGGCACGGGCCCAGGTCCAGGTCCAGGTCCAGGTCCAGGTCCAGGTCCAGGAGCGTGCGGTACCACGGACGGCAGCTGTGTGGACGACATGACCCGATGCTCGCCCGGCGGAGCCCCGTCCGGGTGCGCCGCCCGGCGAACTGTGGACGGGCCTCCCGGCCGGCCCCGCCGTGACGGGGAGGCGCTCAGCGCTGGATGCCGAGGACCTCGGCGTCGACGCCGGTGGTGTCCCACCCTCCGCCGGTCGACTGCAGCACCGACCCGTCGGTCATCCGGAGCAGCAGCGCACCACCGCTCCCCCCGGCGATGGTCGTCGCCGTGCCGCCGGGCTTCGCGAGCGTCTCCGGCTGGCCGCCGACGGTCGTCCGGACGACGCTCGCCCCCGTGCTCGTCCGACCGACGGACGCGACGTCGAGTTCGTCCACCCAGGTCGCGCTCACCGGGTCGCCAGCCGCGGCCTGGACGCGCACCGGCGGACCGAGGGACGTCGGGGCGCGGTCCGAACCCCTCGTGATCGCGACCACGTACAGGGCAGCACCGTCGTCGGTGTCGAGGAGCGCGAGCGCACGGGTGGAGTCACGGGAGACCTGGAAGGACACGAGCTCCCCCTCCGGCAGGGTCGAGGTGACCTGGTGCGGGTCGCCGCCGGTGCCGTACGCCGTGATCGACCGGGCGTCGGAGCGCTCCGCCACCCACACGAACCCCTGGTCGTCGATCGACGGGGGCACGAGGTCGTCCCGGGTGTCGACCCGGAGCGGGTCCTTGCCGCTGCGCACGACGAACACGCCGTCGCGGTTGCCGACCGCGGCGAGGGTGCCCGAGGCGGACAGCGCGAGCGACCGCGGGTCGAGCGCGGCGATCCGGCCGCTCATCCCGCCGCCGAGGCCGGTGACGTCCCCCGTGCTCGGCGTCGCGAAGCCGGCGGCGCCGTCCTGCACGACCAGGGGCCTCGCGTCGACGTCGGGGTTCCGCTGGGCACTCGTGCCGCTCGAGTCCGGCAGGGGCACGGGCACGCTCTCGACGGTGAGGTCGACGGAGGAGACGGTCGCGATGGAGGACAGCGAGTCGGTGAGCTGCTCCCGCATCCGGACCTTGTCGACGGTGGTCGCGCGCAGCGCCTCGCTCGACAGGTCGACCTGGGCGCTGCCGCTCTCGATCGTCACCGCGTTGAGCGAGAGCTGTGTGCCCTCGGGGAAGGACGAGACCACGGTGCCCTCGAGCCACTCGGCGGGGCCGGCGAGGAGCGCGCTGACGATCCGCGTGCTCGTCGAGGACCGGGCGAGGAACCACCGCTCGTCCGGCACGAGGTACCGGTACGTCGGGTCGTAGAAGTAGAGCGCGTGCGGCTGGAACACCGAGACGAAGTTGATCGGGGACAGGATGATGCCGTCGGGGGCGTAGGCGATCCGCCACTCACCGTCCTCCCGCGTGAACTGGAACGTCAACGTTGACGAGGTCGGGCGGACCGCCTGGGTGTACTCGCCGTCCGCGTCGACCGAGGCGCTCGCGCTGAGCGTGTAGGTGAGCTCACGCGTCCCGACCCGCTCGACCTGCCCGTCACCCTGCCGGATCGTCACGCCCTGGCGCGGGTTCCACTTCTGCGAGAAGCCGGCGCTGAGGAACTCCCGGGCGACGGCGTAGTCGTTCTGGGCGCCGGTCGCGGCGTCGATGAACTGGGTGAGCAGCTCGGTCTGGTCGGATCCGGCCTCGGGGCCGGAGGGGCGGTAGTCCACGCCGCCGGACTGCGACTCGTCCGTGATCGACCGCCCCGCGCGGACCGGCCCCTCCTCGGGGATCGCGGCGCACGCCGAGACGGCGAGGAGCGTCACGGCCGCGAGCGCCGTCGCGAGCAGGCGTCGGAGTCGCCGGGCTCCGGGTCGAGCGGTCCTGGTCATGGTCGGTCCTCCGGTGCGGTGGGTCCGTCGTACGACTCGTCGAGTGCGGGCAGCGGGATGGCCGAGGTCGCCGGAGCCTCGTCGGTACGGCGCGGCAGGACGAGCACGAACGCCGATCCCTCACCCGGGCGGGACCAGACGTCGATGCGGCCGCCGTGCAGCTGCGCGTCGCCCAGGCTGATGGCGAGCCCCAGCCCCGTGCCGCCGATGGTGCGTTTGCGGCTGGGGTCGGCCCGCCAGAACCGGTCGAACACCCGGGCGGTGTCCTCGGGCGGCATCCCGACGCCGCGGTCCCGGACCGCGATCGCGACGGAGCGCGAGTCGCTGTCGACCACGACGTCGACCGGGCGGCCGTCACCGTGCTCGACCGCGTTGCCGACGAGGTTGCGGAGCACCCGACGGATCCGGCGGCCGTCGAGCTGCATCGGCGTGTGCCCGCCGGGGCTGGCGAAGCGGAGTTCGATGCCGACCCGTTCGGCGAGCGGACGGAACTCGTCGACGATGTCGGCCGTGAGCGCGGCCGGGACGACCGGCTCGGTCTCGAGCTCGACGGCCTGGGCGTCGTACCGCGAGATCTCGAGGAGGTCGGCGAGCAACAGCTCGAACCGGTCGACCTGGGCGTGCAGCAGCTCCGCGGAGCGGGCGGCGGCGGGTTCGAAGGCGTGCCGGGCGTCGTAGAGCAGGTCCCCGGCGAGGCGGATGGTGGTGAGCGGGGTACGCAGTTCGTGGGAGACGTCCGACACGAAGCGCTGCTGCACGCGGGAGAGTTCGGCGAGCTGGGTGATCTGCCGGCTCACCGCGTCCGCCATGTCGTTGAAGCTCCGGGCGAGGGTGGCGATGTCGTCCTCGCCCCGGACCGGGATGCGTTCGTCGAGGCGTCCCGCGGCGATCTTCCGACTCGTCTCGGCGGCACCGCGGATCGGCAGGACGACGAGCCGCACCACGAGGGACGTGACGAGGGCGATGAGGACGATGAGCGCGACACCGCCGATGGACAGCGTCTGCGACACGAAGTCCAGGGTCTGCTGCGCGTCGGACAGGTCGTAGACCAGGTACAGCTCGTACTGGCCGGCGCTCGGGATCTGCAGCGTGGACCCGACGGCGAGACCGGGGCCGCGTCCGTCCGGACCGTCGAGCCGCACCGGTTGCAGACTGAGTTCGCCGGTGTCCGCGGCGACCCGCTTCCGGAGTTCGTCCGTGATGACGGCGTCGGGGAACCGGGTGCTCGCGACGTTCTGCAGGATCTGCGGGGTCGGTTCGCCGGGTGTCCGCTCGATCGCGATGCTCGTGCCGCCCGGGCTCGTCGTGTTCGAGAGGATCGCGTTCTGCGCTTCGCTCTGCAGGGACTCGAGTTCGGTCTGGTTGTTGTCCTCGGCCGCGGTGGCGGCGTCGAAGATCCCCTGCGCGACGATGGTGGCGCGCGCCGACTCGGCCTCGATCTGGTCGCGACGCTGCGCGTACACGTTGTTCGAGATGCTGACCATGACGGCGGTGCCGATGACCGCGACGGCCAGACCGGTGGTCGCCACGGTGATCGCGACGGACCGGACCATGAGTGAGCGGCGCCACAGGTAGGCGATCCCGCGCCAGACGCGGCGGAGCCAGTACCGGGCCCGCCGGCGCACCCGGCGGAGCGGCACCGGGACCGACGTCGACGGCACGGCCGTCAGCTCTGCGCGCCGGCCCGGTACCCGACGCCGCGGACGGTGGTCACGATGCGCGGGTTGTCCGGGTCGTGCTCGATCTTCGCGCGGAGGCGCTGCACGTGCACGTTCACGAGCCGGGTGTCCGCCTTGTAGTGGTAGCCCCAGACCTGCTCGAGGAGCATCTCGCGGGTGAACACCTGGCTGGGCTTCTCGGCGAGGGCACGGAGCAGGTCGAACTCGAGCGGGGTGAGCGCGATGGGCCGGTCTCCGCGGCGGACCTCGTGTCCGGGGACGTCCACGACGAGGTCACCGACGTGCAGGACGGTCGCGTCCGACGCGGACGGCCGGAGCCGGGTGCGGATGCGCGCGACGAGCTCCTTCGGGTTGAACGGCTTCACGACGTAGTCGTCGGCACCGTTCTCGAGCCCCGCGACGACGTCGGCGGTGTCGCCCTTCGCGGTGAGCATGATGATCGGCGTGCCGCTCTCGGCGCGGATCCGGCGGCACACCTCGATGCCGTCGATGCCCGGCAGCATGACGTCGAGCAGCACGAGGTCGGGCTTCGTGGCGTGGAACGCGTCCACGGCGTCGTTGCCGTCGGCGCTGAAGTCGGCCTCGTAGCCCTCCGAGCGGAGGACGATGCCGATCATCTCGGCGAGGGCATGGTCGTCGTCGACGACGAGGATGCGCGGTGTCATGGGATCGGGACTCCGAGGGGCAGGGCGGGGGTGCCCGGGGACGGGCACGCTCCGCTCACGATAGCCGAGCCCTCATCGGCGCACGTTTTCCGACAGGATGGACACGGTCGCCGCGTCCGGCGGCGACCGGACGACGGGGGACGGCGCATGGTCGACGGCGGATGGCACGTTCCGGGGGCGGGGACGCCACCGGAGCACACGGGCGGGCCCGAGCGCGCGTCCGGCGCACCAGGGTGGCCCACGCAGGGCGGTCACGGCGGCCCGGGAGGCCCGGTGTACTCCCCCGCATGGCCGGCGTCCGTCGGTGGGCCGGGAGGTCCGGGGCACCAGCCGCCACCGCTCCCGTCCGTCGGAGGGCCGGGTCCGCAGCCCGTCCGCCCGGTCATCCCGCTCCGTCCGCTCGGCCTCGGCGACGTGCTCGCCGGCGCCTTCACGGTCTTCCGCCGCAACGCGCGGGTGCTGCTGCTCTGGGCCGTACTGCTCTCCGGCGTGCTGGGCCTCGTGTCCACGCTCACCTCGGCCTTCGGGCAGCGCACCCTGCAGTCCCGCATGCTCGCGGCGGTGGACGGCACGGGTGACGCCGACACGATCATCGCGGGCACCGTGACGTTGTACGCCGTGCTGTCGATCGGCCTCCCGTTCCTGGCGTACCTGGCGCGCGGGTTCCTCGTCGCCCCGATCGCGGTCGACACCGGGCAGCGCGTCCTCGGACGGCGCGGCACGTTCCGTGGGCTGTGGGCACTGCTCGCCGGACGTCGGCGATCGGTCCTCGGGTGGATCCTGCTGCAGCTCGCCGGCGGGGTCGTGCTCGGGACGGTCTTCGTCCTGGTCGTGCTCGCGTTCGTGGCCGCCCTGTCCGCCGGTGACGGTGCCGTCGGGTGGTTCGTCCTGACGATCGTCGTGATGGTCCTCGGGTTCGCCGTGCTCGTCGCCTTCTTCACCACGCGGTTCGCCTTCACCGTCCCGACCATCGCGCTCGAGGGCCGCGGGGTCTTCTCGGCCGCCGGGCAGTCGTGGCGCCTCACCCGTGGCGCGTTCTGGCGGACCTTCGGGATCCTGCTGCTCGTGCAGGTGGTGCTGGCCTTCGCGGCGAGCATCGCCAGCGTCCCGCTGACCGTCGGGCTCACGCTGTTCTCCGGGGTGTTCGACCCGCTCGGCCAGACCGGCTCCTCGACCGCCGGAGGGCCGCCCTCGGTCGGCGCCGTCGTCACGCTCGCCATCGGCAGCCTGCTCGTGATCGCGGTGCAGTGCGTCACGGACGTGCTGACCGCGTCGATCACCACCTTCCTGACGATCGACCGGCGCATCCGGACCGAGGCGCTCGACCAGCGCATCGCCGCGCACCTGGAGACCGGGCAGCCGGCCGACCCCTTCGCGCCGTCGAGCCCCGGCGACCGGCAGTCGTGGTCGCCCCGGCAGGGCTGGCCCCAGCAGCAGGGCTGGCCCGAGCAGCAGGGCTGGCCCGAGCAGCAGGGCTGGCAGCAGCAGCAGGGCTGGCAGCAGCAGGGCTGGCCAGAGCAGCGCTGGCCCGAGCAGCAGGACCCGCCGAGCGGTCGCCCGTGACCGCGGTCCACCCGGACGAGGCCCGCCGCCTGCTCGAGCAGGAGCTCGGCCGCGCCGAGTACCGCGGGGCGCAGGAGACCTGGTGGGACCGCGCCTCCCGGGCCTTCCTCGACTGGCTCGGGTCCCTGCTGCCGGACGGTGGCGGCTCCACCACGCCCGGGCGGACCCTGCTCGTGATCGCGGTCGTCGTGCTCGTCGCCGTCGTGGTGCTCGTCGTGGTCACCCGCGGGCTGCCGCGCCGACGAGCACGGCTGCGCGGCGAGGACCCGGGCGGGGTGTTCGACGACGACGACCTCCGCTCGGCGAGCGCCGTCGCCGCTGCGGCCAGCGCGGCGTTCCGGGCCGGGGACTGGTCGACCGCGGTGCTCGAGGGGTACCGCGCGCTGGCCCGGAGTCTCGGCGAACGGGACCTGGTCACGGTGGTCCCGGGGGCCACCGCCCGCGCCATCGCAGACCGCGCCACGGTGCCGTTCCCCGCCCTCGGCACCGTGCTGCGGGACGCGTCGGACGCCTTCGACGCCGTCCGGTACCTCGGGGTCGACGCCGACGAGGAGACCGCCCTGCGCGTGCTCGACGCCTCCGCGGCGGTGCGCGCCGCCCGACCGGTCACGACGGGCGGCCCCGGCGGCCCGGGCGGACATCGCGCCGGCACAGGGACCGGCACCGACGCCGCCAGCGCTCCCGGCCCGGCGGGTCCCACTGTCCCGGCACGGCCCGCCGACCGGACCGACGCCGACCAGACGGACGCCGACCGGACGGACGCCGACCGGACGGACGCCGACCCGGGGGTCCGCGCATGAGCACCACCGCGACGCCGGCGGCACCGGCCGGAACGGCTGCCGCCCCGACCGGGCCGACCCCGCGTGACCGTGCCCTGCGCATGGGTGCCTGGGCCGCGGTGATCGTCGTCGGGCTGCTCCTGGCGGTCCTGACCGCCGCCGTCGGTCCCGGCCAGCAGCCGTCGGACGTCCCGCTCGACCCGTCGTCGACGACGGGCAGCGGCTCGCGGGCACTGGTGCGGGTCCTCGGCGAGCAGGGCACCGAGGTCACGGTCGTCTCCGACGCCGACCGGATCGGCAGCGGCGAGGGCACCGTCCTGGTGGACGACTCGGCCGGGGTGCTCGCCCCGTCCGTCGCCCGCCGCATCGCGAGGACCGCGGCCGACGTGGTCCTCGTCACCACCGACCCCGGCGTCCTGGAGGCGTTCGGCCTCGACGCGCGTCCGGCCGGCGCGTCCTCGACGGACACCACGGCGTCGACCGCGTCGTGCGCGATCCCGGCCGCCCGCGACGCCGGGACCGTCAGCACCGCCGGGGTCACCTACGCGACCGACGACCCGGACGTGGTCCGCTGCGTCCCGTCCGGCACCGGAGCGGACCGTCGGTGGGGTCTCCTCCGCACGGCGACCCCGGCCGGGCACGTCACCGTCGTCGGCACGACGGCGGCCTTCCGGAACGACACCGTGACCCGTGCGGGCAACGCGGCCCTGGCGCTCGGACTGCTCGGCAGTCAGGAGGACCTGGTCTGGTACGTGCCGACGGCCGGGGGCGCCGACGCCGCTCCCTCGCTCGGCGACCTCGCTCCGCCGTGGGTCCCGAGCGCGATCGGCGTCCTCGGCGTCGTGGCGGTCGCCGCGGCGGTCTGGCGCGGCCGACGGCTCGGCCCCCTCGTGGTCGAACACCTGCCGGTCGTGGTCCGTGCCGCCGAGACCACCGAGGGACGCGCGCGCCTCGCCGTGCGGGTCCGCGACCGGACGCACACGCTCGACACGCTCCGGATCGCCGCGGTCCGCCGGATCGGGCGGCAGCTCGGTCTGCCCCGCTCCGCACACGTCGACGAGGTGGTGCGCCGGACCGCCGCCGTGACCGGCCGGCCGGTCGGGCAGGTCGGAGCGGTGCTCGTCGGCGGGCCCACCGGCGACGACCGTGCGCTCGTCGCCGGCGCGACCGCCCTCGACGACCTGGAGGACGCGGTCGGCCTGGCCGTGTCCGGGGACGTGCGCCGAGCCTCCCGGACGGCTCCGCCGAGGACCACCGACGACGCGAGCCGCACTCCCCCCACAGGTGCGCCCGCGCGGCGCGGTCCCCGGGACGGCGTCGCCGGCCGGGCCGCACCGCCGGCACCCCCGTCCACGACACCGACCCCGCCCACACCACCAGGAGGACGACCGTGACCGACCTGCCCACCACACCCGCACCCGGGCCCCGCTCAGGCGGCGACCCCCTGCGCGAGGTCCTCGGTCGCGTCCGCACCGAGGTCGGCAAGGCCGTCGTCGGCCAGGAGGGCGCGGTCTCCGGCATGATCGTGGGTCTGCTCGCGCAGGGACACGTCCTGCTCGAGGGCGTCCCCGGCGTCGCGAAGACCCTGCTCGTGCGGAGCCTCGCGGCGGCGATGTCGCTCGACACGAAGCGCATCCAGTTCACACCGGACCTGATGCCCGGCGACGTCACCGGCTCGCTCGTGTACGACGCCTCGACCGGGACCTTCCCGTTCCGCGAGGGACCGGTGTTCACGAACGTGCTGCTCGCGGACGAGGTGAACCGGACGCCCCCGAAGACGCAGTCCGCGCTGCTCGAGGCCATGGAGGAACGCCAGGTCAGCGTCGACGGTGCCGCCCGGCCGCTGCCCGACCCGTTCTTCGTCGCGGCGACGATGAACCCCATCGAGTTCGAGGGGACGTACACGCTCCCGGAGGCGCAGCTCGACCGTTTCCTCATGAAGCTCACGCTCGACCTGCCACCGCGCGACGTCGAGTGGCAGGTCCTCCGCCGGCACGCCGACGGGTTCGTGGCGCGGGACGTCCGTTCCGCCGGCATCGTGCCCGTCGTCGGCGTCGACGAGGTCCGTGCCGCGCAGCGCGCCGTACGGGCCGTCGGTGCCCGGGACGACGTGCTCGCGTACGTGGTCGACCTGGCCCGTGCCACCCGGCAGGCACCGTCCGTCCGCGTCGGGGTGAGCCCGCGCGGGTCGACCGCGCTCCTCGCCGCAGCGAAGGCCTGGGCCTGGCTGACCGGCTACGACGCCATCACGCCCGACCACGTGCAGGCGATGCTCCTGCCCGTCTGGCGGCACCGGCTCCGCATCGCGCCCGACGCCGAACTCGAGGGTGTCGGGGCGGACGGCGTGCTGCAGCAGGTGCTCGAGCAGGTCCGGGTGCCGATCTAGTGGCCGTCACCGGTCGGTTCGTCGCGCTCCTCGCCGTCGCGATCGTCCCCACCGTGTTGCTCGGCAGCGGGTGGGGCGGTCTCGCGTGGATCGGCCTCGTGGTGCTCGCCGCCGCCGTCGACCTCGTGCTGGCGGCCGACCTGCGGTTGGTGCGGGTGGAACGCCGGATGCCCCGCCTCGCCCGCCGCGACACCACGGCCGAGGGGACGCTGGTGCTCGCCAACGACGGTCGGCGGGTGCTGCGGGCGGTGGTCCGGGACATGTGGGAGCCCTCGGCCGGCCACGGACCGCGTCGGATCCCGATGACCGTGCCCGGAGGCGAGCGTCGCACCGCCCGGATGCGGTTCGCCCCCTTCCGTCGCGGCCGACGCACCACCGCCGGGATCGCGCTCCGGGCAGCCGGCCCACTCGGACTCGCCGCGCGGCAACGGGTCGTCGCGGCGCCGGACGCCCTGGTGGTCACCCCGCCGTTCCGGTCGCGGCGACACCTGCCGTCACGCCTGGCCCGCCTGCGGGAACTCGACGGCGAGACGACCCTGCAGCTGCGCGGGCACGGCACCGAGTTCGACTCCCTCCGCGACTACGTCCGCGGGGACGACGTCCGGTCGATCGACTGGCGTGCCACGGCCCGGCGGCAGGACCTCGTCGTGCGCACCTGGCGGCCGGAGCGCGACCGCCGGGTCGTGGTCGTCGTCGACGCCGGTCGTGCCGGAGCCGGACGGGTCGACGACGAGCCCCGCCTGGACACCGCGATCGAGACGGCGCTGCTCGTCGGGGCGCTCGCCGCCGCTGCCGGGGACCGGGTCGACCTTCTGGTGCTCGACGACACCGTCCGGGGTCGCGTGCACGGCGCCACCCGGGCGGACGTCGTGCAGCGGTTCGGGGAGACCCTGGCCACCGCCGAGCCCGGGCTCCGGGCCACCGATTGGGCGGCCGTCCCGGCGATCGTCGACGCGGTGACGACGCAGCGTGCGCTCGTGGTGCTCGCGACGAGCCTCGACTCGGTGGGCGCGTCCGGCGACCTGCTCGCGGTGCTGCCCGTGCTCGGCCGTCGGCACGCCGTGGTCGTCACGTCGGTCGAGGACCCCGCCGTGGTGCGGATGGCCGCGACCGGTGGGACGACGGACGGGGGCGGGGCGGACGCGGCGGGTCGGCGCGCGGAACGAGACCGGACCGGACGCGCTGCCAGGGACCGGGACGGAGACGGAGCCCCGACGGGTCGCCGGACGGGGTCGTCGCGTCGGCTCGGCTCGTCACGGCGGGACGGCCGGTCAGTGCGGGACGGCTGGTCAGTGCTGGACGGCCGGTCGGTGCGGGACGGCTGGTCGCGGAAGGACGCGGAGCAGGTGTACCGACGCGCCGCCGCGGAACGGACGCTCCTCGACGCCGACGGCGTCGCGGACGTCGCCAGACGCGCGGGTGCCGAGGTGGTGCGGGGGCTGCCCGAGGACGTCCCACCGCGCACCGCGGACGCGTACATCCGGGCGAAGGCGTCCGGGAGGCTCTGACCCGGTCCGGCGGGCGGGTCGCGACGGACGCGGCGCACGGGTCCGGAGCGAGCAGGGCGCGGCGGACGCGGCGCACGGGTCCGGAACGGGCAGGGCGCGGCGGAGGGGCACGGGTCCGGAACGGGCAGGGCGCGGCGCACAGCCGCGGAGCGGGCAGTCGCGGCGGACGCTGTGCGCAGCCCCGGAGCGGTCAGTCGCGGGCCGCTGACCGCCGGTGGCCGGTGGCCGGGCGCGGCCGCGGACCGGATCAGCCCGCGACGATCGCCGCGGCGCCGCGGTCGAACTCGTCGAGGTCCCCGCGCTCCCCCGCCCGGTACGCCCGACCGCCGAGCACCCACTGGTACGCCAGGACCAGGGCGAGCGCGACCGTCCCGATGCCGATCTTCACCGGCCACGGCCACTCCTGCCGGGTCACGGTGCCCTCGACGACGCCGGACAGCAGCAGCGTGAGCACGAGCCCGATCGCGACCGTGATGAGCGCCCGCCCGTCCTCGGCGAGGGCCTGCGCGCGGGTCCGGGCACCGGGGGCGATCCACGACCAGGCGATCATGAGGCCGGCACCGCCCGCGAGGAAGATCGAGTACAGCTCGAGCTGCCCGTGCGGCGCGATGTAGAGGAAGAAGTCGCCGAGCCGCCCCTGCGAGTGCATGATCGACGCCGAGACACCGAGGCTGACCGCGTTCTGCATGATCGCGTACGGCACGAACAGTCCGGTGATCCCGAACGCGACCATGCTGGCCGCGATGTACGCGTTGTTCGTCCACACCTGCGCGGTGAAGGCACCGAGGCCGTGGTCCGAGTAGTAGTCGACGAAGTCCTGCGTCGCGTACTGCCGGAGCGCGGCGTCCGTGCCGAAGGTGGCGACGGCGCCGGGTGTGGAGGCGATCCAGACGGCCGTGATGCCCGCGACGAGGACGGTGGCGACCGCGACCCAGATGGTCACCCAGCGGATGCGGTACAGCGCCGCCGGCAGCTGCAGTGCGAAGAACCTGGTCAGCACGGTCAGCGGGTCGGCCGGTGTCCCGGTGAACCGGAGCCGGGCACGGTGCAGGGTCAGGGACAGCCGGTCCCCCGTGGCGGACCGGGGCGCGGCGGCCCGGATCCGCGCGAGGTCGGTCGCGGCGGCCTGGTACCCGGCGACCAGGCGGTCGACGTCGGCACCGGAGGACGGGCGGCGCCGGGCGAGCCGGTCGAGCTCCGTCCACCGCTCGCGGTGCACGTCCGCGTACGCGTCCAGGTCCATCCGTCTCCCCCTCGGTCCTCCGCCGCCGACGGCCGTCACGGCGTCGACCGGGACGTCGCCCCCACCGTCACCGCGTCGAGCCCGTCCTGCCGCTCGTGGCACGCTTCCGCCAGAATGATCCCATGCCGAAGCGCAGCACGCCCCGCGACCTGGCGGACGGACGGTTCGTCCGCGCGCTCGACGACACCGACGACGCACTCGTCGTCGGCGAGGCGGTGGCGCTCGACGTCGTCCCGGCGGGCATCGTGCTCCGTCTCGCGGCGGCGCTCCTCGACGCGCTCTGCCTCGGCGCGCTCCTCGTGATGTTGCTCATCGGCCTGTCGCGCGTCTGGCCGACAGGTATCGACGACGCCTGGGCGGCCGCGTCGCAGATCGCCGTCGTCGTGACCGTGTTCGTGCTCGTCCCCGCGGCCGTCGAGACCGCGACCCGGGGCAAGAGCGTCGGGCGGTACGCGCTCGGGACGCGGGTGGTCCGGCTCGACGGCGGCGCGGTGTCCTTCCGCCACGCCTTCACCCGGTCGCTGGTCGGTCTGCTCGAGCTCTGGGGCACCGTCGGGTCGCTCGCGCTCGTGGTCGCCCTGTTCGGCTCCCGACCGCGCCGCCTCGGCGACCTGCTCGCCGGCACCGTGGTCCAGCACGAACGACTCCCGCGCTCCGCTGCCCCGTCGGTGTCCCTGCCGCCGTCACTGGCCGGCTGGGCCCGCGTGGCCGACGTCCGAGCGCTGCCCCAGCGGCTCGAGAACCGGCTCGGGGCGTTCTTCCGCGGGGCCGCGTCCGTACAGCCAGCGCACCGGGACGCCGCAGCCCGCGCCCTCGCGGCCGAGGTCGCCGAGTACGCGCACCCGGTCCCGCCGGTGCCGCCGGAGGAGTTCCTGGCCGGTGTCGTGGCGCTCCGACGACAGCGCGACGCCCGGGCGTTCAGCTCCCGGCTGCGCGCGCTCGACACGGCCACCGGTGTGGCGGGCGCCCGCCCGCCCGGCTTCCCGCGCTGAGCCACGCGGACGCGAGCCGGCGCCGGCGTCAGTACCGGTAGTGCTCGGGCTTGTACGGGCCCTCGACGGCGACACCGATGTAGGACGCCTGCTCCGGACGGAGTTCGGTGAGCCGCACGCCGAGCGCGTCGAGGTGCAGCCGCGCCACCTTCTCGTCCAGGTGCTTCGGCAGCACGTAGACCCCGGTCGGGTAGGCGTCGAGGCGGGTGTGCAGCTCGATCTGCGCGAGCACCTGGTTCGTGAACGAGTTGCTCATCACGAAGGACGGGTGCCCGGTGGCGTTGCCGAGGTTCATGAGGCGGCCCTCGCTGAGCACGAGGATCGAGCGGCCGTTCGGCAGGCGCCACTCGTGCACCTGCGGCTTGATCTCGACCTTCTCCACTCCCGGCAGGGTCTCGAGCCCGGTCATGTCGATCTCGTTGTCGAAGTGCCCGACGTTCGCCACGATCGCGAGGTGCTTCAGCGCCAGCATGTCCTCGACACCGACGACACCGAGGTTGCCCGTGCAGGTGACGACGATGTCGACCTCGCCGGCGACGTCCTGCAACCGGGCGACCTGGTAACCGTCCATCGCGGCCTGCAGTGCGCAGATCGGGTCGACCTCGCTGACGATGACGCGCGCGCCCTGCCCGCGGAGGGCCTCGGCAGCGCCCTTGCCGACGTCGCCGTAGCCGACCACGAAGGCGACCTTGCCGCCGATGAGGACGTCGGTGGCCCGGTTCAGCCCGTCGGGCAGCGAGTGGCGGATGCCGTACTTGTTGTCGAACTTCGACTTCGTCACGGAGTCGTTCACGTTGATCGCCGGGAACTTCAGCTCGCCGTTCCGGGCCAACTCGTACAGCCGGTGCACGCCCGTCGTGGTCTCCTCCGTGACGCCCTGCACCTCGGCCGCGATGCGGGTCCAGCGGTCCGGGGACTCCTCGAGCGAGGCGGCGACCGTTGCCAGCACGATCTTCCACTCGGCGCTCGCGTCCGCACCGGCCTCGGGCACCCGGCCGGTTGCCTCGGCGTCGGCACCGGTGTGCACGAGCATGGTCGCGTCGCCGCCGTCGTCGAGGATGAGGTTCGGCCCGGTCCAGTCGGCCCCGGCCGCCGCGGCCTCGGCGCTCCAGTCGAAGACCTGGGTGGTGCACCACCAGTACTCCTCGAGGGTCTCGCCCTTCCAGGCGAACACGGGGACGCCGGCCGGGGCATCGGGCGTCCCGGTCGGGCCGACGGCGACGGCCGCGGCCGCTTCGTCCTGCGTGGAGAAGATGTTGCAGCTGGCCCAGCGGACCTGGGCGCCGAGCGCGACGAGGGTCTCGATGAGGACGGCCGTCTGCACGGTCATGTGCAGCGAGCCGGCGATGCGCGCGCCCGCGAGGGGCTGTGAGGCGCCGAACTCCTCGCGCAGGGCCATCAGGCCGGGCATCTCGTTCTCGGCGAGGCGGATCTGGTGGCGTCCGGCCTCGGCGAGCGTGAGGTCGGCGACGCGGAACGGGACGGCGGCGCGGGTTTCGATCGGCATGGGGACCAGTCTCCCACGGTCTCCGGACCCGGGTCAGGACGGGGTGCGGTCCGGGGTCCTCGGCGGCGGGTCCCGGCGGACGACCTGCCATCCCCGCGGCACCCGGAGCGTCGCGGCGTGCCGGGCGCAGAGGTCGTAGCCGTGCGGTTCGACGCGCGTGGACAGCGGTCCGACGACCACCATGGAGTCGGCGTAGTCGTACGTCAGGGTCGCCGAGGCGCCCGCGCCACAGGCGACCTTGCTGCAGATCCGTACGTCCATACCGTCTGCGACCCTACCGGCAGCCGCCGTGGGGGCCGCCGCGTACGATGGGCGGATGCGTCGCAAGCCCCCTCCCGTCCCGCGGGTCGACCGTGCTCGCGGGCGTTCCCGGCACGGCCGGGGGTACCGCTCGAGCGTCACCGGTCCCGAGCTCGCACCCGTGACGACCCGCGCCGAGGTCTTCGACCGCGTCGTCGGCGACACCGCGCACTACCTGGTCGGCCTCTGGCCGGAGGAGCTCGCCGGGGTCGTGTTCCAGGTCGCGGACATGCCGCACGACGCGACGCTCCCCGACGCTCTGCCGCGGTGGCGGATCGACCGGGACGGCCGCCGCGTCACGGTGTTCCGGATCCCGGTGGAGCGCGTGACGCACAGCCCGGAGAAGGACGACGTGGACCGGCGCATCGTCGTCGAGACCGCGGTGTTCCGCGCCGTGGCCGAGCTCATCGACAAGGACCCGTGGGACCTGGCACCGGACCGCTACCGGCACTGGTGACCCGGGCCTCCCGGCCGGCACCGCGCACAGGCGACGACCGCCGGCCGACCCGGCGGACGCACCAGCGGCAGACCTGCCAGCGGCAGACCCGCCAGCGGCAGACCCGCTAGGGGTAGACCCGCAGCGGGCTGGACACCTCGGTGGACGGCCGGACCGGGAACCCGGCGATGCCGTCGTCGCTCTGGTACGTGACGCCGGCGACCAGTCCCGCCGCGCCGGTGATCCGCAGCTGCTGCGTGCTCGGCACGCTGACCGTCGCGGTCGACCCGGAGGCGACCTCGACCTCCTGGGAGTCCTCACCGGACGCGATCGTGACGGTCGCGTCCTCCCGCGTGGGGTTGACGAGGTTGAGCCTGGCACCGGAACCGGGGGCGACGGCGGTGACCGTCGACGCGCCGAGCGGTTCCGCCGAGGCGAACCAGCCGAGGTCCGTCCGGCCGTCCTCGGTCGGCGTGGTCGTGCGCGCCGCGGCGACGATCGGCACCGTCGAGGTGATCGTGAACGAGTACCGGCCGTCCGGGAAGTCGTCGAGCGGCACGTCGGTGACGATGCCGGGCTCCGCGGTGGCGTCCACGGTGGTGCCACCGCCGTCCGCCGTCGTGATGCCGAGCGTCACGCGCGCCGCCCGGTCCCCCGGCACGTAGAGCCGGAGCGCGGGTGCCGCGTCCGCGGTGTCCTCGCCACGCTGCGCCCCCTCGGCGTCGTCGAGCACGACACCCGGGATGACCTGCGTGCGCGCGGGAGCGGCTCCGCCCGAGACGATGTCGAACCCACCGGGGGTGAGCGTCCGGACGACGGTCTCCTGCATGTGCGCGACGATCTGGCCCCCGGTCGAGGTGACGTGGACCACCGTCGCGCCCTGGTCGGTGACGAAGCCGGAGAGCGGGACGACCTTCTGGGAGTTCGGGGCGACGACGATGCCGGTCGTGCCGGGCGCGCTGACGGTGCCCTCCGCGTCGGCGATCGCCAGGTCCACGGTCGCGTTGACGTCGGTGGGGTTGGCGAGCGTGACGAGGCTCGTCCGGCCGGTCTCCGTCGAGCCGCCGACCAACCAGGTCGACTGCGACGGGTCGTCGCACGACGCCGCCCCCATGCCGACCAGGTCGCCGTCCGAGACGCTCTGGACGCTGCTGCCGGCGACCTGCGGCGCGGTGTCCCCGGCGGGCGCGGTGAGCAGGGTCGGGTCGCTGCTGCCGGTGCTCGACCCCTCGAGCTGCGTGCGCTCGACGGTCCCACCCGTGGTGGCGCTCGCGATCTCCGGGGAACCGACCGCGCTCGCCCGGGTGGCGTCGTTGCCGGCGTCGTCGGAGAGCCGCAGCGCGCTCCCCGCGCAGACCCGTTCCGCCGCGGCGGGGACGGGCGTGACGGTCCGACCCGCCGGGTGCCCGGGCGTCTCGCTGGTGCCGATGGTGTGCGCGGCGGCGATCGTGCCGGCCGCGACGACGACGGCGACGGCGGTCGCGGTGCCGCGGAGCGCCCAGCGGCGCGCGGTGCTCGTGCTCATTCGTCGCGCTCCTCGTCGAAGGTGGTGGCGGGTTCGTCGGCCTCGATCACGTTCGAGGTGGCACGGCGTCGACGCGGCGCGGTCGGGACGGCGAGCAGTGCGGCGGCACCGAACACGATCCCGATCACCACGAGGTACAGCACGTGCGTGGCCTTCGCGGCGGCGGACCCGGTGCTCGTGCGGTCGACGTCGCCCTCGTAGTGGAAGAGCGCGCCGTTCGTCGTCTCGCCGATGCTCGTGAAGAGCGCGTTCTGGCCGATCGCCCCGGCCGCGCGGTCGTGGACCGCCCGGGCCTCGGGGTCGTCCGGCGCGTCGTCGAGCAGCACGAAGCTGACGCCGAGTTCCCGGAGCGCCGGCTCGGGGTCGTAGCCACTGCGGCTCGCGAGGTTCCCGGCCAGCGTGGCCAACCGGGAACCGGACCGGCTGAGCGACAGCGCGGTCGCGTCGAGCGTGGACTGGTCGTCCAGCGTCGAGCCCTGGCCGCGCTCGAGGGAGACCGCGAGGGACCCGTCGGTCTGGGGCTGCACGACGAGGGTGCCGACGTCCGGGTTCGCCTGCGCCTCGGCGTTGACGTACGCGCTCAACACCCGTCCCGAGGTCGGCTGGATCGCCGCGCGGTCGAGGTAGAAGGCCCCGAACGCAGGCGCGACGGCGACGGCCGCGAAGACGCTCGCGACGAGACCGACGACCGGGGCCGCACGTGGCACGGTGTCGATGCCGATGCAGGCGGCGACCACGAGGGCGAGGGCCATGACGGACAGGGCGCTGCCCGGCCAGACGATCGTCGTCGTGGACCCGACACCGGTGACGGCGAGGTGGGTCGCGCCGAACGCGGTCGCGTACCCGAGGAGTGCGGCGACGAGCGCGGTGCCCGCGAGGGTCCAGCGGTGTCCGAGCACGGCGCCGAGGGCGCTCGCGGCGACCGGGAGTGCCAGGACCGCCATCGCGACGGGCAGCACCGCGCTGCCGAGGCCGAGGGGCGCGGTGGCGGACAGCCAGCCGTTCCAGTCCGGCAGCGGCTGCCCGATGGCGAGCTGGAGTGCGCTCGGCGCGGGTGTGGCCGTCGGTACGCCCGGGTCGGCGAACACGGCGAGCGGGTTCCCCCTGCCCACCTGCGCGAGGACCAGCGGCAGGAACAGCACGGCCGCCGGGACCGGCACGAAGACGCGTCGGTGCGCGTGCCGGAAGCCGACCACCAGGGCGACCAGCCACCCGACGAGCAGCACCGGCAGGAGCGACGGGGCGCACGCGGCGACGACCGCGAAGAGCAGCGCGGCGCCCGACGCGGACGCCCACGAGCGGTGCGCCTCGACGAGCGTCAGGAACAGCCAGGGCAGCAGCACGTGTGCGATCACGGCGCCGAGGTGACCCGAGGTGACCGCGCCGACGAGCGCGGGGGCGAGCGTGTAGAGCACGGCGCCGATGACCGGGACCCAGGTCCGCGTCGTCACCTTGCGCACGGCCGCCCAGGCGCCGAACGCGGCGAGCGGGAACGAGAGCAGCATCACGACGACGACCGAGGTGGACGGCGACCAGAACGTGATCGACCCGAGGACGGCGAGCACCGCGGCGAACGGGTCCGACGGTCCGGTGGAGCCGGTGCCGAGCGAGTGCCAGCCGTACCCGACGTTCCGCCAGAGGTCGCCGACGTCGGTGCTCAGCGGCAGGAGTCCCCCGCCCGTGAGCGCCGGCGAGCCGAGCAGGGGGAACAGCGTCACGACGCTCAGCACCACCGCGGCGAGCACCACCCAGACGCCGCCGTCCCCGAGGAAGGACGCGCGGGCGACCGGTGCGTCCTCCGCCCGCGCGAGCTCGACGTCACGGGATGTGGTGCGGTGTTCGTGCACCCTCCGCCAGCTCACGCGGAGCGGCTCGATCGCCGCCCACCCGGTCTTCCGGTTCGCGGCCAGCGTCCGACGGGCACGTCGGACGCCACCGCCGAAGGCGACCGCGAGCGCGGCCGCCAGTTCACCGGCGACCGCCGCGGGGTGCTTGGCGACGAGGTGTCCGACCGCGCGGCCGACGGCGAAGGGCAGGAGCGTGAGCCAGTGCAGCCAGAGGACGCCGACGGGCGCGTAGGTGAGGCGCCGGTGCAGCTGTGCCTGCCGGTGCATCCGCACGCGGCGACGCTCGGAGACCTTGGCGCGGCCGAACTCCTCGATCGGCCCGGCGCTGGTGGCGCGGGCCTCGGGCACGACGGCGACGCGGTGCCCCGCCAGGCGCGCGCGGACGGAGAAGTCGAGGGCGGCGTCGACGTCCGGCAGCGCCGGGTCGAACCCGCCGAGGCTGTTCCACACGGACCGCCGGACGAGCATGCCGCCGGCCGAGACGCCGAGCACGTCGGTCTGGCGGTCGTGCTGCCCCTGGTCGAGTTCGTCCTGCACCAGGGTGACGGAGCGCCCGAGCCGGGTCATGCTCTCGCCGAAGGCGGCGATGCGCGCCGGGTCGTCGACGTGGACGAGCTTCGGCCCGGCGATCGCGACTGACGGGGCGATCTCGACGGCCGCCAGGAGTGCCGCGAGCGTCCCGTGCGTCGGGGTGTTGTCGTGTCCGACGAGCCAGAGCCACTCGTCGACGCCGTCCTCGGCCTCGGCGCGGGGGGCCACCCGCTCGCCGTGCCGCACGGCTTCACCGAACGGCCGGCCGGCCGGGATCCGGGAGAGCTGGGCGCTGCCGCCGAACGAGAGTTCCGAGGTGGACCCGTCGGTGGACCCGACGTCGACGACGACGAGCGCTTCGGGCGGACGGGTCTGCGCAGCGAGGGCGTTCAGCGTGCGGTCGAGGTGGTCAGCCGCATCGGCGGCGACGAGGATCGCTGTGACGCGGCGTGAGGAGGCACTGGGCTGCATGACGGCGCCACTCTACGGGCCGGGAGGCTCGGTTCCGGTGGGCGGCGGCGGCGCGTTGCGAAGGTGGCCGGACCGGCGTCGGCCAGCGGCGGCTCAGGCGCGCTTGCGCAGCTTCCGCCGTTCACGTTCGGAGAGGCCGCCCCAGATCCCGAAGCGCTCGTCGTTCTCGAGCGCGTACTCGAGGCACTGCGCCCGGACCTCGCACGAGGTGCAGATCTTCTTGGCCTCGCGGGTGGAGCCGCCCTTCTCGGGGAAGAACGCCTCGGGGTCGGTCTGCGCGCAGAGCGAGTCGACCTGCCAGGAGAGCGGGTTCTCGTCGTCGGTCTCGGTCGTCCGACGGACTCCCGGCACACCGAGCGCCACGGGGTCGACGTGCCAGTCGTCCGGCACTCCGGCTTCGAAGTCGGATGCACTCACCCTGATCACCCCTTGACGTCTCGGTTGCGGCCCTGACGACGATGCCGTCGGTGTAATTACAGCGGTGTGATTCCTCTGAGTCAAGTCGCGGATCATAGGAGCCCCTCCGCGTTCCGCCGTCGCATGTCCCCCATTCGGGCGTGTCGCGCCGTGTCCGGACCCGTTCCGGGGGACACGGAACGACCCCCGCGGCCAGGACGACCACGGGGGTCGACGGCGCGGCGACCGGTCAGGCGGCGTGCCGCCGGGCCTCCCAGGCGCTCGCCACCATGTCGTCGAGCGAGTGCCGCATCGCCCACTCGAGGTCCCGCGCGGCGGCCTCGCCGGTCGCGACGATGCGGGCCGGGTCGCCGGCGCGCCGCGGGGCGACCTCGGGCCGGAAGTCGATGCCGGTCCCCCGCGCCATCGCGTCCATGATCTGCCGGACACTGACGCCGTCACCGCTGCCCAGGTTGTAGGCGCGCTGCAGCGGTTCACCGGTCTCGAGCTTCCGGGCCGCGACCGCGTGCGAGTGCGCGAGGTCGGCGACGTGGACGTAGTCGCGCACGCAGGTGCCGTCCGGCGTCGCGTAGTCGTCGCCGTTGATGCGCGGCGTCCGACCGGCGAGCAGGGCGTCGAAGACGAGCGGGAACAGGTTGTGCGGGCTCGCGTCGTACAGGTCCGGCTGCCCGGAGCCGACGACGTTGAAGTAGCGCAACGAGGTCGTGGTGAAGCCGCGAGCGACCTCCATGTCCCGCAGCAACCACTCGCCGATGAGCTTCGACTCGCCGTAGGGCGACTCCGGGGCCTTCGGGGTCTCCTCCACGACGACGTCGACGTCCGGCGTGCCGTAGACCGCCGCGCTCGAGGAGAACACGACCTTGTCCACCCCGACCTCGGCCATGGCCCGGAGGAGCGTCGCCATGCCGGTGACGTTCTGCTCGTACGTGTGCAGGGGCCGCTCGACCGAGACCCCGGCGTACTTGAACCCGGCGACGTGCACGACGCCCGTCACCGCGTGCTCCCGCATGGTCCGCTCGAGGAGCGTGCCGTCGAGGACGGTGCCCTGGACGAACGAGACGTCCTCCGGCACGAACGCGCGGAACCCGCTCGAGAGGTCGTCGAACGCGACCGTGTCGATGCCCGCCGCACCGAGCGCGCGGACGACGTGGGACCCGATGTACCCGGCACCGCCGGTGACCAACCAACTCATGCCGCCACGCTAGCGGAACGGGCGCCGGCGGCCCGGTGGCCGCCCGTCAAGCGCTGGTCAGGCGCCGATCAGGCGCCGATCAGGCGCCGGTGGCGATGAACACCGTCGCGGTGGTCCCGCTGCCGGCGTCGGCCTCGACCGTCACGTCGCCCTCGTCCGGCGTGATGTAGCAGGACTCGCCCTGGCGGAGCAGGGTCGCCGAGTGCGCACCGACCAGGGTCACGACCCCCTCGGTGCAGATCGCGATCGACGGCCCGTCCAAGGGCGCGGTGCCACCGGCACCGACCGGTCGCCCGTCGTTCGTCACGCGCACCAGTGCGAAGCCGACGCCCTCCGGCGCGAACCGGTCCACCGCGGGCGCGAGGTGCTCCGGCTCGAGGAGCGGTGCGGGGTGTGCGGTGAAGTCGAGCACGCGCAGGAGCTCCGGCACGTCGACGTGCTTCGGCGTCAGGCCCCCGCGGAGGACGTTGTCGGACGGCGCCATCAGTTCGATGCCGAGCCCGTCCAGGTAGGCGTGGATGTTGCCGGCGGGCAGGTACATCGCCTCGCCGCGGGCGAGCGTCACCCGGTGCATGAGGAGCGACACCACCACGCCCGGGTCCTCCGGGTAGGCACGGGCGAGGTCGGCGGCGGTCGCGGTGTTCGGCGTCACCCGACCGTCCGCGCCTGCGGCGGCGACCGCCTCCGTCGCGAGGTGCCCGACCGCGCCGATGACCGCGCGGGCCGAGTCGTCGGTCTCCTCGAGCCAGCGGACGGTGTCCTCGAGCCCGTGCTGCAGGTGCACGACGAGCGGACCGAGCCGACCGGAACCGGCGTCGAGCGCCTCGACCTCGGCGAGCGCGTCGGCGACGGGTCGGAAGCCGCTCAGCGCCTCGAAGCGCTCGCTCAGGGCGACGACGAGCTCGGGCTTCGGGAACGGGTCCTTGTAGTTGCGCGCCGGGTCGTCGAGCGGGACCCCGGCGGCTTCCTCGCGGTCGAAGCCCTCCCGGGCCTGCTCCGGGGTCGGGTGCGCCTGCAGGGACAGCGGGGCCGCGGCGGCGAGGACCTTGAGGAGGAACGGCAGCCCGGACCGGTCCGTGCCGAGGGCGGTCTCGGGCTCGGCGGTGATCCAGTCGAGCACCGTGTCCGCGCCGCCGACCATCGCGGGGTTGACCACCACGCTGGGGCTGCCGGCGTGGGCACCGAGCCACAGTTCGGCCTGCGGGACGCCGGTGACGGTCCGTCCGAGCAGTTCGGGGATCGCGGAGACGGAGCCCCAGGCGTAGTCGCGCGGGGTGTTCGTGATGCCGAGGAACATGGTCCGAGCGTATCCGGCCGCCTCCCGGGCGCAAGCACGGCTCGGATCCGTGCGGCAAGTAGGCTGTCCCGGTGCAGAATGCCGTCCCCGCCCCGACACCGGCCGACGACCGACGGAGCAGGGACGCCACGCGCTGGGACGTCCAGGGACTCCGGGCGTTCGCCGTCCTGGCCGTCGTGCTCTACCACCTGTGGCCGAACCGACTGCCCGGTGGCTTCATCGGCGTCGACGTGTTCTTCGTCATCTCCGGGTACCTCATCACCGGACACCTCGTCCGCGAACTGCTCTCGTCCGGGCGGATCGCGCTCGGACGGTTCTGGGCGCGCCGGGCGCTCCGGCTGCTGCCCGCCGCGTTCCTGGCGATCGCCGCGACGGGGGTCACGGTGCTGCTCGCGGTGCCGAACGCACTGTGGGGGCAGTACGGGCGTCAGCTGATCGCGTCGACCGTCTACCTGCAGAACTGGCAGCTCGCCGCGGACGCAGTGGACTACCTGGCGAGCGACAACGACCCGTCGCCGTTCCAGCACTTCTGGTCGCTGTCGGTGGAGGAGCAGTTCTACATCGCGTTGCCGCTCGTGCTCATCACGGTGGTCGGCCTGGTCCGCGTCGTCCGCCGCGGTCGCGGGGTCCCGGCCGCGGCCGTGGCGCGGGTCGTCCTGGTCGTCGTGGTCGTGGTGTCCCTGGCGTGGAGCGTCCTGCAGACCGAGTCCTCCCCGGGCGTCGCGTACTTCTCGACGGCGACACGCGCCTGGGAGTTCGCGCTGGGTGGCCTCGCGGCGACGCTGCCGATCGGGGTGGCGTCGTCCCGCGCCGGCACCTTCGTCCGGATCATGGCGACCTGGGCCGGACTGGCCCTCCTCCTGGCGTCGCTGTGGGTGCTCGACGGTGACACGCCGTTCCCGGGCAGCGCGGCGGTCCTGCCCGTGGTCGGTGCCACCCTCGTGGTGCTGCTCGGCGCGGGTACGCCCCTCGAGTCCGTCGGCCGGTGGTTCCCGGTGGCGCACCTGGGCCGGACCTCGTACGCGATCTACCTCTGGCACTGGCCCGCCATCGTGCTGGCCCCGTTCGTGATCGGGCACGACCTCGCCGCCGTCGACAAGGTCGTCATCCTCGTGGGCTCGGTGCTCGTCGGCACCCTCTCGACGCTGCTCGTCGAGGAGCCGTTCCGCTTCGCTCGTCGTGTCCGCCTCTGGCGACCGCGCCGGGTCGCGGTCATCGGGTTCTGCGCCACCCTCGTCGTGGTCGGCCTGGGCGCCGGGACGCTGACGACGCTGCAGGTGCAGCAGACACAGGCGGCGGAGGCGGCGCGTCGGCTGGAACGGGGTGACGTCCGTTGCTTCGGCGCGGCGGCCGAGATCGGGTCGGCCGACCCCTGCGTCAACCCCGCGCTGCGCTCGGTGCGGGTACCGACGGCGGCCAATGCCCGGCGCGACGACGCGAACCGTGGCGAGTGCTGGTCGGCCGGCGGCGGTCAGTTCACCCGGTGCACCCTGGGTCCGAAGACCGGGTACGAGAAGCGGTTCCTCGCCCTCGGGGACTCGCACAGCAACTCCTTCATCGACGTGTACGAGCGGATCGCGAAGGCGAACAACTGGCGGATCGACGTCGCCGGGCACCCGAGCTGCTACTTCACGAAGGCGGAGCAGTCGGCTCCGAGCGCCGGGCTGCGGGCGAGCTGCGCGGCGTGGAAGCAGCACGCCGAGGACTACGTGTCGCAGCAGGACGACCTGACCGCGCTCCTCGTCACGCACTCGGCGACCTCGCGGCCGGTGCTCGGAGAGGGCGGTGTCTCGGCCGAGGAGGCGACCGTCGACGGTCTCGTCGACGCGTGGCGGACCGCGACCGAGCAGGGTGTGCCCGTCATCGCGATCCGGGACAACCCGGTGCCGGAGCCGGGGACCGTGACGTGCGTCAGTGAGATGCAGGGGCCGACCACGACGGCGTGCGACCGCTCCCGGGAGACCGCGACCGCGCCGTTCGACGGGCAGCAGGAGGCAGCGGACCGGGTCGGACGCCTGGCACAGGTGATCGACTTCACCGACCTGTACTGCGACGACCGGACGTGCCCGGCCGTCATCGGCGGCGTGCTCGTGTACCGCGACAAGACGCACATCACGACCACGTTCGCGAAGACCCTCCAGCCCTACCTGGTGCGCGGGATCGAAGACGCGCTGCGCCGAGCGGAGTGAACTCCGAGGACCCGTCACGGAACATATGCTTTCCGCGATGTCCTCACCAGCCACACCCGTCCGTGACCACACACGCTGGGACGTCCAGGCGCTCCGGGCGTTCGCTGTCCTGGCAGTCGTGCTCTACCACCTGTGGCCGAACCGACTGCCGGGTGGCTTCGTGGGCGTGGACGTGTTCTTCGTCATCTCCGGGTACCTCATCACCGGGCACCTGCTCCGCGAACAGGTGCGCACCGGTCGGATCGGCCTGGCGGCGTTCTGGACCCGACGTGCCGGGCGCCTCCTGCCGGGCGCGTTCCTGACGCTGACGGCCACCGGGGTTGCGGTCCTCGCCCTCGTCCCGAGTTCCCTCTGGGGCCAGTACGGACGGGAGCTCATCGCCTCGACCGTCTACCTGCAGAACTGGCAGCTGGCATCCGACGCGGTCGACTACCTGGCCAGTGACAACCGGCCCTCGCCGTTCCAGCACTTCTGGTCGCTCTCGGTCGAGGAGCAGTTCTACATCGCCCTCCCGGTGCTCCTGGTCCTGCTCGGCCTCCTGCTGCGCCGGTCGCGCCACGCCGACCCGGTGCGCTCCGCGCGGGTGCTCCTCGGCGCCGTCGGTGTCGCGTCGCTCGTCTGGTGCGTCGTCGAGACACGCACCGCTCCCGGCATCGCCTACTTCTCCACGGCGACGCGGGCCTGGGAGTTCGCGCTCGGCGGGTTCCTGGCCACCGTCCCGCTCGCGCCGGCCCGGACGCGTGCGGCGGCGGCGGTCCGGACAGGAGGGACGTGGCTGGGGGTCGCAGGCCTCGTCGCGTCCGTCCTCGTGATCAGTCCGTCGACGCCGTTCCCGGGGACCGCGGCACTCCTGCCGGTGCTGTCCGCGGGCCTCGTCGTGGCCGCCGGCGCCCGGAGCGGGCTGCAGGTGGTCGGCCGCGGAGCGCCCGTCGCCTTCATCGGGCGGACCTCGTACGCGATCTACCTCTGGCACTGGCCAGCCGTCGTGCTCCTGCCCGTCGTCCTCGGGCACCCGCTGGGCACCACGAGCAAGGTCGCGGTGCTCGTCGGCGCGCTCGTGCTCGCCGCCGCCTCGACCCTGCTCGTCGAGGAGCCGCTGCGCGCCCGGACCCGGGCGGTGCGGATGCGCCCGGCTCGGGTGGCGCTGCTCGGCCTGGTCGCGACGGTGGCGGTCGTGGCGATCGGCGCCGGGACCCTCACGGCGGTCCACGTCCAGCAGGTCCAGGCCCAGGCTTTCGCCGGACGACTGGCGCGAGGGGACGTCGACTGCTTCGGCGCGGCGGCGCGGATCGGTAGCGCCGACCCCTGCGTGAACCCCCGCCTCGCCGACGTCCGAGTGCCCGCACCGGCGGCAGCGGCGCACGACGACGCGAACGACGGTGCCTGCTGGTCCAACACCACGGCGGACTTCAACGTCTGCTCGCTCGGACCCCGCACCGGCTACCGGAAGCACCTGCTCGCGGTCGGCGACTCGCACAACAACGCGCTGATGACCGCCTACCGTGCCGTCGCGCAACGGGAGCACTGGCGGATCGACGTCGCCGGTCACATCGGCTGCTACTTCACCACGGCCGAGCAGCAGGCCCCGACCCAGAGCTACACCGACAGCTGCCAGGGGTGGAAGCAGAACGCGATGACCTGGGTGGCGGACCACGCGCACGAGCTGGACGCCCTCGTCGTGACACACGCCGCCACGAAGAGCCCGGTGCTCGTCGCGGACGGGGGCAGCAACGACGAGACGGTCGTCCGCGGTCTCGTCTCAGCGTGGCGGACTGCCACCGGGCGCGGCGTGCCGGTCATCGCCCTCCGGGACAACCCGGTCGCGCGCGATGACGTGCTCGCGTGCCTGGCGCAGATGCAGGGCCCGACCACCGGTGCGTGCGACCTGCCCCGCGCCCAGGCCCTCGCCGCGTTCGACGGCAGTGCGCAGGCGGTCGCGGCGGTCGGCGACCGCGCGCGGTACGTCGACATGACCGACTGGTACTGCACGGCGACGACGTGTCCGGCGGTGATCGGCGGGGTCCTGACACACCGCGACCCCACCCACCTGACGGCCACGTTCGCGACCACCCTCGCGCCGGCCCTCGGTTCACGCCTGCGGGCGGCGCTGACCTCGCTCGGCGGGTGACCGGTGCGCGCTAGCCTGTCACCCGTGACGAACACCTGGCCCCTCGCGCGCGGATCCGTCCCCGAGCGGGAGGCGTTCGCCCTCGCCACCGCGGTCCTGCTGACGCTGTTCGCCGGGGACGCGGTCCCGAACACGCTCACCTGGTACGGAGCCGCCGCCGTCTGGGCGCTCGAGGGCGCGTGGGGCATCAGCGTGGTCGTCCGGGCTCGACCGCCGATCGCCCGCACCCCCCGTGCCCTCTGGCTGTTCCTCGCCTGGTGCCTGGTCACCGTACTCTGGTCGCACTGGCGTCCGGCGACGCTCGCCAGCATGGTCGCACAGGTGGTCTGCGCCGTCGTCGCGTTCGCGATCGCCTCGACGTTGACCTGGCGGCGCATCCTGGACGCCACGAGCCTGGCCTTCCGGTGGGTGCTCGGTCTCTCGCTGCTGTTCGAGGCCATGGTCGCCGTCGTCGTGCGGCACCCGATCGCTCCGATCTGGACCCACTACGGCGACCGGGACGTCCCCGATGCCTTCTACTTCTCCCGCGCGGAGCTCTTCACCGGTGGACGGATCCAAGGGCTCCCCGGCAACGCGAACCTGCTCGCGATGGTCGCCCTCCTCGCGGCGATCGCGGTCGCGGTGCAGCTCGCCGAGGGCCGCATGCGGCGGACCCGCGCGATCGGCTGGCTCGTCGTGGCGGGCGCCGTGTTCGTCCTGACACGCTCGTCGACGGTGATCGTCGCCGCCGTCGTGGTGGCCGCCGTGCTCGTGGCCGCGCTGTGGATGCGCCGGGTGCCCAGCGGACACCGTGCACCGCGGTACGCCGGGCTCGCCGCCGCGGTCGTCGTCGTGGTGGTCGCCGTCGCGGCCGGACGGGGACCGCTGCTCGACGTCCTGGGCCGTTCGTCGGACCTGACCGGTCGCGGCACCATCTGGGCGGCGGTGTGGGGTCTCGTCGAGCAGCACCCGGTGGTCGGCTGGGGTTGGATCGGCTACTGGTGGCCGAACATCCCGCTGCTGTCCGGCCTCGCACCACGCAACGGCGTCGAGTACCTGCAGGCGCACGACGCCACGCTGGACGTCTGGATGCAGACCGGTGTCATCGGCGTGGTGCTCTTCGCCGCCTACGTCGTCACGACCTCCGGCCGCACGTGGGCGAGCGCGACCCGACCCGGGTTCGGCCCTGACCTGAGGCCCCGGCCGTTCGACCCGGTGACCTTGTTCCCGCTGCTCGTCGTCGTCGCGCTCCTGGTGCAGTCCGTCGCGGAGTCGCGGCTGCTCTACCAGGGCAACTGGGTGCTGTTCGCGCTCATCGCGATCAAATCACGGATCGTCCTGGTCACCGAGGAACCCGTCTCGGTCGACGACGGGCCTCGGCCACCGGCGACGGAACGAGCCTTCCGACGGGCCGCCAACCCCTGACTCGTCAGTCGTCGCCGAGCACCAGGGCGCACGGCACCCGTGTCGCCCACGGCAGCGCGTCGATCCGCACCGACGCCGACGGACGCCGGACACATGCGCGCTCCGCGTCGGAGAACTGCGGCTGCCAGACCGGCCCGGAGGCCCGCTGCGCCTCCGCCGGGAACGCGACCACCCACGAGGTCAGGACCAGCGCGACCACGGACCAACCGACGGCGACGAGGACGACGGCGATCGGGCCTCCCGTCCGTCCACGACGCGCGCCGAGCGGACGGACGGCACGGTCGACGAGGGCGGCGGCGGCGACGACCACGGCGGCGGTGAGCAGCAGGCCGGCTGCGGCCGCGTAGCGGGACGGGGTCGCCTCGACCAGGGTCGTCGGCGTCGACCGTGACCACCGCCCGTTCGCGGACGCGTTGGCGACCAGGGCCGCCGTCCAGACGACTCCGGAACCCAGGGTCAGGGCGACGGCCAGCACCGCTCGGCGGGGACGGTGGTCGCGCACCGCGACGACCGCGCCGAGCAGCACGACGGCGCCGACCGCCACCGCCGGCACCGCGACCACGGCCCAGCCGTCCGCGACCACGGCCCGTCCGACCGACGCCACGTCCGCACGCAGGAGGCCGCCGACGGTCTGCAGCGTCCAGCCGGACACGACGTCCGACACGGTGGGGGAACCCGCCGGGGAGGCACGCTCGGTCGTCAGCGCCGTGACCACCTGGGCGGCTGCGGCGCCGAGTGCGGCGACGGTGACCGGGAGCGCACGCCACCGTCCTCCGTGCCGCTGAGCGCCACCGCTCCCGGGCCGCCCCGACCAGGCGAGGACCAGGAGCGGGAGGAAGAGGACGGCCTGTGCCTCGGTACCGACCACCAGCACGGTGACCACGGCGACCACCACGCCACCCGACCAGGTGCGGACGCGGTGTGCGAACAGCCACGGCGCGAGGAAGAGGCCGTAGGTGTGCAGGTTCGCGGCGTTGCCGGAGATCTCCCAGGGGGCCGTCGGGAGCAGGACGGGCACCGCGGCGAGCACGAGTCGGAGCGCCCGGGACGGCACGACGTCCCGAGCGAGTACGAAGACGCCGGCGCAGACCGCTCCGGTGAGCAGGCAGCACATGGCGGACACGGCGAGCGCGTACCACTCGACGGGCAGCAGGAACGCCGCGTCGACCACCAACCGTGGGACCAGGTGCAGGTACCCGGCGTAGGGGTGGGCGACGCTGTCGAGGGGACCGAGCGCGAGGTGCTCACGGAAGAACAGGCCGGCGTCCTCCGCCCAGGCGGTCCCCCGCGCGACCGGACCGAGTCGGAGCCAGGCGACCGCGGCGGCGAGCACGCCGACCAGCACCGCCCCGAGCACCGCCCTGAGCGACGTCCACCGTCCCGTCCCAGCATGCCGCATCGTGAAGCGACGGTAGCGGGAGAACGACGATCCGCGATATCGACGCTCCGCGATGGCGCAGGTGCAGTACGGCAGGGTGCGCCAGTATGGACGGATGACGGATGGCCGGACGACGCGACGCGTGCGCGCGCGGCGGTACCTGTCCGCCTGGATCGGGTTCTCGGCCGGTGGTCGCTTCAGTCAGGCACTCACGACCGCGATCGTCATCTTCGCCTTCGGTGAACCCACCGTCCGGGTCCTCGTCGGCGCCCCGGGCACGTGGGCAGTGCTCGTCACGCTCGTCGTCCTGGCCGGGCTCAGCCTGCTCGGACAGCGCTACCGGATCGAGTGGCACGGCGTCCTGCCGCTCTCGCTGCTCGCCCTCGTCGGCTACTGCGGCCTCAGCGTCCTCTGGAGCGAGTACTCCTGGGTGGCGCTACGGGGGTTCACGGCGATGGTCGGCTTCGTCGGCCTCGGCCTGTACCTCGCTCTCGGACGGGACCTCGTGCAGGTCATCCGTGCCTGCGGGGACGCCTTCCGGGTCCTGCTGGTCGTCGCCCTCGGGCTCGAGGTGCTGTCCGGCCTCGTCCTCGACCTCCCGATCCCCGCATTCGGCATCCGTGGGGACATCGCCTTCGGTGGGCCCATCCAGGGCATCGGCGGAACGCGCAACTTCATGGGGTTCATCGCGGCGACGGCGCTCGTGACGTTCGTCGTCGAGTTCCTCACCCGGTCCGTCACCCGGTGGCGGGCGATCGGGTCCACCGCGATCGCCGTCATCACGCTCATGCTCGTGCAGTCGCCGATCACCGGCCTGGCGATGATCGCCCTGACGGTGACCGCGCTCGCCCTCTGGTCACTCCGACACGCCCGACCGGGGACCCGACCGGTGGTGAACACCGTGCTCGGCACGCTCCTCGTCGCGATGGGCGTCCTCCTCGTGGTCGCGCGGGACCGGGTGCTGCGGGAAGTCGGCGCTGCGGGCGGGACGACCACCCGCCTCGAACTCTGGGCGCAGATCCGCGGCTTCATCCAGCAGTACCCGATCCAGGGCTGGGGGTGGGTCGGCACCTGGCCGAGCGAACCGGTCGTCCCGTTCGTCACGTTCGTCGACCCGTCCGGAGCGCGGTTCACCTCCGGCCTCGACGTCGTGGTCGACGCCTGGCTGCAGATCGGCCTGGCGGGCATGCTGCTGCTCGTCGGCGCGGCACTGCTCGCGTTCGCGCGGTCATGGGTGACCGCGACGACCTTCCCCGGCGTCGCCTACGTCTGGCCGACAGCCGTGCTCGTGCTCCTCGGGGTGACGAGCGCTGCCGAGAGCTACGTGCTGCACGGCGCGGGTCTCATGCTCTTCGTCACGGTGCTCGTCGTGTCGGCACGGCGTCGGTCCTGGCGCATCCGGCTCCCCCGGGCCTGACACCGTCCACAGGGCGACACGGTGACGAGCCCGGGAGTTCTCCCTCCTCCGTGACGCGGAGGAAGATGCCGGATGAGTGTCGATCCCTCAGGCGCGGCGGTGCGCCCCGGGACGGATGCGACGCTGCAGGCCCCACTGGGTGGTGCGGAGCATCGCCTCGATGATGATGTCCTTGCTCATCTTGGACACCCCGTGCACACGGTCCCGGAACCGGATCGGGACCTCGACGATCCGGCCACCCAGGTCGTGCGTCCGCAGCGTCATGTCGATCTGGAAGCAGTAGCCCTTCGAGTCGATCGACCCGAGGTCCATCCGCGCGATCGCGTCGGCGCGGTACACGCGGAAGCCCGCGGTGATGTCGTGCACGTCGAGCCCGAGGATGAGGCGCGCGTAGGTGTTCGCGCCACGGCTGAGCACCTCGCGTCGCTTGGGCCAGTCCACGACCGAGCCGCCTGTGGTCCACCGGGACCCGATGGCCAGCATGACGTCCTCGGCAGGGTCGGCCTCCGCCACCGCTTCGATCAGGGCGGGCAAGCGGTCCGCTGGGTGTGATCCGTCGGCGTCCATCTCGATGAGCAGGTCGTACCCGTGCTCGAGTCCCCAGCGGAAGCCCGCGACGTACGCCGTCCCCAGGCCGAGCTTGCCGGCACGACGGAGCAGGTGCACCCGGTCGTCGGTCCGCGCCATCGCCTCGACGAGGTCACCGGTACCGTCGGGGCTGCCGTCGTCCACGACGAGCAGGGCCGCATCCGGCACCGTCTCGAGGATGCGGGCCGCGATGTCGTGGATGTTCTCGGCCTCGTTGTAGGTCGGAACGATCACTAGGGGCTTGGATTCGGTGTTCCGGGTCATTTCCTTCTCACGGTTCGCGGTCGGCCCGGCGCTCAGCGCTCGGCGTCCTGGTCGATGATGGCGCAGGGCACGGTGACGGCCCATTGCGCTCCTGGGGCGATCTGGACCGACGCGTCGGCCTCGGGCGTCCGGGTGCACTGCGGCTCCGACATCCGGATCTGCTGGTCCCACACCGGGCCGCCCTGGCGGTTCGCCTTGTCCATCGAGTAGTTGAGCGCGAACGCGAGCACGACGACGAGCGACAGTGCGACGCCGACGATCCGGAAGGCCCAGGACACGCCCGCATCCCGGGCATCGCTCGGTCCGGAGCGGACGAGCCCGCCGCGGCTCAGCGCGATGTCGGCGATGACGATGAAGGCACCGAGGACGTACATCGACGCCGACGCGCTGTACCGGAACGTCCAGTTGCCCAACCATCTGCCGTCGTCGAAGTGCGCGAACGCGAGCATCTCGTTCGGGTTGAGGAAGACCGCTCCGAACCAGACCGCCGCCGAGCCCCACAGCATGGACGCGAGCATCCACCGCTGCCGCGCCGCACCGAACCAGAAGCCCGCGACCGCGAGGAGGGCTGCGAGGACCAGCGGCAGGACGACGACCCAGACGCCGTGGCTGACGATCTGCCGTCCGACGGTCGGCATGCTCCAGGTGAACGAACCCGCGAAGGGTTGGACGGCGTAGCCGAGCACCATGTCGGCGACCGTGTTGTGCGGGACCGTCGGGGCTGCGCGGGGATGGGTCAGCGTGGTGATGACCTGCGCGGCGCCACCGATGAGGGATCCCGCGATGATCGGCCACCGGTACCGGTTGCGGATGCCGACGAAGAAGAGGGGGAAGAAGGCGACGATCTGGATCTCGGTGAGACCGGCGAGCAGCGTCGCGACCCCGAGGAGGATCCCTCTCACCCAGGAGCGCACGGGGGCGAGCAGCGCGAACGGCATCAGGAACATGAGGAACCAGTGCAGGTTCGCCGCGTTCGCCTGGATCTCCATGGGGCCGAGGGGCACGAGCGCCGGCACGAGCGCCAGGAGCAGCCGCGCCACGACGGACCGGAGGACACCGGCGGTGAGCACCCACACGGCGGCGCCGACCGCGGCCGTCACGACCACGCAGAGGACCGACACCGTCACCGCGAACCGGTCGATCGGCGCCACGCCCGACGCCACCGCGACGAGGATGCGCGGCACCACGTGCAGGTAGCCGGCGTAGTCGTGGAAGAGCGCCCCCGCGAAGCCCAGCCGGTACTGCTCCTCGAGGAAGACCTTGCCGTCTTCCGCCCAGAGCGTGTTGCGCACCTCGGGCGTCAACCGGAGCCACCCGGCGGCCGCGATCACGATCCAGAGCAGCAGCGGGGCGGCGATCGCGAGGAGGCGACGACGCACCGGGCTGCCCCCGGCGACGCCGTCCGTCGCTCCCCCGACGGGCGGTCTGGTCTCAAGCACCGGACGATCCTCTCACAGCAGGCGACAGGGGACGCCTCCCCCGAGAGGCGCGTCCCCGCGGACAGCAGGAAGCCGCCGCCTCGGAGAGACGACGGCTTCGGTGCTGTTCCACGAGCGTCAGGGAACGGTCACCGTCCTGCACCCGAGCGCGGTGCCGACTCCCCCGGCCGAGTCGATCGCCTGCGCGCAGACCTCATGGGTACCGGCGGCCGTGGGGAGCGTCACGGCGAAGGCATGCGCCGGTCCCGCCTTCGGGTGCGCCCGGCCGATGTCGGCACGCTCCTTCGACGCGGTGACCCGCTTGACCGTGGCGTCCACGGACAGGTCGACCGAGATCGGCCCGGTCTTGTCGAGGTCGATCGCCCAGCCGGAGACGCTGACGCCGCCCTTGACGACCTGGACATCGTCGAGGCTGCCGATCGGTGCCGCGTTCACCACGGTGACGGTCCGGCACCCGAGCGACGGGCTGACGTTCCCCTTGCCGACGTTGCGGGCGCGGACGCAGACCTCGTGCTTGCCCCTGCCGGCCGGGACGGTCACGCTGAACCCGCGGGCCGACCCGTAGGCCGGGAAGGTCTTCGCGACGTCCGGACGGGAACCGGTGGCGTCCACACGCTTGACGACCCCGTCGACGGAGACGTCGACCTGGATCGGGTCCTTCGAGTCCCCGTCGAGCGCCCAGCCCGTGACCCCGACCGAGGTCGGCGTCGCGGTCACGCTGTCGACGGAGCCGATCGGGCGCGAGCCAGGCACGTTGACGGTCTTGCAGGTGCCGATGACAGCGTCCGAACCCTTGCCGGTGTTCGCTCCGGTCACGCAGATGCGGTGGCTGCCGGCCGGGACGGGGACGGTCGCGGCGAACCCGTGCGCGGCGCCGGCCTTCGGGTAGGCCCGGGCGACGTCGGGACGGTCCTTCGCACCCGAGAGCTTCTTCACGAACGCCCCGTCGGAGCTGACCGAGACGCCGATCGACTTCGGGGTCTCCGGGTCGATCGCCCATCCGGCGACGGACACGCCGCCCGGTGCCGCGGAGGCCCGGTCGAGGGATCCGTGCGGGGACCCGTCCGCCACGATGACGGTCTTGCACCCGAGGTCGGCCTTCGTCTTGCCGGCGGCGGTGAGCGCGGACACGCAGACCTGCTGCGAGCCCACGGGCGCACTGACCGACGCCGTGAACCCGTGCTTCGCGCCGAGCTTCGGGTAGGCCCGAGCGATGTCCGGCCGGTTGCCGTTCGCGGTGACGGTCCTGGTGGCCGAACCGACCGTGACCTGGACACGGGTGCTCGCCTTGGTGCGGGTGTCGAGTGCCCAGCCGTTGACCGTGACGGTGTTGTAGCTCGACGTCAGGCCGTCGAAGCTGCCCTTCGCCGCGGTGACCACGGGCGGGGTGCCGGTCGTGGACCCGAACCAGTCGTTGTACATCCGCCAGAAGTTGCGGTTGCCGTACGCGGAGCAGCCGTCACCGGTGCCGTACAGGTTGTTCAGCGCCGCCGTGTTGGGCGTGTAGGGCGTGTAGTAGTACAGCGCAGCCGTGGCCTTGTTCTGCACCGCGACCGACTTCGTGCCGCACGAGGTCGGGACGTTGTACTGGATCGCGCGGGTGCCGCCCGGGTTGAACCAGGTGAAGTAGTTGCTCGTGCCCGGGGGGTTGCCGTACCGCTTCCACTGCCAGGCCGACCAGTAGATCTGGTTGCCGACGCCCGCGTAGGCGGGGTCGCAGTGGCCGCCGACGTTGTCCGGGCACGCGTAGCCCATCGCCCGCTCGAGCACGGCGGCCGACGGGCCGCGCGAGGTGACGAGCCCCTGTTCCTTCTGCAGGGTGACGAGCATGACCTTCGGGCTGATACCGCAGGCCGCGCCGACGCGCGTCAGGATCTGCGCGGTCGACAGCGACGAGCCGCCGGTCACCGCGCCGCACATGGCGTCGGCCGAGCGGCTGTTCATCGAGTACCGGCCGTTGCGGAGACACCCGCTGTTCGTGCAGGACGACACCTGCGCGTTCAGGAACGACTGCACCTGGTCGACGGTCATCGACGTACCGTTGTAGAAGTTGGCGTCCGAGATGATGTTCCCGGCCTGGAACGACGAGCCACTCAAGGCGCTGGCGGGTTCCTGGTGCGCGGACGGACCCGCGATCTGGAAGCCGACCAGGACGCTCGCGACGGCGAGCACACTGGCGGCGATGGCGACGAGCTTCTTCACGTCGGAGGCCTTTCCGGGGGCGGCGACGGGGTGGGTCCGGCACGCGGTTCGGGAGACGTGTCCGTCGACCCCTGATGGCGGCGGAACACACGCGCCACAGCAGCCTACCTGCGCCACAGCGATCACACAGCCCCCAGCATGGCCCCCGAACGGAGGGCGCATGGACCACCCTGTCCGGGAGGCCCGGCCCGGCCCGCACCGCCCCGTGCGGCCGGTGGTCCCCGGGCTGCCCGCCGTCGCCGCCGGCGCCTGAACGGAGGCTCAGGCCTCAGGCGGCCGGGGCGTCGCGGCGCGCAGCGCCCTCGAGCGATGCCTCGACGGCGCTGCGTGCCGCCCGGCTCGTCCCGTCCGACCGGCGGAGGCGGCGCGCCCGCCGGAGCGCGGCAGGTGCCTCCCGGACGAGCCGTGCCCACGTGGCCGGGGTGAGCTGTGCGCGACCCGGACGGAGGAGGTCCTCCACCATGCGGACGACGGTGCGCGCGACGACCCGGGCGAGCATGCCGGCCGTCGCGTTGCGGGCGGTGACCAGCAGCCGGTTCCGCATGCTCTGGTAGCGGACGAGGGGCGAGTCGCTCCCCGAGCTCGCCGCGTGCCGGTGGACGACGACGGCGTCCGGGGCGGAGCCGATGCGGTGACCGGCCAGCCGCAGCCGCCAGGCGAGGTCGAGGTCCTCGTAGTACATGAAGAGGGACTCGTCGAAGCCGCCGACCGCCTCGACCGCCTCTCGTCGGAGGAACGCGGCACCGCCGGAGAAGCCGAAGAGCGGCGCGTGCTCGGGGGCGTCGTCGATCGGTCGGAGCCAGTCCCGGTCGCGGCCGTTGCCGTTGCGGTCGAGCACGACCCCGGTCCCGTTGACCAGGGTCACGCCACCGGTCGCGGTCCGTCGCCACCGGCGACCGTCGGCGGCGACGAGGTCGTCGTCCGAGCGCGGTGCACGGCCGTCGACCGGGACGAACCGCCCCTCGAGCACCGCCGTCGCGGCGACCGCGGCGGTCGCGGCTCCGCCGGCCGCCAGCGCGGCCAGCCCGCGCTCCAGGAACCCGTGGTCCGCGACGGCGTCGTTGTTGACCAGCACGACCACGGCCGCCGTCGACGCCGCCATGCCCCGCGCCACCCCGCCGGCGAACCCGGCGTTCGTCGGCTCGGGGACGACCACGAGCGACGGGAAGTCCGCGCGGTAGTCCCGCACGGTCGCCTCGTCGGCCTCGTTCACGACGAGGACGACCTCGACCGAGGCGTCCACGCGCTGCGAGAGCACCGACTCGACGGCGCGACGGGTGAGGACGGGCTGGTGCCAGTCGACGATGACCACGGAGACGTCCACGCCCACAGTCTCCCAGGCAGACCCGCGGGTGCGGGGACGGCACACCCCGCACCCCGGGAGGCCCGTGCACTTCTCGGTATAGTGGTGCCGCCTTCCGGGGAACCCGCGGCGCGCCCTCCGCGCTCCGCTGCCAGTCGACGTACGGAGTCCACACCATGTCCTCTTCCGCGACCCGCGTGTCCGTCGTCGTCATCAACTTCCGCGGGACCGACGACACCCTCGAGTGCATCGCCCGGCTGAGCGAGGTCGACTGGCCCGCGGACCGGCTGGAGATCGTCGTCGTCGAGAACGGCTCCGGCGACGACAGCGAAGCACGGCTCCGTGCCGCCCTCGGCGACCAGGCGAACGTCCGGATCATCGTCTCGGCGGAGAACCTCGGCTTCACCGGCGGCAGCAACCTCGGCGCCCGCGAAGCCACCGGTGACGTCGTCGCCTTCCTCAACAACGACGCGAAGCCGCACGTCGACTGGGTCAAGGAGGGCATCGCCGGGTTCGCACCGAGCCCCCGCGTCGCCGCCGTGGCGAGCAAGGTCCTCGACTGGGAGGGCCGGACGGTCGACTTCGTCGAGTCCGGGCTCAGCTGGTTCGGCATGGGCTACAAGAACCACATCGCCGAGCTCGACGACGGCCGGTTCGACGAGCCCCAGGACCTGCTCTTCGGCACCGGCTCTGCGCTGTTCGTCCGCCGGGACGTCTTCCTCGAGGTCGGCGGGTTCGACGAGGGCCTCTTCATGTTCTACGACGACGTGGACCTCGGCTGGCGCCTGAACCTGCTCGGCTACCGCGTCCGGTTCGCGCCGCGCTCGGTCGTGTTCCACAAGCACCACGGCTCGATGAAGTCGTTCGGCGACCACCGCGAGATGTACCTGCTCGAGCGGAACGCCCTGCACCTGCTGTACAAGAACCTGTCGGACGAGAACCTCGGTGTCTTCCTCCCCGCCGCCCTCGCCCTCCTCGCCCGCCGCGCGGTCGCGAAGAGCGGTCGGGACTCCGAGGAGTTCGACATCCGTCGGTTCACCGGCGCACCCGACGAGTTCGACGCGCTGACGCCGATCTCGAAGGAGACCGTCGCCGGGTTCTTCGCGCTCGACCAGTTCGTGGCCGACCTCCCCCGCCTGTCCGAGGAGCGTCGCCGGATCCAGTCGCAGCGCGTCCGGAGCGACAAGGACGTCTTCCGCCTGTTCGGCGATGCGTTCAAGCCGCTCTTCGAGGACGGCTACTTCCTGGAGGGCTACCGCGCGATCCTCGAGGCCTTCGACATCGAGGCGCCGATGCACCGCACGAAGGTCCTCGTCATCACCGGGGACGCCCTCGGCGAGAAGATGGCGGGCCCGGGCATGCGGGCCTGGAAGATCGCGGAGGCCCTGTCCTCGGACAACGACGTGCGCCTGGTCACCTGGAACGTCGCCAACCGGAAGTCCGACGCCTTCGAGGTGACGCGGGTGCCGCTCCAGCACGAGCGCGCGATGCGCGAGCACGAGGAGTGGGCGGACGTCATCTTCTTCCAGGGCTACGCGCTGCACCACTTCACGACCCTGCAGAAGTCGAACAAGATCATGGTCGTCGACCTCTACGACCCGATGCACCTCGAGCAGCTCGAGCAGGCCCGGGACAACGGCGACGTCGGCTGGCGCAACCAGGTGACGAGCACCACCGAGGTCATCAACGCGCAGCTCGAGCGCGGTGACTTCTTCCTGTGTGCATCGGAACGGCAGCGCCTGTTCTGGCTCGGGCAGCTCGCCGCCGTCGGTCGCGTCAACCCGGACAACTACCTGGCGGACGACAACCTCAACAAGCTCATCGCGATCGCGCCGTTCGGCATGGACTCCCGGCCGCCGCAGCACGAGCGCAAGGCGATCCGTGGCGTCACGCCCGGCATCGGCGAGGACGACAAGGTCGTCATCTGGGGCGGTGGCATCTACAACTGGTTCGACACCCCGTCGCTCGTCCGCGCGGTCGCCCAGGTCGCCGAACGCCACGACGACATCCGCCTGTTCTTCCTCGGAGTCGCACACCCGAACCCGGACGTGCCCGAGATGGCGATCGTCGCCGAGACGCGCCGCATCAGCGACCAGCTCGGCCTGACCGGCAAGCACGTCTTCTTCAACGAGCAGTGGGTGGCGCTGGACGACCGCCAGAACTACCTGCTCGAAGCCGACGCGGGTGTCAGCACGCACTTCGCGCACATCGAGACGACCTTCTCGTTCCGCACCCGCATCCTCGACTACATGTGGGCGAACCTGCCGATCGTCACGACCGACGGCGACAGCTTCGGCGACCTCGTCGCGGCCGAGGGCATGGGCGTCGCCGTGAAGGAACGCGACGTCGACGCCCTCGCCGCCGCGCTCGAGTCGATGCTGTACGACCCGGAGGCCGCCGCCGCCGCCCGGGCTGCCGTCAGCCGCGTCCGCGACGACTTCACGTGGGAGCGTGCGCTCGCTCCCCTCGTCGAGTTCTGCAAAGACCCGCAGGTCGCCGCGGACCGCGCGCACGACGCCGCCGTGCCGGCGGGATCGGTCACGGCGGGCAGCCGTCCGCGCGTCGCGCTCAGCCCGGCCCGTCAGCGCGAGATGCAGTTCCACGAGATCGCGAACAGCCGCCACGGCGTCGTCCGCGACGTCCGACTCGCGACCTGGTACCTCCGCCAGAACGGGGTGTCCGGTCTCCGGGACAAGGTCCAGAACCGTGTGCGCATCATGCGCGAGAGCAAGAACGGGCGCTGACCGTCGCAGCGGCCCCGCCCGGAGGCCGATGTACAGTTGTCCGTCGCCCCAGCGCACCTACGTGAGGAACCCATGAGCAACATCGTCAGCGAGCGGTTCGAGCGTCTCCGTCAGGAGCGCATGGCCCCCGCCGGTCGTCCTGCGACCGCGGTGCTCGGGTCGATCCGCGAGGTGTTCGCCCACCGGCAGCTGCTCGACCTGCTCATCCGGCGCGACCTGAAGTCCCGGTACAAGGACAGTGCGCTCGGCTTCGCGTGGACGCTGATCCGTCCGCTCGTGCAGCTGGCGATCTACTACTTCGTGCTCGGCCAGATCCTCGGCGCGTCGCGGAACATCCCGGAGTTCGCCATCTACGTGTTCTCCGGTCTGACGCTCTACGGGCTGTTCAGCGAGATCGTGGCCTCCGGGACGGCGTCCATCGTGTCGAACGGCGGGCTCATCAAGAAGGTCTACCTGCCGCGGGAGATCTACCCCCTGGCCAGTGTCGGTGCCGCGCTGTTCAACTTCGGCGTCCAGCTCGTCGTGCTCCTCGCCGCAGCGGTCCTGCAGAGCGGCTTCGACTGGGTGCGACCCGACCTGCTCTACTTCTTCCCGGCGACGCTCGTCATCCTCATCTGGGCGACGGCGCTCGCGCTCCTGCTCGCGGCCGCGAACGTGTACCTGCGCGACATGCAGTACCTCGTCGAGGTCCTGGTCCTGCTGCTCATGTGGGGCTCGCCCATCGTCTACAGCTGGCAGATGGTGTCGAACGCCGCGAACACCTGGCTGCTCAACCTGTACACGGCGAACCCGATCACGCTGGCGGTGCTCGGGATCCACCGGGCGTTCTGGACGGCGGGGAACGACTCGCAGTACCCGTCCGACCTGCTCCTCCGCCTGGCCGTCGCGGGCGTCGTCGGTCTCGTCGCCCTCGTCGCCTGCCAGCGCGTGTTCGCCAAGCTGCAGGGCAACTTCGCCCAGGAGATCTGATCCGATGAGCATCGACAACGACCTGACGCAGGCCACGACCTCGCCCTTCTCCGACGCTCCCGCCGTCGTCACGGTGCGGAACGTCTCCAAGCGCTTCACCATCCGCAAGGACAACTCGCTCAAGGAGCGCGTGGTCACGCTCGGTCGCGCCGGCCGCCGGCACAGCGAGGACTTCTGGGCGCTCAAGGACGTGAGCCTCGACATCCCGGCCGGCACCACGATCGGCCTGCTCGGCCCGAACGGCTCCGGCAAGTCGACGCTGCTGAAGACCATCGGCGGCATCCTCGAGCCGACCACCGGCACCGTGGAGCGCCGCGGTCGCCTCGCCGCCCTCATCGAGCTCGGCGCGGGCTTCCACCCGGACCTGACCGGCCGCGAGAACGTCTACCTCAACGCCGCGATCCTCGGGCAGACGCAGGAGGAGACCGAAGCCCGCTTCGAGGACATCCTGCAGTTCTCCGGCATCGGCGACTTCATCGACACCCAGGTGAAGTTCTACTCGTCCGGCATGTACGTCCGGCTCGCCTTCGCGGTCGCGATCAACACCGACCCCGACGTGCTGCTCGTGGACGAGGTCCTGGCCGTCGGTGACGAGCAGTTCCAGAAGAAGTGCCTCGACAAGATCCGCGAGTTCCAGGAGCAGGGCCGCACGATCATCCTCGTGTCGCACTCGCTCGGACAGGTCCAGGAACTCTGCGACTCCGCCGTCGTCCTGCACCACGGCGAGGTCATGTTCCAGGGGTCGGCACGCCTGGCCGTGAAGAACTTCCGCGAGATCCTCGAGGACCGCCGCGTCGCCGAGGTCGAGGCGAACCACCCGGAGGAGACCGCCAGCCCGGGCAAGGTCGAGCACGTCGAGCTCGAGATCCCCGGCAAGCCCGCGGGCGCCGAGCACCGCCACGGCGACGACCTCGTCGTCCGCGCGGCGTTCTCCCACACCACGGTCCTGCCCGAGTGGCGCGCAGGCATCAAGATCGAGAACCACCTCGGGCACCCCGCCTTCGGCGTCGACAGCCGGCAGCTCGAGACCCGTCACGACCCCCTGCGCGGGACCGCGACCGTCGAGTGGCACCTGCACGACCTGCGGCTGGGCGGCGGCCAGTACTTCGTGCACGTCTTCCTGGCGAAGCCGAACGGGGAGCACATCGTCATCCAGCGCGAGGCGGCGCGGTTCGTCGTCGTCGACGAGGACACGCAGTCCGGGATCGCCTGGACGCGGACCACCGAGCGCCAGGTCAGCTGAGGTGCGGGCACTCCCCGTGCTCGTCGACGCCACCTCGATCCCGCCGAACCGCGGCGGCGTCGCCCGCTACATCGCCGGGCTGCTGCAGGGCCTCGCCGAGCTGGAGGTCCGTGTCGACGTGGTCGTCAAGCCGGGCGACCTCGCCTGGTTGCGCGGGACCGCACCCGGACACCGCTACCACGCGGCACCGCGGTGGACCGCCTCCCGTCCGCTGCGCCTCGTGTGGGAGCAGACGCTGCTGCCGGTGACGGCGCGTCGCGTCGGCGCCGAGGTCCTGCACAGCCCGCACTACACGTTCCCGGTGACCCGGGCCTCCCGGACGGTCGTCACCCTGCACGACGCGACGTTCTTCTCCGACCCCGCCGCGCACTCGCGCCTGAAGGTGCTGTTCTTCCGGACCTGGACCCGTCTCGCACGGCGACTCGCCCGACGGACGGTCGCGCCGAGCGCCGCCACCGTCGCCGAGCTCGACCGGTTGGCGGGTCGGTCGGCGCGTCCCACGGTCGTGGCCCACCTCGGGGTCGACCGCACGCTCTTCCGGGTGCCGACGGCCGCGGAGACGGCCGCCTTCCGTGCGGCGCACGCGCTCGGCGACGACGCGTGGATCGCCTTCCTCGGCACGGTCGAACCGCGCAAGCGGGTGCCGGAGCTCATCGCCGCGCACCGCGCGCTCACCGCACGGGCTGCCGACGGTGGCGGCGCGGCGGTGCCGGCGCTGCTGGTCGCAGGCGGACTCGGCTGGGACGAGGACGCACGCGCCGAGCTCACCGCCGCGGGTGACGTCCCCGGTGCCCCGGTCCGCTACCTCGGGTACCTGCCGGTCGAGGAGCTCCGCGCGTTCCTCGGGGGCGCGCGCGTCGTGGTCTACCCGAGCACCGCGGAGGGCTTCGGCCTGCCGGTGCTCGAGGCGATGGCCTCCGGCGCGGACGTCCTCACCACCCGTCGACTGGCGATCCCCGAGGTCGGCGGCGACGCCGTGACCTACACCGAGCCGGACGCCGGCCCGATCGCGGACGCCCTCGCCGTGCTGCTCGCCGAGGCGCCGGAGCTCCGGGCCGAACGGACGGCCCGCGCCGAGGCCCGCGCCGCGACCTTCACGTGGGCCGCGTGCGCCGAGCGCCACCTGGAGGTCTTCGCATGAGCACGGACACGCACCCCGCGCGGGTCGCCGTCGTCACGGTCACGTACGAGTCGGTCGACGTCCTCCCCCCGTTCCTCGCGTCGGTGCCGGCCGCCAGCGGACGCGACGTCGAGGTCGTCGTCGCGGACAACGACTCCACGACCGCCGACGAGCTCCGCGCGGTCACCGAGGCCGCCGGTGCCCGGTTCGTCGCCGTCGGTGCGAACCTCGGCTACGGTGCGGCCGTCAACCGGGCCGTCGCCACGCTCGCCCCCGACGTGCGCTGGGTGCTCGTGTCGAACCCGGACGTCGTGCTCGAACCGTCCGCCCTCGACCGGATGGTCGCGACGGCGGAGTCGGACCCGACGATCGGCGCCGTCGGCCCGAAGCTGCTGGAGACGGACGGGCAGGTGTACCCGTCGGCGCGGCTCGTGCCGTCCCTCCGCACCGGTCTCGGGCACGCCGTGTTCGCGAACATCTGGCAGGACAACCCGTGGACGAGGCGGTACCGGCAGGACGGCGACCACACCGGCCGCCGTGACGCGGGCTGGCTCTCGGGCGCGTGCGTGCTCGTCCGCCGCGACGTGTTCGACCGCCTCGGCGGGTTCGACGAGGGCTTCTTCATGTACTTCGAGGACGTGGACCTCGGCTGGCGGATCGGCCGGAGCGGCTACCGGAACGTGTACGAACCGGCCGCCGTCGCCACGCACGTCGGTGGGACCGCGACCCAGGGGTCCTCGGACCGGATGCGCCGTGCGCACCACGAGAGCGCCTACCGTTTCCTCGCGCAGAAGTACTCGGCGTGGTGGCTCTGGCCGCTCCGCGTCGCGCTCCGGGTGGCGCTCACCGTCCGCGCCCGCGCCACGCACACGCGCTGAACCCCGATAACCTCTCAGGGAGCATCCCCACCCGAACCGGAGCGCACCCCATGATCCTCGCCGTCACCCTGATGGTCCGCGATGAAGCGGACGTCATCACCGCCTGGCTCGACCACCACGTCGCCCAGGGCTTCGACGTCTTCGTCATCACCGACAACGGGTCGGTGGACGGCACGGCCGAGCTGCTCGCCGCCTTCGCCGAGCGGGACGACGTCACGGTGGACCTGCGACACGACCCGGTGCACCGGAAGCAGCAGGGCGTCGTCGTCACGACGATGGCGCGCGAGGCCGCATCGGTCCACGGCGCGGACTGGGTCGTCAACGCCGACGCGGACGAGTTCATCGTGCCGGTCGACCGGACGCGGACGGTCCGGCAGGTCTTCGAGGAGCTCGACCCGGTGGTCGGCGCGTTCTTCGTGCCCGTCGTCAACCTCACCGGCGCGATGGCCACGTCCGGTGCCGGCCTCGAGCGTCTCCACTGGCGGGACGAGCGCTCCGTCGACGAGCTGCGTGCCGCCGGCCTGGTCGCTCCCCCGACCCCGAACACCGTCCACGTCGGCGACCCGGGCGTCACCGTCGTGCAGGGCAACCACCGGGCGAGCGTCGCGAACGGTGCACCCGTGCCGGCCGGGCTCGAACTCGAGGTCCTGCACCTGCCGTGGCGGTCCTGGGCGCAGTACGAACACCGCGTCGACGTGAGCGGTCGGAGCTACGAGGCGAACCCGGACCTGACCCCGAGCCCCCGGCACCACGGCATGCGCGACTACCGGCGGCTGCAGGAGGGGGTGCTGCAGGCCGTGTTCTCGCTCCGCTTCGTCACCGACGAGGACGCCGCGACCGGCCCCTTCACCCGCGACGACACGATCGCCGAGGTGCTGCGTCGGGCCGGCTCAACGGCGCTCGACACCCCGGCCGAGCCCCTCGTCCCGGCCGACGAGCTCCACGAGCTGCAGACGCTCGGGCGTGCGGTGGCGTCGCGCGACGAGCGGATCGACGAGCTCGAGGACGCCCTGCGCGCGGCCGAGGCGACCGCGACGACGCTGCGGGAGACCGTGCAGTTCGAGCGGGAGCGCGCCGAAGCCGCCCGGGCCGAGACGGCGGCGTTCCGCCAGCGCCGGATCGTGCAGGTGGCCGACCGGGCCGCCGGTCTGGCCCGCCGGGTCCGCTCGCGCTGACGTCGGACAGCGCCCGGGCCGAGCCCGGCTCGACCTGGGCCGGATCCGGTCAGGTCGTCCGGTGCCGCCGGTGCTGCCGGACGGCGTCCACCAGCGTCTCCGCGCGCCGGCGGAAGGAGTGCTCGGTCCCGATCCGCGAGCCGCGCTCGGCGCGTTCGTCGTCGGAGGCCATGTCCCGCCGACCCAGCAGCGTCCGCAGTTCGGCGACGCCGCGGTAGGGCAGGACCGCCCCGCCGAACAGCTCCTCGACGCCGGGCACCGGGTCCGTCACGACGAGCGCACCCGACGCGGCGGCGTCGAACAGCCGGTTCGACAGGAAGCCGTCCCGTGCCATGTCGTCCCAGTGGTCGTTGAGGACCACCCGGGCGCTCCGGTACAGCGCCGGCAGGTCCTCGTTCGGCACGAACGTCCCGCGGTGCACCCCCTCCGGCACCAGGCCGGCCCAGCCCTCGCCCCACACGGCCAGGTCCGCCCCCGCCTGCAGGGCGTCCGAGACGACCGGCCGGAACACCTGCCGGGTCTTGCCGACGAACACGGTGTCCAGGCCGGCGTACGCGTCCTCGGCGGCACCGGGGTGGAAGCGGGCCGGATCGGTCGCCTGCAGGAGCGGGGCCACCGGCAGGCCGGTCGCCGCCTCGGTCCGCTCGGCCCACACGGGCCCGGCCGCGAACCGCAGGTCGTACCGGGCGAGTTCCGCGGGCGTCACGAGGTCGGGGTGCGAGATGACCCAGAGCACGTTGGTGGCCGCGGGGTGCACCGGGGTGTCGTCGAGCCCGCGCAGCGTCAGGGTGACGTCGTCCAGGTGCTCCGACAGCGGACGGGCGTGCGACTCGCGGTGGTCCACCACGACCTCCTGCCCGAGGGACCGCAGGGCCGCGGCCAGGTCGCGCGCGAAGAACGTGTCCCCCCAGTCGTCGCCGCGCGGGCCGGGGTGTGCGGCGATCCGGACCGACCACCGGAGCCGCTCGCCGCGCTCACGCGCCGTCAGGCGCGACGGGCCGCGTTCGGCTCGGAGGACCGGTTCGCGGAGGGCCACCGGTGCCGCGGCGGGGTCGGCGGCCACGGTGCCCACGGCGAGGTCGAGCGCGGCGAGCACCCGCTCGGCGCTGTCGTCGCCGCGGTCCCGCCACACCGCCAGGGCGTCCGCGCCGTCGGTGTCGATGCGCCGCTCACGGACGGTCCCGGTGCGGTAGACGCGACCGAGCGGGAGCACGACGCACGTGCCGCCGGCGGCGTCGGCGGTGTCCCGGGTCAGTCGGGCGACCGCGGTGCGGGTGTCGACGGTCCGGACCGGAAGCGCGAGGTGCGCTGTGCGTGCCGCGAAGCAGGGCTCGTCGCCGGCGAACACCGCGACACCGTCGGGGAGCCGCTCGGCGTCCTCCGCCGGGTGCCCACGCAGCAGGGCGGCCACCGGGGCGGTGCCCTGCACCAGCGCCGCGCCCGCACTCGCCACCACGTCGTCGGGGGTGCGGACGACGGGGACGGCGACCACGGCCTCCCGGTCGGATGGGACGGTGCCTCCCGCTCCCGCCGGCGCGACGGCGGCGACCAGTGCGGCCGCGGCGCCGTCCGGCAGCGCGATCGACGCGTCCTGCACGAGCACCAGCGGGGCGCGCAGCAGCGGCCGGGCGGCGGCGACCGCGCCGCCCCAGGTCGCCGTGACGGTGTCCCGGGACACGGTCCAGCCGTCGCCCGCCGTGACCGGCGGGTACGTGCTCGTGGGCCCGGCGTGGACGTCGTACACGGTGACGACGACGCGCGCGGCCCCCGCCGCTGTCAGCGCCCGCACGGTCGGCACGTGGGCGCCGTCCCGGTACGCACCCTCGGCCACCGTCACGACGGCGTCGAACGCTCCGGCCGGGCCCTGCTCGACGACGGGAGGCGCCGTCTCGAGTGACGTGTCGACCGGGAGGCGCGGCCCGGTCCCGTCGGACGCCCCTGCGTCCACAGCGCGTGCGTCCGACGTCGGCCGGACACCGGCCAGGGTGCGCCGGAGCCGGCCACGCAGCGCCACGGTCAGCCGCGGAGCAGGTTCTGCAGGTAGACGCCGTAGCCGCTCTTCGCGAGCGGGGCGGCGAGCGCCGCGAGGGCGTCGTCGTCGATCCACCCGTTGCGCCAGGCGATCTCCTCGATGCACCCGATCTTGTGGCCCTGGCGGTCCTCGATGACCTTGACGTACTCGGACGCCTGCATCATCGACTCGAAGGTGCCGGTGTCGAGCCACGCGGTGCCGCGGTCGAGGACCTCGACGCCGAGCGTGCCCGCCTCGAGGTAGCGCTCGTTGACGGTGGAGATCTCGAGCTCACCGCGAGCGCTCGGTTCGATGGTCTTCGCGATCTCGACCACGTCGTTGTCGTAGAAGTACAGGCCCGGGACGGCGTAGTTCGACTTCGGTTCGGCCGGCTTCTCCTCGATCGAGACGGCGGTGAAGTCGTCGTCGAACTCGACCACGCCGTACGCGGTCGGGTCGGCCACGTGGTACGCGAAGATCGTCGCGCCCTGGACGGTGTTGTTCTTCTGCAGGCTCGTGCCGAGGCCGGTGCCGTGGAAGATGTTGTCGCCGAGGACCAGGGCGACGCTGTCGTCCCCGATGAACTCCTCGCCGATGACGAACGCCTGCGCGAGGCCGTCCGGGGAGGGCTGCACGGCGTACTGGATGTCCATGCCGAGCGCCGACCCGTCACCGAGCAACGCCCGGAACTGGTCGTTGTACTCCGGCGTCGTGATGACGAGGACCTCGCGGATGCCGGCCATCATGAGGGTCGACAGCGGGTAGTAGACCATCGGCTTGTCGTAGATCGGCATGAGCTGCTTGCTGATGCCCTTGGTGATCGGCCAGAGACGCGTGCCGGATCCCCCGGCGAGGATGATGCCCTTCATCGGCTGCCCCTCCTAGTTCTTCGTCCGGAGCGACTCGGTGTAGGCGATGCACTCCTCGTACGTCGGGAGGAGCCCCTGCTCCGCGGCCTGCTCGAGGGTCGGAGCGCTCGTGTCCTTCTCGGACAGGACCGGCTCGCCGATGCCGTCCGGCAGCTCCAGGCCCACCGTGGGGTCGAGGATGCTGATGCCCTTCTCGCGCTCGGGGTCGTAGTGCGCGCTGACCAGGTAGTTCACCGTGCTCTGGTCCTCGAGCGCGACGATGGCGTGGCCGAGTCCCTCGGACAGGTAGACGGCACGGCGGTCGACGTCGTCGATCCGGACCGCGTCCCACTGCCCGAACGTCGGGGAGCCGACGCGGATGTCGACGATGTAGTCGATGAACGCGCCGCGGACGGCGGTGACGTACTTCGCCTGGCTCGGTGCGACGAGGGCGTAGTGGATGCCGCGGGCGACGCCCTTCGACGAGATCGACATGTTCACCTGCCGCAGGTCGAGCGGGTGTCCGACCGTCTCCTCGAGCACGTCGGCGCGGTAGGCCTCGAGGAAGGCACCTCTGGCGTCGCCGTGCTGGACGGGCGTGAACTCCCACGCGCCGGGGATCTTGAGTTCGCGGATCTGCACCGCTGCAGCCTAGCAAGGGGCACGGCCGCCGCGGGGAGCGCCCCCGCACGCCGTGCGGACGCCTCACCCCACCGGCTCAGGACAGGCCGAGCGCAGCCCGCCAGGCCCGTTCGCCGGGCTGGTCGGCCCCGACCGTGCGCTCCGTCATGACGTACCGGCGAGCGCGCGCCACCCGGTCGTCGGCCTCGCGGAAGGCGGTGCGCAGGGCGTCCCGCCACGCCGCCGGGTCGTCGCCGGCGAGCAGGCCGCCGTGCCGGTCCGCGCCGCGGTAGGACGGCCGGTCGGACCCGACGAAGGGCAGCCCGAGCATCGTGTACTCGAGGAACTTGAGGTCGCTCTTCGCGTCGTTGAACCGGTCCCCGGTGAGCGGGGCGACCCCGGCGGACCAGCGTCCGGCGTGCGCGCGGAGGAACGCGACGAAGTCCGGGTAGTGGGTGGCGTCACCCGGCAACGGCAGGCGGTCGAACCAGGTCGCGTCGTCCCCGGTCACGCCCACGACCTCGAGCCGGACCGGACGGCCCTCGTCGTCCGTCGCCTCCGCGAAGACCGGGCGCAGCAGGTCCAGGTCGCCGCCGTGCGTGGCGCTCCCCATGTAGAGCACGCGACGGGTCCCGCCGGTGTCACGGGCGCGGACCCCGTCCGAGTCGGCGTCCCAGAGGCCGGGTTGTACACCGTTCGGCACGACCACGGCGTCGACGCCCTCCGCGGCGAGCACCCGCCGGAGCGGCTCGGTGGACACCACGACCGCATCGGCGGACCGCACCACGCGGTCGACGGCGGCGAGGCGGTCGGGGTCGTACTCGGCCTGCGCCAACCGGGCACGGGCCTCCGGGGTGAAGAAGTCGTCGTCGACCTCCGCGACGACCCGGGTGCCCTCCCGCGCCGCGCGGGCGAGGGCGGCGTCGAGCGCGGCGAGCGGGAACGCGTCGCGCTGCACCAGGAGCACGTCGAGGTGCGCGGTGTCGGAGCCGTCCGCCCAGCGCACCGGGTCCACCTGCGCGACCCGTGCAGCGCCGGAGGCGGCGAGAGCGGTCATCCTGCCGGTCACGCGGACGTGCGCGGAAGCGGGGTGCACGCCACCTGCGCCGTGCACGACGAAGCCGACGAGCGGCGGGGTCGGAGCGGACGGGGTCGGGGTGGTCCGCCCCAGGAGACGGGCGACGGTCGACCGGAGGGCTGCCATGGCCCCATCGTGGCACGCGGGCACATGAGGCTGCATAGACTTGGCAGTCTGTGCGCCCACGTAGGATGGTCGCCGACTTCCCACACCCGGATCACCGCGCCGGCCGACGACACCAGGGACCCACCGACTCGTGAAACTGTTCGTCCAGATCCCCTGCCTCAACGAGGAGCAGACGCTCCCCTCGGTCCTCGAGACGATCCCGACCTCGATCCCGGGCATCGACGAGATCGAGGTCCTGATCATCGACGACGGTTCGACCGACCGCACGGTCGAGGTCGCGAAGGCGCACGGCGTCCGGCACTTCGTCCGGCACACCACCAACATGGGCCTCGCACGCTCGTTCCGCGACGGCGTCGACTACGCGCTCCTGCACGGTGCGGACATCGTCGTGAACACCGACGGTGACAACCAGTACCCGCAGGCGCACATCACCGAGCTCGTGCAGCCGATCCTGCACGGCGAGGCAGACATCGTCATCGGCGACCGGCAGACCCGCACCATCGAGCACTTCTCCGGCTTCAAGAAGGCCATGCAGCAGTTCGGCTCCTGGGTCGCCAGCCGGGCCGCGGGACTCGACCTGCCGGATGCCGCGAGCGGGTTCCGCGCGTACTCGAAGTACTCGCTCATCCGGCTCAACATCGTCACGCGCTTCAGCTACTGCATGGAGACCATCGTCCAGGCGGGCTACAAGCGCCTGGCGATCGCCAGCATCCCGATCACGACCAACGCGAAGACCCGCGAGTCGCGGCTGTTCAAGAACATCTGGCAGCACATGTTCCAGTCCGGGTCGGCGATCGCCCGCGTGTACCTCATGTACCGCCCGATGGCCCTGTTCGCCTGGGTCAGCGCGGTCTTCGGCGTCGCCGGGCTCATCCCCTTCGTCCGGTACCTCGTGCTCCTCTGGACCGACAGCGGCGGCAACCACCTGCAGTCGCTCATCCTCGGCATGGTGCTGATGATCAGCGCCCTGCTCTCGATCACCATCGGTGTGGTCGCGGACCTGACCCGGTTGAACCGGACGCTCGCCGAGGAGCAGCTCGACCTGCAGAAACTCGCGCGGTACGGGGACTGAGCGCCTCCTCCCCGGCGGCACGCCTCCCCCACTAGACTGCTGGCCGACCGCCGTCGGCTCCTCCGCCGACGCCCATCGGCCACCGAAAAGGAAACCAGCGTGAAGATCCTCGTCACCGGAGGGGCCGGCTTCATCGGCTCCAACTTCGTCCGTCGGACCCTGGAGGACGCCTACCCGGGTCTCGAAGGCGCCGAGGTCGTCGTCTACGACGCCCTGACCTACTCGGGCAACCTCGAGAACCTGGCCCCGGTGGCCGACTCCCCCCGCTACACCTTCGTGCAGGGCGACATCCGCGACGCCGCGAAGCTCGACGAGGTCGTCCCGACGGTCGACGCCATCGTGCACTTCGCCGCCGAGTCGCACGTCGACCGCTCGGTCCGCGACTCCGGGATCTTCGTCGAGACGAACGTCGTCGGCACCCAGCGCCTGCTCGACGCGGCCCTGCGCCACGGCACCGAGCGCTTCGTGCACGTCTCGACCGACGAGGTCTACGGCTCGATCAGCGAGGGCTCCTGGGCCGAGGACCGTCCGCTCGAGCCGAACTCGCCGTACTCGGCGTCGAAGGCCGGCAGCGACCTCCTCGCCCGCAGCTACCACCGCACGCACGGGCTGGACCTGTCGATCACGCGCTGCTCGAACAACTACGGTCCGTACCACTTCCCCGAGAAGGTCATCCCGCTCTTCGTCACGAACCTCATCGACGACCGGCACGTGCCGCTCTACGGCGAGGGCGACAACATCCGTGACTGGCTGCACGTCGACGACCACACGCGCGGCATCGCGATGGTCCTGACCCGCGGTCGTGCCGGCGAGATCTACAACATCGGCGGCGGCACCGAACTGACCAACAAGGAGCTCACGCAGCTCCTCCTCGACGCCACCGGCAAGGACTGGTCGTACGTCGACCGCGTCGCCGACCGTCTCGGGCACGACCTGCGCTACTCGGTCGACATCTCGAAGATCCAGGCCGAGCTCGGCTACGAGCCGCAGGTGCCGTTCGAGCAGGGTCTGGCCGACGTGGTGCAGTGGTACCGCGACAACCGCGCCTGGTGGGAGCCGCTCAAGGAGCGCGCGGCCATCGCATGACCCGGTACCTGATCACCGGGGCGGCCGGCATGCTCGGCCAGGACCTGCAGCAGGCCCTCGCCGGTCGTGACGTCACCGCACTGTCCCGCGCCCACCTCGACATCACCGACCAGGACGCGGTGGCCGCCGCCGTCGCCGGACACGACGTCGTCGTCAACGCCGCCGCGTACACCAAGGTCGACGACGCCGAGTCGCACGAGGACGACGCCTTCGCCGTGAACGCGCGGGGGCCGGCGGTGCTCGCCACCGCCGCCGTCGCAGCCGGTGCCCGGCTGGTCCAGGTGTCGACGGACTACGTGTTCGACGGGACCGGCACCTCGCCGTACGCCGAGGACGAACCGACGCGGCCGATCGGTGCGTACGGACGGACGAAGGCCGCCGGCGAGGACGCGGTCCGCGCGATCGCCCCGGACTCGTCGTACATCGTGCGCGCGGCCTGGCTGTACGGGGCGGGCGGCCCGAACTTCGCGAAGACGATGGTCCGACTCGCCGCATCGCACGACACGGTGAGCGTCGTGACGGACCAGGTCGGCCAGCCCACCTGGACCGGAGACCTCGCGCGGCAGATCGTCGCGATGCTCGACGTGGAGGCCCCGGCCGGCGTCTACCACGGGACGAACAGCGGGCAGGCGTCATGGTTCGACTTCACCCGGGCGATCTTCGCCGGGACCGGGCTCGATCCGGAGCGCGTGCTCCCGACGGACAGCGCCGCCTTCGTGCGCCCGGCACCCCGACCGGCGTACAGCGTGCTCGGTCACGATGCCTGGACCGCCGTCGGCATCGCGCCGCTCCGCGACTGGCGTGACGCGCTGGACGCGGCGATCGCAGCAGGGGTCCTCGCAGCCTGAGACGGGCCTCGCCCGGACCGACGACGACGGCCGACCACCGCATCCGCGGGATCGGCCGTCGTCGTCCGGTCAGCGCGTCACGGTGAAGGTGATCGTCGAGCGGACCTGTCGGCCGTTGTCCGCGATGAACTCGAGCGTCCGCGTGCCGACGGCGCGCGCGGTGGGCTCGCCGACGATCCGCTGGGTCTCCGGGTCCCACTGCAGCCCGGCCGGGAGCGACTTCGAGAACGCCGTCAACACGGTCGGGAACGGACTCTCCGCGTGGAGCTGCACGGATGCGGGGCGACCGACCCGGAGCGAGACCTGCTCGGGTGCGGTGATCACCGGCGGCCGCTTGACCTCGACGGTCCGGCCGTAGGACAGGGTGTTGTCGTAGCGCGCATCGGTGCTCAGCCGGCACGTCACGACGGTCTGCCCCGGGTAGTACAGCCCCTCGAGCTCGCGGCAGGTGTTGTTCGTGATCCCGGGCTGGTTGCCGGCAGTCAGGGTCACGAGCACCGGGTCGTCGTCCTCCACCCAGCGGGAGTACTGCGACGACGCGAGCACGGTGTCCTCGACGACCATGCCGGAGATCCCGGCGTTCGTGAAGTCGGTGGCGCCGAGCGACGCGCCGGTCAGGTCCGCCTGGGAGAGGTCGGAGTCGGACAGGTCGGCCCGCCGGAGATCCGCGCCGCGCAGGTCAGCGCCGTAGAGGATCGCTCCGCTCAGGTCGGCGCCACGCAGGTCGGCACCGTGCAGGTCGGCGAGCCGGAGGTCAGCCCCGGCGAGGTCGGCGTCCACGAGGTCGAGCCCGGCGCACTCGGCGTGCGATCCGACCGAGGCGCCCGGGACGATCGTGCACCCGGCGACCGTGGTCGGTGCGGGCCCGGCCGACACGTACTCGTACCCGACGGCCACGACGAGCAGGACCAGTACGGCCGTGCCGACGGACCATCGACGGCGGCGGTACCACGGTGTCGTCTGCGTGCTCATCATCGGACCCCCGTCAGGAAGTGCGGCAGGACCCGCTGCGCCAGCGGCGTGTACCAGCTCGGGTCGTGGGCGTACGCCGCGAAGGCGAACGGACCCGCGTAGGTCGCGGCGACCACCACGGCGATGACCACGGCTGGCAGCGCGAGTGCTCGGCGCCATCCGGGCGGCAGCGTGCGCCACAGGGCGATCACCGACACGATCGCGAACGCGACGAGCAGCGGGTACACGGGCAGGATGTACCGGCCGGCGAAGGCGTACTGGTTGTCGAGCCGCAGGAAGGTACGCAGGTTGAAGAAGAACATCGCGACGAGGTAGGTCGACGTGACCACGGTGCCCCAGACGAACGCCCGTGTCCGGAGCAGGGTGCGCATGGTCAGCAGCATGGCGACGACCGCGATGATCAGGACGACGCCACCGACCACCTGGACGCCCGTCACGACCTGCCATTCGGTGTCGCGACCGCGGTAGAAGAACATCGTCTGGAAGTAGGAGCTGACCCAGTCGCCGATGAAGCGGAACAGGTCGAACTGGTCCGGCGGGGTGCCGTGCAGGATCGCGACGTCGTGCGCCCGTTCGGCCATGTAGTTGCGGCGGTAGATGTCGAACGACAGGCACTGCTGGTGCGTGTGCACCTTCACGCACGCGGGGTTGAACTGGCCGTAGCGCAGCAGGTTGCCGCCGGTGCGTTCGATCATGATCGCGGCGGTGACGGCGAGGAAGAGCGCCCACAGCGACGACACCACCGGGCGGAGACGGAAGGCAGCACCGAGTCGCCGGACCGGGTGCGCGTACGCCTGCAGACCGTCACGCTGCATGACGAGGACGACAGCGACGACGAGGGCCACGATCACGAAGGGCACGAACGTGTACTTGACGATGATCGCCGCGATGCCGAACGTGACGGCACGGACGAGGTGCCCCCAGTGCCGGTCCGACGAACGGATCATCCGGGCACACCAGTACAGGCACAGGAAGAACAGGGTGTTCGCCGGGGTGTCGTAGGTCACGCCGGCGCTCTGCCACTCGTAGCGCCCGGTCAGTGCGACCACGATGACCGCCAGTGCGCCGATGGACGCAGAGAAGCCCATCACGCGGAACAGCCGGTGGATGACGACCAGGCCGAGTGCGCCGATCACGACGTTGACGGCCCGCAGCATCACGACGATGACGGTGTACGGCGCCCCGAGGTCGATCAGGGGCTTCACCGGGAAGCTCATCACGTAGTAGTAGACGTAGCTCGGGAAGCGCTCGATCTCACCCATCGTCAACAGGTGCGGCGCGGCATCGGTGATGATCGGCCCGGCGGTCCAGCTGCGTCCGGCGTAGAAGAGGATGTTGGCGATGTGTCGCCCCTCGTCCGGGGCGATCGTGCCGGCGTACGGCACGTGCCCGACCCCGTCCACGACCGGCATGTGCACGGCCACGGACAGGAACGCGCCGACGACGACGAACACGATCAGTGTGACCCGGAGCGTCCACGGGTGTTCGAGCACGACGATGACGCGTCGCGGGTCTGCGATGCGGCGCAGCGCGTCGTTCCTCACGGTGGTCAAGGCTTCCCCTCGTCGATTGCCGCACAAGCCTAGCGCGCGAGGATCGCTCACCGGGCACGGTCGGCGCCTCTCCCGGCGGCCCTGGTAGTGTCTGGGCCGCTGTCCGACCCCGCGATCCGAAGAGGAGCTCCATGACGACACTCCGCGTGATCGTGGACCAGGTGATCTCCCCGGTCCCGGGCGGTGTCGGACGCTACGCGGAGGAACTCACCCGCCAACTCGTCGAGACCGCGCCGGACGGGTGCGACGTCGAGGGCATCGTGTCGGCGGCGTCGCCGTCGGAGATGCAGCGTTTGCGGACCCTGTTCCCCGGGATCGCCGGCATCGACCGCCTGGCGCTCCCCCGCCGCGAGCTCTCGCTCGCGTGGCAGCTCGGGATGGCCCGCGGAGCGTCGCACGGCATGGTGCACGCGCCGAGCGTGCTGGCGCCCCTCGTCCGGCACGACCGGACACGTGACCTCGGGAACCAGATCGTCGTCACCGTGCACGACACCGTGCCGTGGTCGCACCCGGAGACCCTGACGCCGCGCGGGGTGCACTTCCACAAGGCGATGGTGAAGCGCGCCTTCCGCCACGCCGACGCCGTCGTCGTCCCGACGCACGCCGTCGCCGAGGACCTCAACCGGATCCACCGCTTCGACGACCGCATCCGGGTCATCGGCGGCGCGCCGAGCAGCAGACTCCGGGTCCCGGTGGACGCCGCCGTCCGCGCTGAGCGGCTCGGCCTGCCGGATCGCTACGTCCTCGCGGTCGGCACGCTGGAGCCCCGGAAGGGCCTGGACCACCTCATCCGGGCGATGGCCCACCCCGAGGCGCCCACCGACGTACCCCTCGTCATCGCCGGACCCGACGGCTGGGGCGACGTGGACGTGGTCGAGACGGCCGAGCGCGCCGGTCTGTCCGCCGACCGGGTCAAGATCCTCGGCCGGATCGACGACGCCGACCTCGCCACCGTGTACGACCGCGCGACGGTGTTCGTGTTCCCGAGCCTCGCCGAGGGCTTCGGCCTCCCCGTGGTCGAGGCGATGAGCTTCGGCACCCCGGTCATCCACTCCGACGACCCGGCGGTCCGGGAAGTCGCCTCCGACGCCGGCGTGACGGTCGAGCGCATGCCGCTCGACTCCTACCCGACGCGCCTGGCTCAGGCGGTCTACCAGGTCGTGAACGACCGCCTCCTGGCCGAGAAGCTCGCCGTCGTCGGACCGGACCGAGCCCGGATGTTCGACTGGCGGGACTCGGCACTCGAGACCTGGCAGCTGCACGCCGACCTCTGACGGCCCGGGTCACCAGCGCCGGTCACGGCTCGGCATCGATGCGGTGAACCGCCCGTGTCGTCGTCGGGTGTGCGCCGGGTGGCCTGTCAGGATCGGACCCATGTCGCGTCGTCTCCGTCCGGTCAGCACCGCCTCGATCCTCCTGGTCGCCGTGACGGCGACCGTGCTCACCGGTTGTTCGGGTGGTGGTACCCCCGACCCGACCCCCTCGGCCTCACACCACCGGACGGCCTCCCCGACCCCGACCCGGAGCGCCGCTCCGTCGTCACCTGCGTCGTCGCCCTCGTCGACGTCCGCCCCGGCGGTCCCGTCCGCCGGACCGTCGGCCGGGGCCGATGACGGCACCGGCACCGGGACGGGGAACGGCAGCGGCGTCGACGACCCCGAGACCGTCGACTTCGCCGCGGTCTCGGCGCAGGGTGTCGCCGCAGCCGGCGGTGGCACGGTCATCTCGCTCGCCGGCTCGGGCGACAACTGGACCGTGCTCGTCGCGGGTCCGGACGGCTCCCGCACGCAGTCCGTCGTCTCGGCGACGCTCGGTCGGGTGACCTCGGGTCCGTTCCCGAGGGACAGCGACGCGCCCACCAAGGCGGCAGACGCGGCGCGCGCCACCGCGGCCACGGTCGACGCCGCAGCCGCGGTCAGCACCGCCACGAACACCGTGTCCGGCAGCAGGCTGGTGTCCGCCGAGCTCGGCGGTCCGGAGTCGGCGCCGGTGTGGACGGTCCTGGTGACCGTGGACGGCGCGCAGCGCACGGTCACCGTCGACGCCCGCACGGGCGCGGCCACCGCGAGCTGACGGCACCAGCTGGCACGGTGCCAGCTGGCACAGTGCCTGTCGGTGCAGTGCCGGTCGACACAGTGCCGGTCGGCAGGTCGTGGGACGGCGGCTCAGCGCCACGTGGGACCCAGGAAGCCGCAGACTCAGCACTCCACGCGTCACCGCCGCGCACGGCGCAGCTCGACCGACCCGTCGCGCTGCGTCCGCGTCAGAGCTGCTCGCGGAGCGCTTCCGCCTTGCGTTCGACCATCTCGACGAGCCCGTCCGCGTGGTCGGCCAGTCGAGCCGCGACGACGGGGTCGGAGCTCCCGATGACCCGGGCGGCGAAGAGTCCGGCGTTCGCGGCTCCGTTGATCGCCATTGTCGCGACCGGGATGCCTGCGGGCATCTGCACGATCGACAGGAGCGAGTCGATCCCGTCGAGGCGGGCGAGCTGCACCGGCACGCCGACGACCGGGAGCGTGGTCATCGACGCCACCATGCCCGGCAGGTGCGCAGCTCCCCCCGCACCGGCGATGACGACGCGGATCCCGCGCCCTGCGGCGGCACGGGCGAACCGCACCATCTTGTCCGGGGTGCGGTGCGCCGAGACGACGTCCGCCTCGAACGCGATGCCGAGTTCGGTCAGGACGTCGGCAGCGGCCCGCATCGTCGGCCAGTCCGAGTCGGACCCCATGATGATCGAGACGAGCGGAGCGGTGGCGGTGGTGTCGGTCACGCAGGAGAGCCTAACCGGCGCGCGCACGCGAGCCGCGGGTGGACGCCTGCGGGCCGCACGCCGTGCCGGGGCCGCCACCAGGCGTCCTGGAGGCCCGGCCCACGTCGCGGACGTGGCCGACGTCGTCGAGGCGGCCCACACCTCCAGGACGGCCCCCGAGAACGCTCGTCGGCCGACCCGGCGTCAGTCGAAGTGGGCCGCCGCCGCCCGCGCTCGGTAGACGACGTCGTCGACGTCGGCTCCGGTCACCGTCACGTGCCCGATCTTCCGACCGGGCCGCGGGGCCTTGCCGTACAGGTGGTACTTGGCCTCCGGGAAGGCGGCGAGCGCGGACGGGTACCGCCCGGCCAGGTCACCGTCGGCCGGCCCACCGAGCAGGTTGACCATCACCGCTGCGGGCGCGTGCATGCCGGTGGCGCCGAGGGGCAGGTCGAGTACGGCGCGCAGGTGCTGCTCGAACTGGCTCGTCGTGGCACCGTCGATGGACCAGTGACCGGTGTTGTGCGGACGCATCGCGAGCTCGTTGACCAGGATGCGCTCGTCGGCGGTCTCGAACAGTTCGACGGCCAGGACACCCGTCACGCCGAGCTCCTCGGCGATGCGCACTGCCAGGGACTCGGCCTGGTCGGCGATGCGTCCGGCGCTGCCGGGGGCGGGCGCGATGACCTCGGCGCAGACGCCGTTCCGCTGGACGCTCTCGACGAGCGGCCAGGCGACGACCTCTCCGGAGGGGCGCCGGGCGACGGACTGCGCGAGCTCCCGGGTGAACGGCACGAGCTCTTCGACCAGGAGGGCCTGGTCGCCGCCGGCCTCGGCGACGGCGACGAACCAGTCGTCGACGTCGGACGGGTCGTCGACGACACGGACGCCCTTGCCGTCGTAGCCGCCGCGTGCGGTCTTCACCACGGCACGACCACCGTGGTCGGCCAGGAACGTGCGGAGCTCGTCGGCGTCGTGCACGGCCGCCCACTCGGGGACGGGCAACCCGAGTTCCGTCAGGCGGGTGCGCATGAGGATCTTGTCCTGCGCGACCGCGAGGGGCTCGGGTCCCGGGTGCACGGGGACGCCGGCGCCGACGAGCGCGCGCAGCACGTCCTGCGGGACGTGCTCGTGGTCGAACGTGACCACGTCGACGTCCTGTGCGAACGCCAGCACCGTCTCGGCGTCGTGGTAGTCCCCCTCGGCCGTGGCGGCGATCGCCGCCGACATGCCGGGACCTTCGGCGAGGACGCGGATGTCGATGCCGAGCTCCACGGCCGCCGGCACCATCATCCGAGCGAGCTGGCCTCCGCCGACGACTCCGACCCGCAACGCCATGGGAGCTTCCTTCCTCGGTCCGCAGCCATCGACTCGGACCCGCTCGACTACAATCCTGCGAGGCCGATCGTCGATCCGCCCGTTGCCGACCACCAGACCGGCAGCGACAACTCTACGGAATCCTGGAGACCACGTGCGGCGCCTCATCGCCCAGCTCGCCCGCTTCGGCATCGTCGGCGCGGTCGGTTTCGTCGTCGACTTCTCCGTCTTCAACCTGCTGCGGGCGACGGTGTTCGCACCGGACGAGGTGCACTCCGGACCCTTCTGGGCGAAGGTCGTGTCCACGGTCGTCGCGATCTCCGTGAACTGGATCGGCAACCGGTACTGGACGTTCCGTCACCAGCGCCGCTCCGTCGCCGCGAAGGAAGGCGTCGAGTTCGTCATCGTCTCCCTTGGCGGCATGGTCATCTCGCTCGGTTGCCTCGCCGTCTCCCACTACGTGCTGCACTTCACCTCTGCGCTCGCGGACAACGTCTCCGGCAACGTCATCGGCCTGGCGCTCGGCACTGCCTTCCGGTTCTGGCTCTACAAGACGTGGGTGTACCACCCCGACCGGGCCGACCGGGTCGACCGTCTCGATGCTGCCGACGGTGTGGCCGCGCTCCGCGACGACGAGCCCGCCCAGCACGGGACCCACGCGCGCGGGGCGTGACCCCGCTCCCGTAGGATCGTCGGATGGCGACGGGAACGGAACCGCACTCAGCACCGATGCCCGACGTCGAGTCAGCGCACCCCCCGGTCGCCGCGTGGGAGCGGATCGCCGTCGTCGTGGTGACCGCCACTTTCGGCCTCTGGTTGATCCTCTGGACGGTCGTCGTCCCCGCGTTCCAGGCGCCCGACGAGACAGCCCACTTCGATTCCGCCGTGCACCTGGCGGTCGGTGACCCCTGGGCCGCCCCCGGCGACCTCCGCGTCCTGAACGCCGTCCAGGCCGCCGCCGCGCAGCAGGGCTCGGTCTCGCGCGACCATTGGTCGACCATGACCGAACTGCTCGCCGGCGCCCCCGGGACGTCCGACACGGTCGATCAGATGACGCAGCACCCGCCGACCGTGTACGCGGCAGGAGCAGTCGTCCTCCGCGCGGTGCACTTCGGCGATCTCCGGTGGGACCATGCGGTGCTCGCACTCCGCGTTGCCGACGCCGTCGCGGTGACGCCGCTCGCAGCACTCGCCTGGGCCACGGTCCGCCGCCTCACGCGGTCCCCGCGCGCCGGCCTCGTCGGAGCCCTGGCGCTCTTCGCGACACCCGAGCTGGCTTCCATCGGCGCCTCCGTCTCGAACGACGCCCCCGTCCTGCTGGTGGCGGGCGTCGTCGTCTGGCTCGTCACGCGCCTGCTGACCGGCGACCTCCGGTGGCGGACCACCGTCGCGCTCGGGCTCACCCTCAGCGTGTTGGTGTGGCTGAAGGGCACTGGTCTGCCCGCCGTCCCGTTCGTCGGCATCGCGGTCCTGGTGGCCGGCACCGGGACGCTCCGGCTCGGGCAACGCTGCCTCCGGACCGTGGTCACGCTCGGCATCTGCGCGACCCTCGGCTCCTGGTGGTGGGTGCACAACCTCGTCACCACCGGCCGGATCCAGCCGAACGGGTACACCGCGATGCGCCCGCCCGCCGACTTCCCGTCCGGAGGGGGTCCGTCCCTCACACACTTCCTCGACGTCAGCTGGGGCACCCTCACCCGGACGTTCTGGGGCAGCCCCGGCATCAAAGCGCAGGTGAGCATCGGCGACCTCTTCACCGCCGTCCTGACGATCGTGGTGCTCGTGGTGGTCGTCGCGTTCGCCTTCCGTCGCGGACCGCTGCTCCGCCCGGTCGTCGTGCTGGCGGTGTTCCCCGCGCTCCTCATCGTCGTGCAGACCGCGACGAGCGCCCGCGCGTACCTCACCACCACCGAGGTCGCCGCGACCCAGGGCCGCTACTACTTCCCCGCTGTGCTGTGCCTCGTCGCGATCAGCGCGGTCGCCTGGCGCCGGGTCTTCCCGCGTGGCCGTCGGGTGGTCGCCGTGGTCGTGGCGATCGTCGCGCCGGCCATCGGGCTGTACGGCGTCGCGGTCGCCGGGAACTGGTTCTGGAATGCCGCGCACCCGCTGCCGTCCGGCACCGCCGTCGAGCGGTACCGGGAACTCGGCCCCGTGCCGCCGGGCCTGGTGGCTGCGGTGCTCGTCCTCGTCGTCGTGGGGCTCGTGGTCTCGGCCATCGCGGTGGCTCGCGCTCCACACCCGTCGCCCAGAGGAGCGGTGGAGCCGGTGCGCGGTTCCGCCTGAGCCGACGGCACGCAGCTCCGGCCAGTACCGGTCTGGGCCCCGGCCGATCCGATCCGCTCGGGTCGGTCCTGGAGGCTCGTCAGGCCTTCGTCGCGTCGGCGTTCGTCGGCGAGGTCGTCACCGCTGCGCGCTTGCCGCGCCCGAACCACGTCGGCACGGCGGTCGTCAGCAGGAAGAGCGCGTCCACGGCGAGGCTCCAGATGCGCGTCACGACCACGACGATCAGCGCGACCGGCCCGGGCATGACGAGGGCGAGCAACAGCCCCTGCACGCCCTCCCGGACCCCCAGACCGCCGGGCGCGAACACGGCGAGCATGCTGATCGCCGACGCCATGCTCGCCGCACCGATGACGAACGCCGCGTCCTGCACCCGCAGCGACGGGTACACCGCGAGCGAGATGAAGTAGTAGCCGGTCCCCGAGATGACCGCGCCGAGGACGTACAGCCCGGCACCGACGACGACGGTGCCGAGCGCGGGCTTGACGTCGTCCTCCAGCGGGCGCCGTCGGAGGATCCGGAGGGCGAACCCGATCAGGGCGACGAACACCCGCGGAACCAGGCAGATGACGCACACCACGAAGGCCGCGATCATCAGCACGATGATCCACGGATCGAGCGCGTGCGTCCGGGGGTCGATCAGCAGCAGCACGAGGGCGAGTGCCAGGGTCGCCGCGATCTGCAACGCTCCCTCGAGCAAGCCGCTGACCCCGAGACGGGCCTTGGAGACACCGTGCTGGGAGGCGAAGTAGACCTTGCCGATGATCCAGGTCGCAGCGCCGGGGATGTAGCGCCCCATCCACGACTTGGCGTACACGTGGGTCAGGGTCACGCCGCTGCCACGGAGGTTCTCCGCACCCAGGCGGCGCAGCAGGAAGAACCAGATGCCGACGCCCCAGTAGCGGAAGCCGAGGCTGATGACCGTGGCGACGGCCACCCACCACCAGTTCCACTCGACGCCGGCGAGCTGGCCCCAGTCGACGCTCCGGACGTACAGGAAGAGGAAGCCGGCGAGGGCCACGTAGAAGACGATCGGTACGGCCCGTCGGAGGACGCGACGGCCGCGGCCGCCCGTTCCTGACTCTGTCTGCTCCACAACACCCTCCACGATGACGCCCCAGTGTACGAGACGCGCGGGCGCGGGCAGTTCGATCTGGGCGTCAGCCTGCAGTAGCATCCACCGAGATGGCCACCACGTACAGTTTCTACGGCATTCTCGATGTCAACCTCCAGACCGAGCACCGCGGTTGGCGCCGCTACTTCGACAACGAGTACGCGCGCATAGCGAAGCCCAGCGCCGACGCACCGAGGGCGACCCTCACCGTCGACGTCCGCATCGAGGAGAAGGCGCCCAGCCGCGAGCCGGGTGACGTCCGCGGTACGGAGCGGTTCAAGGGGCTGTTCAAGTTCTCCTACGTGATCCGTGGACTCGACACGGACCACGTCACGATCTGGTTCCGCAGCCACTGGCTCGACCGGGTCTACATGAACGCGATCGGCGTGTACCTGCAGGCCCAGGTGCTCGAGCCGATCATCTACGCGAAGCTGCTCGAGCGCGACGTCCTGCTGATGCACGCCGGCGGTGTCGCGTCCGACACCAAGGGCTTCCTGCTCCCGGCCTACGGCGGGACCGGCAAGACGACGCTGAGCATGTCGCTGATGGCGGCGGGCTACAAGCTGCTCGGTGACGACCTGCAGTTCGTCGACCTGACGAGCGGGATCGTGCACCCCTACCCGCGACCGCTGCACATCTTCACGTACAACGTGCAGAACCTCGTCGGCGCGAAGGTGCCGCTGAAGTACTCCTCCGCGGTGTACGCCAAGAACGTGCTGCGCTGGGTGCTCGAACGCCTCCTGCACCGCGAGTTCCTCATCTCGACGCGGATCCATGCCGACGAGCTCTACCCGGGCGAGGTCTTCGCGAAGGCGGTGCCGTACACGGCGGTCGGGTTCCTCCGGAAGACCGGCCCCGGCGTCGAGTCCGTCGACATCACCGACGACAACGTCGACGAACTGGCCGACGGCATCGCGGCGTCCGCGGACCTCAACGACAGCCTCGCGGCGATCCTGCACGGTGACCCGCGACTGACCGCGATGATCGAGCGTGAGCACCGGGTCCTCGTGGCTCTGCTCCGCCAGTTCGACCGTCTGCTCTACGTCAACACGCGGCAGATGGACCTCTCGAACCCGGACGAGCTGATCCGACAGCTCGAGGCGGGCACCCTGCGGTCGAGCGACAGATGACCCGGGCTGCCGGGTCCGGTCGGCCGCGCCTGCTCGTGCTCGCCTCGACGTTCCCGTCGCACCCCGACGACGGCGTCCCCGCGTTCGTGCTCGACCTCGCGCGACAGGAGGCCGTCGAGTTCGACACCGCCGTGCTCACGCCGCGCGTCGCGGGTGCCGCGCGCACCGAGACCGTCGACGGCGTCCGGGTCCGCCGGTTCGCCTACTTCCCGCGACGGTTCGAGGACCTGGCGGACGGCGCGATCCTCGACAACCTCAAGGCCGACCGGAAGCGTGTCCTGCAGGTCCCGGCGCTCGTGGCCGCGCAGTGGCTCGCCGTCCGTCGTGCCGTCCGCGCCGGGAAGCCCGACGTCATCCACGCGCACTGGGCGATCCCGCAGGCCTTCGTCGCGGCGCTCGCGGCCCCGGGCGTCCCCCTCGTCGTGACGACCCACGGCGGGGACGTCTACGCGCTGCGTGCCGCTCCGCTGGTGCGGCTCAAGCAGTGGGTGTTCGGGCGCTCCGCCCACGTCACGACGGTCAACGACGAGATGCGCGAGCGTCTGACGGAGTGGGGCGTGCCGGAGGACCGGTCGAGCGTGATCCCGATGGGCGTCGACCTCGGACCGGCCCGCGCCGCCCGCGAGCAGGCGACCCGCCGACCGGGGCACGTGGTGGCGGTCGGTCGTCTCGTCGAGAAGAAGGGCTTCGGGAACCTCATCGAGGCCCTCCGGGGCGTCGAGGACGTCCCGTGGTCGCTCACCGTCGTCGGCGACGGTCCGTGGCGGGAGCGCCTGGAACGGCAGGCCGCCGGTCTGCCGGTGACCTTCCTCGGGCAGCGCGGCAAGTCGGAGGTGCTCGCCACGCTCGCATCGGCGACCGTGGTCGCACTGCCCTCCGTCGCCGCCGCGAACGGCGACCAGGAGGGACTGCCGGTGACGCTGCTCGAGGCCGCCGCGGTCGGGGCCGCGATCGTCGCGAGCGACCTGCCCGGCATCCGTGAGGTCGTCCGGGACGACCGGTCCGGGCTGCTCGTGGCCCCCGGCGACGTCGACGCCCTGCGGGCCGCGCTCGTTCGGGAGTTGACCGACGACGAGGCACGGACGCGCCACGGGGCAGGCGCTGCCGCTGCCGCCGCCGAGTACGCGACGGTGCGGATCGGCGCACGCTACCGCGACGTGCTCCGCTCGGCGCTCCGCGGCGGTCGGCGCTCCGGCTGACCCGGACGTCCTCGGCTGCAGGGCCACCCGACGGTGGTCCCGCAGCCGGTGACCGGTGCTGCGGTCAGCGCCCCATGCCGCGGTAGGTGAAGCCGGCGGCGCGCCAGGCCTCGCGGTCCAGGCAGTTCCGACCGTCGACGACGACCGGCGAGGACACGAGGGCCGCCACCGCCGTCGGGTCGAGTTCGCGGAACTCGTTCCACTCGGTCAGCACGAGCACCAGGTCGGCACCGGTGAGGGCGTCCTCGGCGGTCTCGGCGTAGTCGAGCTCGGGGTGCACGCGGCGTGCGGTGACCACGGCCTCCGGGTCGTACGAGGCGACCGTCGCCCCGAGGTCGCGCAGGCGCGCGGCGATGTCGAGGGCCGGCGAGTCGCGGACGTCGTCGGAGTTCGGCTTGAACGCGAGGCCGAGGACCGCGATCCGCTTGCCCGCGACGGCACCGCCGAGCAGCTCCTGCGCGAGCTCGACGACGTGCGCGCGACGACGGAGGTTCGTGGCGTCGACGTCGGCCAGGAACGCCAGCGACTCGCCGACCCCGAGCTCGTCGGCCCGGGCCTGGAACGCACGGATGTCCTTCGGCAGGCACCCACCGCCGAAGCCGAGGCCGGCGTTCAGGAACTTGCGGCCGATGCGGGCGTCGTGTCCGATGGCGTCGGCGAGCGCCGTGACGTCCGCGCCGACGACCTCGGCGATCTCGGCCATCGAGTTGATGAAGGAGATCTTCGTCGCGAGGAACGCGTTCGCGCTGATCTTCACGAGCTCCGCGGTCGCCAGGTCGACGACCAGGCGCGGGGTGCCGTCGGCGAGGGCCGTGGCGTAGACCTCGTCGAGCGCGGCGACCGCGCGCTGGCCGTCCTCGCCCTCCGGGACGCCGTACACGAAGCGGTCCGGCGTGATGGTGTCCTGCACGGCGAAGCCCTCCCGGAGGAACTCGGGGTTCCAGACGAGCGTGGCACCGGGGACGGCCGCGGTCAGGTCGGCGCCGAGTCGGGCGGCCGTGCCGACGGGGACCGTGGACTTGCCGACGACGAACTCGCCGGCGGAGACGAACGGCGTGAGCGAGGCCATCGCCGCGTCCACGTAGCGGAGGTCGGCGGCGCCGGTCGGGCCCTGCGGGGTGCCGACGGCGAGGAAGTGCACCTGTGCCCCGGCCACCTCGGCCATGTCGGTGGTGAACCGGATGCGCCCGGACGCGATCGCTTCGCCGAGGATCTCGGGCAGTCCCGGCTCGAAGAACGGTGCCTCACCGGCGGCGAGCCGTTCGATCTTCTCCGGGTCGACGTCGACGGCGACGACGTCGTGTCCGAGCTTGGCCATGGAGGCGGCATGCACGGCACCGAGGTAGCCGCAGCCGATGACAGAGATACGCACGCCACGACGCTACCGGTTCCCGGGCCGATCCACGTGACGGTGGTCCGCGCGGCCGGCCACCCGACCCACGGAGCACTCACGCGTCGCGCGGTGCGGTGCCCCTGACGATGTCGTCCCAGTCCGGTTCCCGGTGCCGACGACGGGCTTCGTGCGCCTCGACGAGGTCGTGCAGCACCGCGACCACGAGGTCGGCGTGCGGGACGTCGGCGAGTACGAGCGCGGGGTCGTCCCCCGGGAACACGAGCACGTCCCCGGACCGGAACAGGCCCTGCGCACCACGGCGTCGCACGGTCACGTCGTACCCGCGGGAGTGCAGGAGCTCGCGTCTCGTGCGCGTCCCGAGACCCTGCACGACGACGAGTCGCCTCGTGGTGACGACGTACCGCTGCGACAGCCAGCGCAGGAGCGGGACGACCCCGCCGAGCACGACGAGCGCGAGGGCCACCACGGCGACCACCACGTTCAGCCAGGCCAGCTCAGCCCGGAACACCCCGAAGCCGAACCCGCCGGCGGCGGCTGCGAGCACCACCGTCACCGCCGGACGGACGAGCCGTCGGGCGTGCGGTCGGAGCCGCGCCACGACCAGCTCGGGCGGCGGTTCGTCGGTCATGCCGTCATGCATAGCGCAGGTGGGTGACGTCCCCCACCGCGACGCCCCTGGGCACGCCGCTCCGGTCCCGGATCGTGATGCGCCCGTCGTCGTCGACACCGGTGGCGTCCGCCTCGACCGTCGAGCCGTCGGGCAACTCGAGCCGCACCCGCTGGCCGACGGTCCCGCAGACCGCCCGCACGTGGGAGCGGACCGCCTCGGCCGCCGCCCCGCCGGCGGCGAGCCCCGACACCGCGTCCTGGAGGCCCGTCCAGAGGTCCGCCAGGACCGTGTCGGCGAGCACTGCGGCCGGCTCGGTCGCGCCGGCGACCAGCAGGGAGGTCGCCGTCGGGGTGGGCAGGGCCTCCACCGGGATCGTCGTGTTCACGCCGACGCCGACGACGACGGACCCGTCGGACGCCACCTGGCAGAGGACGCCGGACACCTTGCGGCCGTCGACGAGGACGTCGTTCGGCCACTTCACCAGGACCCGCTGCCCGGTCGACCGCCCCGGCTCATCCGGCTGCCCCTGCTCCGGTGCCCGGGCGGCGAGGACCCCGGCGACCGCGTCCCGCACCGCGGCGCCGGCCACGAGCGGCAACCACCCGCGGTCGCGGGGTTCGAGTCCCGCCCGCACGAGCACGCTCGCGGCGAGGGTCTGCCCTGCCGGTGCCACCCAGGAGCGGTCGAGTCGGCCCCGCCCCGCGGTCTGGTCGAGCGTGACGACGACACTGCCGTCCGCGAGGCCCGGTGCGTCACGGAGCAGGTCGGCGTTCGTCGAGCCTGTCGTCGCATGCACCACGAACGCCGCTCCGGCCGCTTCGACGAGGGCACGGGCACGGGGGAACGAGGGCGCGACCGGTGTGGACATGCACGCAAACCTACGGCGCGGAACCGTGGGGGTCCTCCAACGGGTGCGGTCGGGACCGCCGGTAGGGTGAGCGGGTGACCACAGGAGACACCCCCGATCTCTCGACGACCGCCGGCCGTCTGGCCGACCTCCGCGACCGGTACCACGAAGCCGTGACCGCCGCTGGCGAGACCGCGATCGCGAAGCAGCACGCCAAGGGCAAGATGACCGCCAGGGAGCGCATCGCGCAGCTCCTCGACGAGAACTCCTTCGTCGAGCTCGACGAGTTCGTCCGCCACCGCACCTTCGCGTTCGGGATGGAGTCGAAGCGCCCCTACGGGGACGCGGTCGTCACCGGACACGGCACGATCCACGGCCGTCAGGTCGCGGTCTACGCGCAGGACTTCACCGTCTTCGGCGGCTCCCTCGGCGAGGTCGCCGGCGAGAAGATCGTCAAGGTGATGGAGCACGCCCTGAAGACCGGCGTGCCGATCATCGGCATCCTCGACTCCGGCGGCGCCCGCATCCAGGAGGGTGTGGTCGCGCTCGGCAAGTACGGCGAGATCTTCCGGCTCAACACCGCGGCCTCCGGGGTCATCCCGCAGATCTCCATCGTGATGGGGCCCGCGGCCGGCGGAGCGGTCTACTCCCCCGCCCTCACCGACTTCGTGATCATGGTCGACAAGACGAGCCACATGTTCGTCACCGGGCCGGACGTCATCAAGACCGTCACGGGCGAGGACGTCGGCTTCGAGGAGCTCGGCGGCGCCCAGACGCACAACGCCGTCTCCGGTGTCGCGCACTACCTGGCCGAGGACGAGACCGACGCGCTCGACTACGCGCGGTCGCTCATCGGGTTCCTGCCGGACAACAACCTGTCGGACCCGCCGAGCTACGACGTCGCACCGGAACTCGAGACGACCGACGCCGACCGCGAGCTCGACGTCGTCATCCCCGACTCGACGAACCAGCCCTACGACGTCACCACGATCATCGAGCACGTCGTCGACGACGGCGAGTTCCTCGAGGTGCAGCCCCTCTTCGCGCCGAACATCATGATCGGCTTCGGCCGCGTCGAGGGTCGTACCGTCGGCATCATCGCGAACCAGCCCCAGGCCATGGCCGGCACGCTGAACATCGACGCCGGCGAGAAGGCCGCGCGCTTCGTCCGCTTCTGCGACGCGTTCGGGATCCCGATCCTCACCCTCGTCGACGTGCCCGGCTACCTGCCCGGCACCGACCAGGAGTGGACCGGCGTGATCCGTCGTGGCGCGAAGTTGCTCTACGCGTACGCCGAGGCGACCGTGCCGCTCGTCACGGTCATCACCCGCAAGGCCTACGGTGGCGCCTACATCGTCATGGGCTCGAAGCAGCTCGGTGCCGACATCAACCTCGCGTGGCCGACCGCCGAGATCGCCGTCATGGGCGGTCAGGGCGCGGTGAACATCCTGTACCGCAGCGAGATCAAGCGGGCGGAGGAGGCCGGCGAGGACGTCGCCGCGGTCCGGACGAAGCTCGCGAACGAGTACACCTACAACGTCGCGTCGCCGTACCTGGCCGCCGAGCGTGGTGAGCTCGACGGCATCATCCAGCCGCACGCCACCCGGGTCTCGGTCATCAAGGCGCTCCGGGCGTTGCGCGGCAAGCGCGCGACCCTGCCGCCGAAGAAGCACGGGAACATCCCGCTGTGACCCCGCGTCATGCTGCCGCCGTCCCCGCTGACGCCCCCGCGTCGGTCGCGGACGTCCGGGTCGTCGCAGGTGACCCGACGCCGGAAGAGCTCGCCGCCGTCATCGCGGTGCTGCAACGCCAGGCCGACGAGGCCGCGGCCGCTGGGCGCGCTCGCGCCGAGGACTCGCCGCGGTCGGGGTGGGACGCCTCCGCTCGGGGCATGCGCGTCCCTCTCCACCAGGGCACGTGGAGTCGGTCACTCCGCTGACCCGCGTGTACCCCGATCGCAGCCGGTCGACAGCTGTTGCCCAGGTGGGCGTCGCGTCGGGGTCGGCGGCGGCGACACACCGTTCCGTCTCCCCTCACTCGGGGGACGTGTAAGCCGCCGATCCGCGCAGATCCGCACGATTGTCCCCCGAAATGACGACTGACACCCCGCGGCGGTGCGGGCAGGATTGTCCCTGTTCGGTGTTCTTCGATGAAGTGCATCGGCGGTCGGTGGCCGACTAGGGTACGAAGCCACCACCGTGACGAGTCAGGGCGATATTCGGGTTGTCGCTCTGCCTCGGGTCGCGAACGGGCCGGTCGGTAGCTCCGACCGGCCCGTTCCCGTCTCCGGCACCCCGTGCAGCAGTGCGGGCGCGCCTGCGGCAGTGCTGCGCCCGCGGTAGTGCGGCCCCGCACCTGCGGCAGTGCCGACACGAGCCCGCGGCGGTACGGCTACGCGCCGCTCGCGGTCGCCGGCGCCGCCCGCGGGATCTCCAGCCAGAGCGCCACCGAGTCGTCGTCCTCGTCGTCGTCCTCGTCCGCCGCGCCCAGGGCCGCCGACTCGCTCTCCGCCGCGTCGAGACGCAGCCCGACAACCGTCACGGCTTCGTCGGCACCGTCCGGGACGGTCCGCACGATCACGTTGTCCGCCTGGGCAGCGAACGCACGCCGCAGTGCGTCCGCGAGTTCGGCGTGCACGCGTGCCAGCTCGGTCGCGTCGAGGTCGTCGAGACCGCCGTCGTCGTGCAGTTGGACGACCGCGCCCCGGCGACGGAGGCGCATCACCTCGCCCCGGACGTCGTCGGACAGCAGGGAGCGTCCACGGATCTCGTCCCGGATCGCCTGCTCGAGGTGCAGGCTCTCCGCGCGCTCGTCCGCGTCGAGGTCGCCGCAGGTGTCGATGATGCGCTGCAGCATCGGCAGCGCCATCCGGGTGGTCTGCCCGAGGCGCACCTGCCGCTCCGACACGTGCGCGTCCTGCGCCGCCTGCCAGTCGACCGTCTCTTGCTCGGCCCGGACGAAGTCCCGGGTGATCCGGTTGGCGTGGTTCATCGCGATCGCGAACCCGGTCGCCACCGACAGCCAGATGACGCTGCCGAGTGCGCCGAGCTCGCCGAGCGCACCGGGCCCGGCCCACGCGACCGAGTGCACGGTGCAGAAAAGCACCCCGGCCCAGGCGAACGGGCCACGCTGCCGGACGGCGAGCACGACCATTAGCGTGCCGACCGCCGCGATCCACCACGTCGAGTAGGTCGGTGCGACGCTGAGGTCGACCGCCGGCGCACAGACGACGGGCATGACGATCGCGGTGGCGAGCGCGAAGCACGCGACCCACACCGGCAACACCGGACCGCGCACGAACAGCGCGAGTGCGGTGGCCGCGGCGTAGAGGACCATGCACGACACGACACGGGCAGCGTCGGCGGGGTCGGTGGGCAGCGTGGACACGGCGAGCACCAGGTGCACGAGCGAGAACAACGCAGCCAGCCCGGTGGCGCTGCCGGCCGTGACCGACGCCCTCACCGGAGGCCCTCCGTCCCGAGGGCCGGCTGCGGCGCGGGCCACCGGAGCACGACACGCGTCCCGGACCCCGGCGCCGACAGCACCTCGGCGACGCCGTCTGCCGCCGCCATCCGCTCGATGATCGACCGCCGGACGCCGAGTCGCGCGGCGGGGACCGTCCGCTGGTCGAACCCGGCACCGTCGTCGGCCACCTCGACCCGCACCCTGCCGTCCGCGGCGTCGATCGTCACCCACCGGTGCGCGTCCGTTCCCGCATGCTGGACGCTGTTGACCGCTGCCTGCAGTGCGGCGGACGCGAGGGCGTCGGCGGCGGAGGTCGGCACGGCGGGTCCGTCGGACGGGACGCTGCGCACCTCGACGGGAGCGGCGAGCGTGGTCACCGAGGTGACGATCCGGTCCCGGAGCGCGGAGAACGGCACCGCCGGGTCCTCCCCCGGACCGTCCGCGGCCGCGGCGGCGAGGTGGTCGATCGCGTTGCGTGCCATCCGGGCCGCGAGCGTCTTCGCCTCGGGCGTGTCCGCCCGGGCTGCGGACAGCAGGGTCGTGAGCACGCTGTCGTGCACGATCGCGTCGACCTGGACGCGCTCGACCTCGGTGGCGTGCTCGCGGATCGCCCGCGAGTAGCGGCGCACCGCGGTCGCCTGGGCGACGTCCACGGCCGCGGCGGCCCGACGCAACACCACGATGAGCACGAGCGCCGCGGTGCCGAGGACGGCGGTGTACACGCCGTCGAGCAGCGCGCGCTGGAGGCCGACCGCCCCACCCGCCGGCGACAACCGCAGCACGATGTACACGATCGGGACGAGCGCGTTGTAGACCGCCGCCCGCCAGGTGGCGAAGCTGAGGGACGCGGCGATGGTGCCGACGTTGCAGAGCCACCACGGCCACGGGATCTCGGCCGCCGAGAGCGGTTCACGGACGGTCAGCGGGAAGGTCACCAGCGCGACGAAGAACAGCAGCGCGCAGAGGATCTGCGCGGGCTGCGCCCACCGCTGCGCGAACGCCGACGCGCCGACCGCCAGGAGCGACAGCCCGACCACGATGGTCGTCGCCGGCGCCCAGAACGCATCGAGCAACGGCAGCTGCTTGAACAGCGACGGTGTGTTCACCGCGCCGAACCCGATCGCCGCGATCGCCATGAGGATCGTGAACGCCCGGTCCAGGGACGCCTGCGTGATCGTGGCGCGCACGGACCGGGACGGGTCCGCCATGGTGGACGTCGACGTGACGACCGCCTCGGCCGTCACGAGGACCGCCGGGCGCAGACGTCGTCAGCGGCCATCGCCGTCGGGGTCGATGCCGGAGTCGAGCCCCGGCAGGATCCCGTCCTCCACCGCACGACGGAGCAGGTCGACCTTGGTCGGGGCCGGACGGCCGACCTCGACGTACTTCACGCGGATGCGGTCGAGGTACTCCCGCGCGGTCGAGTACCCGATGCCGAGCTGCTGGGCCGCGAGCTTGAGCGGCAGCCCCGATGCGTACAGGTGCAGGATCTCCCGCTCACGTCGGCCGAGCTGCGCCTTCGCGAAGTCCCGGTCGGCGTCGATCGCGCTCGCCCACTCGAGGTTGTTGAGGACGTCGCCACGAGCGACGGTCGCCACGGCCGCCATCACGGTCTTCGTGGCGGAGGACTTCGGGATGACGCCGGCGGCCCCTGCCGCCAGTGCCTCGCGCACGTTCGCAACGCGGTCGGCGATGCTGTGCACGAGGACGGCGGAGCCGGTGCCCTGCACGCCCTTGACGTTCTCGGTCACCGTCGAGCCGTCACCGAGCGACAGGTCGAGGACGACGACGTCGACCTCGCGTCCGCCGAGCTGTGCGATGTACTCCGGGACGCTCGCGGCGGTGAGGACCACCTCGAACCCCTCGTTCTGGCAGGCGGCCTGGATGCCCAGTCGGACCGACTCGTGGTCGTCCACGACGGCGACCCGGACCGGTCGTGTCCCGAGACCGGCAGTCCCTGTCGTGCCGGTCGATGTGCTGGTGGTGTCTCCCACGGTTGCCTCTCGTTGTGACGACGCACCGGGCCCTGTCCCGACGGCCGTCCAGACACCAAGGATACCCAGGTCAGGGCCAGCTTCGTACCCCGCGACGGAAGTGCCGGGCCGGATGCGCCGACCGGCTCAGGCGACCGGCACCAGACGGGCCACGGCCTCCAGGTGGTGGGTGTGCGGGAAGAGGTCGAAGGCACGCAGGGCCTCCAGCCGGTAGCCGAGGTCGGCGAAGGTGGCCACGTCCCGTGCCAGTGCGACCGGGTCGCAGGCGACGTAGACGACCTGGGCCGGCTGCAGCGCCGCGACGGACACCACGACGTCCCGACCGGCACCGGCCCGGGGCGGGTCGAGCACCACGGTGCCGGCGCGGAGGCGGTCGCGCTCCGGACGCGAGGCCTGCTCGACCGTGCGGGCCAACCAGCGGTCGACCCGGCCGGTCTCGGCACGGGCACCGATCCACTCGGCGAGGTTCTCCTGCGCGTGCTCCGTCGCCCGGGTCGCGCTCTCGACGCTCGTGACCCGGGCACGTGGGCCGGCGAGGTCGGCGAGCGCGGCGGCGAGGAGGCCGACGCCGCCGTACAGGTCGAGGTGCTGGCCCTCCGGGTCCAGGCGCGCGGGGTCGACCAGGTCGTGCACGGCGGCGGTGAGGACGGCGGGCGCCGCCCGGTGCACCTGCCAGAAGCCGGTGTCGTCCACGGCGAAGGTCCGGTCGCCGACGACCTCGTGCACGACGGTCGGACGCTGGGCGTCGACCACGAGCCGGGCTCCCTCGGAGCCGCTCGGGCTGAGGACGTCGACGACCTCCGCCCCCGGCATCGAGCCGCGGGCGATCGGTGCGGACGCCTGCACGGCGGCGGTCGCGAGCGGCAGCGAGGTGACCGGGACGACGGTGTGCGACCGCGCAGCGAAGGGGCCGGGCGTGCCGTCGGCGTCGACGTGCAGCCGGATGCGGGTGCGCCACCCGAGGCCGTCCGACTCGTCGTCGCCAGGCGCCGACTCCACGACGACGGGCGTGCCGAGCAGGTCGTCGAGGTCGATCCGGCCGAACCGCGAGAACGAGTCGACGAGGACGTCCCGCTTCAGGGTCCGCTGGTGGGCCAGGGCGATGTGCCCGAACTCGGCGCCGCCCGGGCGGACGGCGGGGTCACGGTCCAGAGCCGCCTCCGGCCAGACGTGGTCGACACGGTGCTCGCTCGGATCGAGGACCTCGACCGTGTCGGCGCGCCAGAACGACTTCTTCCGGTCCTCGGTCACGCGGGCGATGACCCGCTCCCCGGGGACCGCGTCCGTGACGAACACCACGCGTCCCTCGTGCCGTGCCACCGAGATGCCGCCGTGGGCGATCCCGGTGACGTCGAGTTCGAGCAGTGTGCCGACGGATTCACCCATGGTTCGATGTTCCCATGCGTCTGTACCTCGCGAGCACCTCCCCCGCCCGTCGTGCGCTCCTGGCGCAGTCCGGGATCGAGCCGGTGCTCGTGTCGCCGGGCGTCGACGAGGACGCGGTGGGCGCCGCGGAACGGGAGCGGCTCGGGCGGGACCTCACCGGACCGGAGCTCGTGGCGCTGCTCGCGGTCGCCAAGGCCACCGCGGTCGCCGACGGCTCGGTGGCGGTCGACGACGGCGCTCCGCTCGACGGCATCGTCTTCGGCGGCGACTCGGCGTTCGAGGTCGACGGGCAGCTGTACGGCAAGCCGCACGACCCGGAGGTCGCCCGGGAGCGCTGGCGACAGATGCTCGCCGCCGGTGGCGGGACGCTGTGGAGCGGCCACTGCGTCATCGACCGGCGGGCCAGCAGCGGACCGGCCGTGTCGGGGCCGGGAGGCGCGGGGCGGGCGGGCGACGAGCCTCCCGTCCGATCCGCAGCACCGGCGCGGACCGGGTCCGGGACGTCGGCGTCGACCGACGCGGTCCCGTCGCTGGGCGCCGTCGCGGCCGGCGGGTCGGCACTCGTCGTCGACGGCGACCGCGTGGTCGCGGTCGACAGCGCTGTCCTCACCTTCGCCGACGACATGTCCCCGGCGGAGATCGACGCCTACGTCGCCACGGGCGAGCCCCTCGAGGTGGCCGGGGCCTTCACGATCGACGGCCGGGCGGCCGCCTACATCGCGCGGATCGACGGGACACCGTCCGCGGTCGTCGGACTCTCGCTCCCCGTGCTCCGGTCGATGCTCCTCCGGGGCTTCGGGCTCGCCTGGCACGACCTCTGGGCGCTGTAGACATCCACCTGCATCCCGAGGGGTTTCTTGTGGATGCCGGTCAAAACACGACCTCGGCACACGAATACGCTGATGTTCCATGCCCCGCATCAGCAAGGTCCTCATCGCGAACCGCGGCGAGATCGCCGTCCGCATCATCCGCGCGGCCCGCGACGCGGGCAAGGCCTCGGTCGCGGTCTACGCCGACCAGGACCGTGACGCCCTGCACGCACGCCTCGCCGACGAGGCCTACGCGCTGAACGGCACCACGAGCGCCGACACCTACCTGGTCATCGAGAAGATCATCTCGGTCGCCCGCCGCTCCGGTGCCGACGCCGTCCACCCGGGCTACGGCTTCCTCGCCGAGAACGCCGACTTCGCCCGGGCCGTCATCGACGCCGGACTCACCTGGATCGGCCCGTCGCCCGAGTCGATCGAGCGCCTCGGCGACAAGGTCTCCGCGCGGCACGTGGCCGAGAAGGTCGGGGCGCCGCTCGCCCCCGGCACCATCGAGCCGGTGCAGGACGTGTCCGAGGTCTTCGACTTCGTCGACCAGGTCGGCCTGCCCGTGGCGATCAAGGCCGCCTTCGGAGGCGGTGGTCGAGGCCTCAAGGTCGTGCGCGACCGCGCCTCCGTCGAGGAGCTCTTCGAGTCCGCGACGCGCGAGGCCATCGCCGCGTTCGGTCGCGGCGAGTGCTTCGTCGAGAAGTACCTCGACAAGCCGCGCCACGTCGAGACCCAGTGCCTCGCCGACGAGCACGGCAACGTCGTCGTCGTGTCGACGCGTGACTGCTCCCTGCAGCGTCGGCACCAGAAGCTCGTCGAGGAGGCCCCGGCGCCGTACCTGACGGACTCCCAGCAGGAGCGGCTGTACGCGTCGTCGAAGGCGATCCTCCGCGAGGTCGGCTACGTCGGCGCGGGCACGTGTGAGTTCCTCATCGGCGCCGACGGCACGGTGTCGTTCCTCGAGGTGAACACCCGTCTCCAGGTCGAGCACTGCGTGTCCGAGGAGGTCACCGGCATCGACCTCGTCCGCGAGCAGTTCCGCATCGCCGAGGGCGGCACGCTCGACTACGCCGACCCGACCCCGCGCGGGCACTCGTTCGAGTTCCGCATCAACGGGGAGGACCCGGGCCGCAACTTCTTCCCCGCGCCGGGTCCGGTGCACGTCTTCAACGCCCCGTCGGGCCCCGGCGTCCGGGTCGACTCCGGCGTGGTGTCGGGCGACGTCGTCTCCGGCTCGTTCGACTCGATGCTCGCGAAGCTCATCGTGACCGGCGCCACCCGCGCCGAGGCCCTCGAGCGCTCCCGCCGCGCCCTCGCCGAGTTCGAGGTCGCCGGGCTCCCCACCGTCATCCCGTTCCACCGCGCGGTCGTCAGCGACCCGGCCTTCGCGACCGACGACGCCACGCCGTTCTCGATCTACACGCAGTGGATCGAGACCGACTTCGTCAACGAGATCCCGGCCTGGAGCGGTGAGCCCGAGGAGCTCCCGGTCCCCGGCGAGCGTGACAGCGTGGTCGTCGAGGTGCAGGGCAAGCGCATCGAGGTCACGATGCCGTCGATCGTCGGTGGCTCCGGTGGCGCCCGTCGTCCGTCCGGCCCCTCCGCGCCGCCCAAGCGCCGGTCCTCGGCCGTCAAGGGTGGACGCGCGGCGTCGGGCTCCTCGGTCGCGTCGCCGATGCAGGCCACCGTCGTGAAGCTCGCGGTCGCCGAGGGCGACACCGTCGTCAAGGGCGACCTGCTCGTCGTCCTCGAGGCCATGAAGATGGAGCAGCCCGTCCAGGCGCACAAGGACGGCGTCGTCACGGGGCTGAACGCCCCCGTGGGCCAGACGGTCTCCTCCGGGCACGTCCTGCTCGAGCTCGCGTAGCGCGGGCCGCGCGGCGTGCCCCGCGGTGCCGGTCGGACCCGCACAACACGAACCGCCCCGAACCACGGCCATCCGTGGTTCGGGGCGGTCTTCGTTGTGCGGCGCCGATCCGCGCTGGGACCCCGCGGTGCCGCTGCCGTCGTTCACCGGATCGTCCGGAACCGTCGCTCCTCCAGCGGGAGGCCGAGGCCCACGAGCAGTGCCCGCAGCAGGCTCGTGTCCTGCGTCTCCGCCCAGCCGAACCGCCCGACCCGCCGCACCTCCGGGACGAGTCGGAGTCGGTCCTCGCGACGCTTCTCCTGGACGAGGACGTCCTCGGCGGTGAGGCCGGCAGCGCGCAGAGCCGGGTCCCGGTACTTCGCCGCGCCGTCGAACTCGAGGACGACGCCCTGGTCGGGGAACCAGAAGTCGACCCGCGCGACGAAACCCGCTCGGTCCTGGAAGTCGACCTGGAGTCGCGGCCGTGGTGCCCCGACCTCGTCCAGCGCGACCCGGGCGATGGACTCCCCGACCGATCCAGTGCGCTGGTCCGCGAACGCGATCGCGAACCGCGCACGGTCCCGGCCGTGCACAGCGGACCGGGAGCTGAGTTCCGCTTGGAGCGCCGCGCGGTCTGTGCCACGTTGCAACGCGACGTCGAGCACGGGGACGGAGCGCCGGAGCTCCTGCGTCAGCGCGATGTCGACGACCGTGGTCAGCAGGTCCGTGACCGCCCGACCGGACGGGGTCCGGACGACGCGTGTCGCCCGCCCCTTCCCGGGGTGCTTCCGCAGCAGTCGGAGCGACTGGGCGGTCTCGCGGTGCGGGTCGATGACGTCGACCACCTCGGGCAGTTCCCCGCTCCAGGGCAGTCCGTGCAGAGCGACGGCCGAGACGTGGGACACGACGAGCCGCTGCGCGATCCGGTCGTCGATCGCGTCGATCCGGGCGAGGTGACGGGTCCGGGCGTCGGCCGCTCGCCACCGCTCGGCCTCGACGTACCTGCCGGGAGCGAGCCGGACGAGGACGCCTCGGTCGGCAGCCGCGACGAGGTCGGCTCCTCGTCGACCGGTGGGGTCGGCAGTGCCACCCCTGATGATGTGGAGTCGTTGCATCCCTGCAGCCTCGTGCGCTGCCCGTCCGGCGACGATCGACTCCACCCACCTGTGGACACCAGCGTGGAAGCCGCCCGTCGTGGAGGACTAGCCCGGTTCCGGTCGCACCGACACAACGAGAACCCGCTCGGACCGTTGGATCCAGTGGTTCGAGCGGGTTCTCGTTGTGCGGGTGCGCCGCGTGCGGGTGCGCACCGTGCGCGTGCGCGGTGCGGAGCGCGCTACGACACGAGGGGGCGGACCGCCGCCGCCAGGCGGTCGGTCATGGCGCCGGCCTCGGCCGACGTGGCCGCGACGGTGTCGATGTAGACCTTCACCTTGGGCTCCGTGCCGCTCGGGCGGACGATGACCCGCGCCCCGCCCTCCAGGTCGAAGCGCAGGATGTCGGACGGCGGGAAGCCCTCGACGCCGTCCAGGAAGTCAGTCACCGAGGTGATCGTGATGCCGCCGAGTTCCGTCGGCGTGGACGATCGCAGGGAGGCCATGATCTCCCCGATGCGCGACAGGTCGTCGACGCGGGTCGAGACCTGCCCGGAGGAGAACGCCCCGAACCGCTCGGCGAACGCATCGAGCTGGTCGGCGATGGTCCTCCCGTCGGCAGCGAGTTCGGTCGCGAGCGACAGCAGTTCGAGTGCGGCGGAGATGCCGTCCTTGTCGCGCACGACCTGCGGGTCGACGAGGTACCCCAGCGCTTCCTCGTAACCGAACAGCAGGTCGGGGACGCGGGAGACCCACTTGAACCCGGTGAGGGTGTCGCGGTACCCGAGGCCGTGCTGTTCAGCGACGCGGGACAGCGCCGGCGAGCTGACGATCGATGCGGCGAGTACCCCGGTCGAGCCGGCGGCGGCAGCACGGGCCGCGGCACGCCAGCCGAGGAGCCAGCCGACCTCGTTGCCGGAGAGTCGACGGTAGGAGCCGGCACCGTCGGGGATCGCGAGCGCCAGGCGGTCGGCGTCCGGGTCGTTGGCGATGACGAGGTCCGCTCCGAGTTCGACACCGCGCGCGATCGACAGGTCCATCGCGCCCGGCTCCTCCGGGTTCGGGAAGGACACCGTCGGGAACGCCCCGTCCGGCTCGATCTGCTCGGGCACCACCGCGGGCTCACGGAAGCCGGCACGCGTGAACACGGCCCGGGCCGTCTCCCACCCGACGCCGTGCATGGCCGTGTAGACGACGGAGGGCTGCGCCTCGACCGCGAGGAGCGGGGCCGGCACGGTCGCGGCCGTGGCGTCGACGTACGCCTGCACGAGGGTCTGGTCCGCGACGGTGTAGTCCGTCGCCCGGTCGAGCGACCGGATGTCCCCCGCTGCGACGACGTCGATCGCGGCGGCGATCTCGGCGTCGACCGGCGGCACGATCTGCGAGCCCGCGTCCGCACCGCCGAGGTACACCTTGTAGCCGTTGTCCCGCGGCGGGTTGTGGCTGGCCGTGACCATGACACCGGCCCCGACGTCGAGGTGCCGGACGGCGAACGCGACGAGCGGCGTCGGCAGCGCGCTCGGGAGCAGCGTGACGTCGAGCCCGAGGCCGCGCATGACCTCGGCGGAGTCCCGAGCGAAGACGTCCGAGTTGACGCGACCGTCGTACCCGATCACGACGCTGCGGTCACGACCGGAGTCGATGAGGAAGCGGGCGAGACCGGCGGCCGCCTGCGTGACGACGACTCGGTTCATCCGCAGCGGACCGGCACCGAGTTCGGCGCGGAGACCGGCGGTCCCGAACTGCAGCCGACCGGCGAACCGTGCTGTCAGTTCGTCCGTGTCCGCCGCGTCGACCAGCTCCTGCAGTTCCGCGCGGGTCTCCTGGTCGGGGTCCTGTTCGATCCACGCACGGGCGGTCGCCAGCACGTCCGGCGCACCCCTGTCACCCAGGTCGCCACCGTCGCCCAGGACGCCACCGTTCCCCAGGTCGCCACCGTTCCCCAGGTCGCCGCCGTCGACGAGGTCGCCGTCCGCGAGGGCACCGTCGCTCGGGCCGTCGTAGGGGGTCACAGTGCGGCCACCACGCGGGCGAGCAGGTCCGCGATCACGGGCTCGGCCTGCTTGCCCGCCTCGAGCACCTCGGTGTGCGACAGCGGGGTCTTCTGGATGCCCGCGGCGAGGTTCGTGATGAGCGAGAAGCCGAGGACCTCCATGCCGGCCTGCCGGGCGCCGATGGCCTCGAGCGCGGTCGACATGCCCACGATGTGGCCGCCGATCGCCTTGGCCATCTGGACCTCGGCCGGGGTCTCGTAGTGCGGCCCGCGGAACTGCGTGTAGACGCCCTCGTCGAGAGAGGGGTCGATCGACTTCGCCACCGCGCGGAGACGGGCCGAGTACAGGTCCGTCAGATCGATGAACGTCGCGCCCTCGAGCGGGCTGTCGGCGGTGAGGTTGATGTGGTCGCTGATGAGGACCGGCGTGCCGGGCGTCCAGGTCTCCTTGATGCCACCGGCGCCGTTCGTGAGCACCATGACCGAGGCACCCGTCGCGGCGGCGGTGCGGACGCTGTGCACGACCCGACGGACGCCGTGGCCCTCGTAGTAGTGCGTGCGAGCGCCGATGACGAGCGCGTGCCGGCCGTCGGCGAGCCGGATGGAGCGGACGGTGCCGGAGTGTCCGGGCACAGCCGAGGCGCTGAAGCCGGGGACGTCCGCCGCGGGGATCTCGGACACGGTCTCCCCGAGGAGGTCGGCGGCCTTCCCCCAGCCGGAGCCGAGCGTCAGGGCGACGTCGTGCCGCTCGATGCCGGACCGGGACGCGATGACGGCTGCGGCGTCACGGGCCACGTCGAAGGGGTCCACGGCGGGGTCGTTCAGGGGGTTGTCGGTGCTGACCATGCGCCGATCGTACCGGCCCGACCCCTACCCGAGCGCCCTGTCCACAGCCGCCGTGATCTCGCTCTGGTCGAAGTGGTTCCGGATCACGATGACCTCGGCGTACGTCGTCCCGATGGTCTCGACGAACTCCTGGCTCGTCAGGATGACGTTGGCGTCGTCGGCGACCTGCCGCACGGAGGCGACGTCCGCCGCGACCACCTCGGCCGTGAGTCCGAGCGAGGCGAGCGCCTTCTCCGCGTTGACCTTGAGGATGGCGCTCGCGCCGATGCCGGCACCGCAGATGGTCACGATCTTCATGCCGTCGTCACTCCCATGATGGCCCGGACCTCGTCGGCCGTGGCGGCGGCAGCGAGCCGCCCGGTGACCGAGGGGGCGTTGAACAGGTTGGCGATCGCGCCGATCGACTCGAGGTGTGTGCCGACCTCCGCGACGGCGAGCCCGAGCACGACCGACACCGGGTCGTTGTGCGGGTGCCCGAACACCACCGGCGACGCCAGCGTGACGACCGCCAGGCCGTCCCGCAGGACGCTCGACCCCGGCCGGGCGTGCGCGAACGCGAGCCCCGGCGAGATGACGATGTACGGCCCGTGCTCCTCGACCATGGCGGTCATGGCGTCGGTGTACGCCTCGGTGGTCGCTCCCGATGCGACGAGGGCGCCGCCGACCGCCCGCAGCGCGTCCCGCCACGAGGACGCGGACGCCCCGAGCACGACGGCCGGGTCCGGCAGTGGCGGCAGCCCCATCGGATCAGGCCTCCGCGTACCCGGCGGTGATCGCGGCGATGATCTCCTCGCGGTCCTCGAGCGGCAGGAACGACCCGAGCGCCGCGTTGATCTGGAACGCGGCGAGGTCGTCGAGGTCGTAGCCGAACGTGCCGGCGAGCAGCGCCAGCTCCTTCGACAGCGAGGTGTTGCTCATCAGGCGGTTGTCGGTGTTCACCGTGACGCGGAAGCCGAGCTGGTACAGGACGTCGATCGGGTGGTCGGCCAGGTCGTCGCCCCACGCGGCGACCGCACCGGTCTGCAGGTTCGACGACGGGGAGACCTCGAGCGGGATCTCGCGGTCCCGCACCCAGGATGCGACCTCGCCGAGCGTGGCGAGCATGGACCCGTCACCGCCGTCGGTCAGGGTGACGTCCTCGAACACGCGCACGCCGTGCCCGAGGCGGAGGGCGCGACCGTCGACGAGCGCCGACCGGATGGAGGCGAGGCCGTCGGCCTCGCCAGCGTGCACCGTCACGGGGAAGAGCTCGGAGGCGAGGTACTCGAACGCCGCCCGGTGGTTCGAGGCCGGGAAGCCGGCCTCGGCCCCGGCGATGTCGAAGCCGACGACGCCGCGGTCGCGGTGACGCACGGCGAGTTCGGCGATCTCCATCGACCGGTCGGCGTGCCGCATCGCCGTGACGAGCTGCCCGATGCGGATCGACCCGCCGGCGGCGTCGACCGCCTCCTCGATGCCGGCTTGCACGGCCTCCACCGTCTCGTCGAGGGTGAGCCCCCGCTGCAGGTGCTGCTCGGGGGCCCAGCGGATCTCCCCGTAGACGACGCCGTCCGCGACGAGGTCCTCGACGAACTCGCGGGCGACGCGGGTGAGCCCGGCGGCGGTCTGCATGACGGCGGTGGTCACGTCGAAGGTCTTCAGGTACTCGACCAGGGAGCCCGAGTTCGACTGGTCCGCGAACCAGGTGGCGAGTTCGGCCGGGTCCGTGGTCGGGAGGTCGACCCCGTCGGTCGCCGCGAGCTCGATGACGGTGGCCGGACGGAGTCCGCCGTCCAGGTGGTCGTGCAGCGAGACCTTCGGCAGGTCGTTGATGACCGCTCCGGCGTCGGGCAGGCGGTAGGTCGTGGCGGCGTCGCTCATGCGTCCAAGGCTACCGGTCGCGGACGCGCCACCGCAGTCGCGGACCCACGGGACCGTGGACGACGGACCACCGCGTCCCCACGGTGGACGAGACGGACGGGAGGCCCGCCACAGCACGTGTGGCGGGCCTCCCGTCCGGCTGCTGGTCGCGTCGCTACTGGATCCGCTCGCGCACGATCGGACCGCGCTCCGGCGCGGAGTCCCCGATCGACCAGGCACCCTCGAGCGACTCGAGCGCGCGCTCGAACCGCGCGGGCTCGTCGGTGTGCAGCGTCCACAGGGGCTGGCCGGCCGTGACGGTGTCGCCCGGCTTGACGTGCAGCTCGATGCCGGCACCGGCCTGCACCGGGTCCTGGGCGCGGGCACGACCGGCACCGAGGCGCCAGGCCGCGATGCCGAAGGGCAGGGCCTCCTGCGTGGCGAGGACACCGGACTCGGTCGCGGTGACGACGTGGGTCTCCGCGGCGACCGGCAGCGCGGCCGAGGCGTCGCCGCCCTGGGCCTCGATCATCCGGCGCCACGTGTCCATCGCCCGGCCGTCGGCCAGTGCCGCCGCGGGGTCGGCGTCGGGCTGCCCCGCCAGACGCAGCATCTCGGCCGCCAGCGCGACCGTGAGCTCGACGACGTCCGCGGGGCCGCCACCGGCGAGGACCTCGACGGACTCGCGGACCTCGAGGGCGTTGCCGATCGTCAGGCCGAGCGGGACCTCCATGTCGGTGAGGAGCGCCGAGGTGGCGACGCCCGCGTCCTTGCCGAGGTCGACCATCGTCTGTGCGAGGAGCTTCGACTGCTCGAAGTCCTCCATGAAGGCGCCGGAGCCGAACTTCACGTCGAGGACGAGCGCCGCGGTGCCCTCGGCGATCTTCTTCGACATGATGCTCGACGCGATGAGCGGGATGCACTCGACCGTGCCGGTGATGTCCCGCAGGGCGTAGAGCTTCTTGTCGGCCGGGGCCAGGCCCGAGCCGGCGGCGCAGATGACGGCGCCGACCTGGTCGAGGATCTCCGTCATGCGCTCGTTCGAGATCGCGGCCTGCCAGCCCGGGATCGACTCGAGCTTGTCGAGGGTGCCGCCCGTGTGGCCGAGGCCGCGCCCGGACAGCTGCGGGACCGCGACGCCGAACGTCGCGACGAGGGGCGCGAGCGGCAGCGTGATCTTGTCGCCGACGCCGCCGGTGGAGTGCTTGTCGACCGTGGTCTTGCCGAGCGAGCCGAACGACATCCGCTCCCCCGACGCGATCATCGCGAGGGTGAGGTCCTTGATCTCCCGACGCTCCATGCCGTTCAGGAAGACCGCCATCGCGAACGCGGCCATCTGCTCGTCCCCGACGTAGCCGCGCGTGTAGGCGTCGACCAGCCAGTCGATCTCCGGCGTGGAGAGGGCGCCGTGCGAGCGCTTCGTGCGGATGAGGTCGACGGTGTCGAAGGGCTCGACTGCCATGGTCAGTGCTCCTGCTGGTAGGTGACGAGGGTCCGGGGGCCGAAGGCGTCCGGCAGGACCTCGTCGATGGTGCGGATGCCCGAGACGGTCTCGAGGAGCATGCCCTCGGCCGAGTGTTCGAACAGCAGTTGCCGGCAGCGGCCGCACGGCATGAGGGTCGCCCCGTCGCCGTCCACGCAGGTGAACGCGACGAGCTTGCCGCCGCCGGTCATGAAGAGTTGCGACACGAGCGAGCACTCGGCGCAGAGGGTCACACCGTACGAGGCGTTCTCGACGTTGCAGCCGGACACGATCCGGCCGTCGTCGGTGAGTGCCGCGGCGCCCACCGGGAAGGACGAGTACGGCACGTAGGCGCGGCCCATCGCGGTGGTGGCGGCCTCGCGGAGCGCGTCCCAGTCGACGTCGCCGTCGGCGGCCGCCGCCGTGCTCCCGTCGATCCGCGCCTCCGGGTCGGCCGGGAGGGTCGTGGCCGGGTCCGTCCAGGCCGGCTCGCCGGTCGCGGGGTCGGTCCCCACCCCGTCGTGTCCCGCAGCGTTCGTGTCTGTCATGTGCCGTGCCTCCCGGCTAGTTCTTGATGTACGGCTTGCCGGCGGCCGCCGGTCCCCGCGACTGCCCGACCAGACCGGCGACCGCGAAGATCGTGACGACGTAGGGCAGCATGAGCAGGAACTCGCTCGGCACCGGCGAGTTGATCGCGCCGAGGGTGTTCTGCAGGTTCGAGGCGAACCCGAACAGGAGCGCCGCGAGCGTGGCCCGGATCGGGTCCCACCGCCCGAAGATGACGGCGGCCAGGGCGATGTAGCCCGCACCGTCCGTCATGTCCTTCGTGAACGGTCCGACCGCGTCGAGTGTGAAGTACGCACCACCCAGGCCGGCGATCGCACCGGCGATCGAGACGTTCCAGAACCGCGTCCCGGTGACGTTGATGCCGACCGTGTCCGCCGCTTCCGGGTGCTCCCCGACCGCGCGGAGCCGCAGACCCCAGCGGGTCTTGAACAGGGCGAACGTCACGACGGCGACCGCGATGTACGCCAGGTACACGATGACGGTCTGCTCGAACAGCACCGGGCCGATCACCGGGATCTGGTGCAGGACCGGGATCTCGAAGCGCGGGAAGGTGACACCGACGTTCAGGCGCTCCTCGTCCGGCGACAGCACCTGCGAGTACAGGAAGCCGGTGAGCCCGGAGATGAACGCGTTGATGACGACGCCGACGATGACCTGGTCGACGAGGTACTTGATGCTGAACGCCGCGAGGACGAACGACACGAGCACACCGGCGACGAGGGCGCCGACGAGACCGACCCACGCGGACCCGGTCAGCGACGCGATGAGCGCCGAGGTGAAGGCACCGGCGAGGAACTGCCCCTCGATGGCGATGTTGACGACACCGACCCGCTCGGAGATCACGCCGCCGAGCGCACCGAACACGAGCGGGACGCTCAGGCCGATCGCACCGACGAGCAGGCCGGGCAGCGGGACCGTCTTGTCCGCGGCCGCCCATGTGAGGAAGCCGATGACGAACACGACGGCGAACACGCTCGTCAGCCACAGCGGCACCGGACGGTACCGGCCGACCAGGACGAACGAGACGGCCGTGAGGAGCGACAGGACCACGACGACGACGACGCCGGTCGCGAACGCGGGCAGGCCGACGTCCGGCAGCTGGACGAAGTCGCCGGCGTTGGCGAGCCGGAACGTGGTCGTGCCACCCCGGTTGACGCCGAGGAACAGCACGGCGGCGAGCACCGAGAAGACGACGAAGGCGACGGGCGCCTTCCAGCTCCTCGTGGTCTCGACGGGGCGGTCCGGGACGGGTGACGCCGGGACGGCGGTGGGGCTGAGGGTGCTCACGCGGCGACCGCCTTCCGCTTGGTGCTCTGCTTGGTGCGACGACGGGCGCCGGGCTGCGGGATCCGGAAGATCGCGCGCACGAGCGGCGGGGCCGCGATGAACAGGACGATGAGGGCCTGGATGACGTCGACGATGTCGATCGGGATCCCGTTGGCGGCCTGCATGGCGTAGCCGCCGTTCTTCAGCACGCCGAACAGGATCGCCGCCCAGAAGGTCCCCCAGGGCTTCGAGCGCCCGAGGAGCGCGACCGTGATCGCGTCGAACCCGATGCCGGCGTCGATGCCCGACGTGAACCCGGTCGTGACCGCGCCCTCGACCTGGTAGGCGCCGGCGATGCCGATCAGTCCACCGGAGATGACGAGCACCCAGATGGTCAGGCTCGGCACGCTCATGCCGGCGACGCGAGCGGCCCGCGGGTTCTCGCCGATGGTCCGGAAGCGGAATCCGAGCGAGGACTTGTTGAGCAGCCACCAGACGACGACGACCGCGATGACCGCGACGACGAAGCCGACGTTGATGCCGAAGCGCGGCCCGAACAGCGCCGGGAGCAGCGCGCTGTCCTTGGTCGCCGGGGAGATCGGGTTCGGGCTCCCACCGGCCTGCAGCAGCCCGGGGGTCCGGAGCATGAAGGAGAGGAGGTAGAGGGCGACGTAGTTCAGCATGATCGTCAGGACGACCTCGTTGGCACCGGTCCGGGCCTTGATGACGCCGACGAGCCCGGCCCAGACCGCGCCGCCGACGATGCCGGCGAGGATCGTCAGCGGGATGTGCACCGCGGCCGGCAGGTCGAACGAGAACCCGACCCAGCCAGCTGCCGCGGCGGCGATGAGGACCTGCCCCTGGCCGCCGATGTTGAACAGGCCCGCGCGGAAGGCCACGGCGACGCCGAGCCCGGCGACGACGAGCGGCACCGCGTAGTCGACGGAGCGGGTGATCGGCGTGATCGCGCTCGCGAACGAGGGGGCGCCGAAGTTGACGACGGAACCCTGGAACAGCGACGAGTAGGAGCCGCCGACCGCGGTGCCGACGGCGCGCAGCATGTCGGTCGGTCGGGCGAAGAAGTACCCGGCCGCGGCCTGGACGTCCTTGTCGGTCAGCGCGATGAGGACACCGCTCGCGACGAGGGCGAGGACGACCGCGAGCACGGTGGTGAGGACGGAGCCGTTGACGATGCTGCGCATCGCGTCGCTCCAGCGCCCGTCGCCGCCCTCACGGCGTTCGCTGTCGGCTGCCGAGTCGGTCATCAGGTGCGGCGGTCCGGCCACTTCCTGCAGGCGGTCGTCGACCGCCGGTGTGGCATCGGACCCGGCCGGGAGGCCCGTGGTCCCGTCGACGGGGGTCGTGCTGCGGTTCGACGGCGGGGTGGCGCCGCCGTGCTCCGGCGTGGTGTCGCTCACGCGGCGAGCTCCGTTCCTGCGGGCAGTTCGCCCGCCATCATGAGTCCGAGGACGTCGCGGGGTGTGGACGCCGGGACGATGCCGACGATCGTGCCGCGGTACATCACGGCGATCCGGTCGGCGAGCGCGACGACCTCGTCGAGCTCGGTGGAGACGACGATCACCGGGACGCCGCTGTCGCGGGTCTCGACGATGCGCTTGTGCACGAACTCGATCGACCCGACGTCGATGCCGCGCGTGGGCTGTGCGGCGACGAAGAGCCGCAGGGGCCGGCTCAGTTCGCGGGCGAGGACGATCTTCTGCTGGTTGCCGCCGGAGAGCCGACCGGCTGCCGTGGTGCGTCCGGGCGTGCGGATGTCGAACTCGGCGATCTTCTCGTCGGCGAACGTGTCCCGCTCGGCGGCGCGGATGGTGCCGGCACGGACGAACTCGGTGGCGTCGGCACGGTCGAGCATGAGGTTCTCGGCGATCGTGAACTCCCCGACCAGCCCGTCCTCCTTGCGGTCCTCGGGCACGAACCCGACGCCGGCGTCGAGGATCTGCTTGACGCTGCGGCCGGTGACCTCGCGCCCGTCGAGCGTGATGCGGCCGGAGCGGACGGGCTCGAGGCCCATGATCGCCTCGGTGAGCTCGGTCTGCCCGTTGCCCTGCACGCCGGCGATGGCGAGCACCTCGCCACGACGGACCGTGAAGGACACGTCGTCGACGAGCACGATGCCGTCCGCGTCGGTGACCGTCAGGTCCTCGACGACGAGCGCGGCCTCCCCCGGGGCGGCCGGGGCCTTGTCCACGACGAGTTCGACGCTGCGGCCGACCATGAGCGCCGCGAGCTCGCTGTTCGACGCCGTCGGGGACGCCTCGCCGACGACCTTGCCGAGGCGGATGACAGTGATGCGGTCGGCGACCTCGCGGACCTCACGGAGCTTGTGCGTGATGAAGACGATGGCGGTGCCGGCTTCGCGGAGCTGGCGCATGATGCCCATCAGCTCGTCGGTCTCCTGCGGAGTGAGGACGGCCGTCGGCTCGTCGAACACCAGGACCGAGGCGTCACGGGACAGCGCCTTGATGATCTCGACGCGCTGCTGCACACCGACCGGCAGGTCGCCGACCCGTGCATCGGGATCGACGTCGAACCCGAACCGGGCGGAGATCTCCCGCACGCGCTTCCGGGCGCCGGCGAGGTCGAGACGCCCGCCGAACGACGTCTCCTCCTGCCCGAGCATGACGTTCTCGGCCACGGTGAAGACCGGCACGAGCATGAAGTGCTGGTGCACCATGCCGATGCCGGAGCGCATGGCGTCGCCCGGCCCGTCGAAGTGCTGGACGACGTCGTCGAGCAGGATCTCGCCCTCGTCGGCCTGGTACATGCCGTAGAGGACGTTCATGAGGGTCGACTTGCCCGCACCGTTCTCGCCGAGGAGACAGTGCACCTCGCCCGGTTCGACGGTGATCGAGATGTGGTCGTTGGCGACCAGGGTGCCGAACCGCTTCGTGATGCCGCGGAGTTCGAGCTTCATGTCGGTGAGTCTATTTCTGTCTCGGGTGCGCGACGGTCCCCGTGCGCGCGAGAACGCGGGCGGAGGAGTGTTCCCCCGCCCGCGTTCGACGGACTACTTGACGGTGGCCTCGGTCTCGACCTTGATCGAACCGTCGATGATGCCGGCCTTGATCTCGTCGAGCTCACCCTGCAGACCCGAGTCGACCTTGGACTCGTAGTCGTGGAACGGCGCGATGCCAACGCCGTCGTTCTCGAGCGTGCCGACGTACGGGGTCTTCGCGAAGTCGCCCTTGGCGGCCTGCTCGACGACGTCCTTGACGGCGGGCTTCATGCCCTTCTCGATCGAGGTGAAGGCGATGTCCTTGTAGCGGGGGTCGGCCTCGTAGAGGTCGCTGTCCGCGCCGATCAGGACGGAGCCGTTGTCGGCGTCCTTGATGGCCTCGGCGGCACTCTGGTAGATCGGGCCACCGACCGGCAGGATCACGTCGGCGTCCTGGTCGAGCAGCGACTGCGCGACCGACTTCGCCTGGGTGCCGGCCTCGAAGCCACCGGTGAAGGAGCCCTTCTGGCTCGCGACGTCCCAGCCGACGACCTTGACGTCCTTCTTCTTCTGCTCGTTGTAGTACTCGACGCCGTCCGCGAAGCCGTCCATGAAGATGGTGACGGTCGGGATCTGCATGCCACCGAAGGTGCCGACGACGCCGGACTTCGAGTAGGACGCGGCCGCGTAGCCGGCCAGGAAGGCCGCCTGCGAGGTGTCGAAGGTGATCGGCTTGACGTTCTTGGCGTCGATCGAGTTGTCGTCGATGATCGCGAAGTCGGTGTCCGGGTTCGCCGCGGCCTGCTTCTTCGTCGAGGCGGCGAGGTTGAACCCGACCGTGATGACGAGGTTGCAGTTCTGGCTGACGAGCTGCTGGATGTTCGAGTCGTAGACGGTCGCGTCCTTGGACTCGGCCTTCTTGGTCTGGGCGCCGAGGTCGTCAGCGGCCGAGATCATGCCCTCGTAGCCGAGCTGGTTGAACGACTTGTCGTCGAACCCACCGGCGTCGGACACCATGCAGGGCAGGAAGTCGGACTTCTTGGACGAGGTGGACTCGGACGGGGCGGACGCACAGCCGGCGAGCACGGCGACGGTGCCGACGAGCGCGAGGCCGCTCATGGCGATGCGACGGGAACGAGATGACACGGGGGGTTCCTCCGGGGAGATCGGGAGTCGGCCCGGAGTCACTGCGCACCGGGCGATCGTGAGGACAGTACACGACCGGCCGGGCGGTGCAGGACCCCTCTGGACGCCCTCCCGCATCGGTTACGTGATCGCGACCGCGCTGTAACGCGCCGGAAACGCTGCGCGTGGGTCGTGGCCCCAGTTCGAGGGGTTTCGTGATGGAGCGCTACAGACGGGCTGCGGCCTGGAGGATCGCGCACGCATGCCGCACACCCGCCGGTCCGCGAAATGGTTCAGGAGCTGTCGTCCGCGTTGCCTGAGAAACACCGCGCTCACGCCGGGGCAGCGAGATCGCGGGTTCATCCGTCGCTGGCTCCCAACTCGTCTCCTTCGCCTGGGCGACACGAGGACACGGCCTAGACTGTGTGGTTCCCGGAGTACGCGTAGACGCTGATCAAGGGGAAACCGCTCCCGACGAGGTACCGCGACTGCGCGCCTTGCGCACCGTCCGAGAGCGTTCAGCCCTCGACCTAGTCGTCGGGACCGGTGCGCGATCTCCAATAGCCCCCGAGACGCGTCGTGGCGTCGTCGACAGCGTCGATCAGCTGTTGTTCCGCGCCCCGCTCGGTCACCGCTGGCGTCGGCGACGGTCTCGATTCGGGCGCTCCCGCTGGAGCGCACCCGGTCAGTAGCAGAGCGACGGTGGCGGCGCCCGCCGTCACCGCTCCTCCGACGCCCGAGCGGCGCGCTCGGCGGTGGGTTTGCCTCGCCACGGGCGCAGAGTGAGCCGCTCGGACGGTCGAGTCGCCCGGGTACGCGTCGACAGCGCCAGCGCGCATGCTGAAGTCCGTCGCAGGGTGCCGTTCATGGTGATCCTCCGCGCTTCACAGCTCGTCCGCGTCGCCGGGGAAACAGACTGACACGGCCTGCACCGTGTAGTTGCCGGGGTAGGCGTACAGGCTGATCGAATCGACCGCTTTGCCACCACGCCCCACGACCGCAGGTCGAGCCGCGTCGCCCCACCGTTCGACGTTCAAACCTTGAGCCTTCCAGCGATCGGCCGCTCCCGCAGCGTCTCGCTCCGGGTCGCCTCCAGCAGTCCGTCCGGTGAGGTACACCCACTGCGCGCCGTCCTCGCCTCCCGACAGCCGACAGCTTTCGGCATAGTCGGGCCCAGTTCGGGGCTTCCACGTGCCGCCGAGATGACTGGTGACGTCGTCGACCGCATCGACCATCTGGCGCTGCGCGGTCACGGAGTCCACGGGTGGTTTCCTCTTCGCGGGTTGTTCAGCACATCCCGTGATCACGGTCACGATCATCACGAGCACCAGAGCGGACGTCGTCACCCTGAACATGGTGGTTCCAACGTGCTGGTGTCCGACAGCGGTCCCCGCTTCAGATCGTCCGACGACGTGCCGCCGCTGCGCGCCGAGATCACCCTCCGGCGCATCGCACTCCCGCGGGCACGGTCCAGTGATCGGTCGCCACTCGGCGCCGAGCCGCCCGGTCGTGCCGTTCATAGCGTCGATCACCTGTTCCTCCGCTTCGCGCGAGAGAACGGACGGGACAGGCGCGTTCTCTACCGTTGGGGCACAACCGGCGAGCGTCGAAAGTGCAAGCGGTCACACGAGCAGAGCGCCCTGCCCCGGAAGCAAGAGGGCTGAACAAGTCCGTCACAACTCGTCGGCGTCGCCCGGAAAGCACAACGAGACACCCTGGATCACGTACAGGTTCGGTGCAACGGAGAAGCTGACGGAGTCGGTGCGAGCGCCACCGCGGCCCACGACCGTCGGCTCCGTCTTCGTTCCCCAGCGATCGACGGACATGCCCTGCTCTCTCCATCGCGCTTCGACCTTCGCGACGTCCGAGGCGACGTCGCCGATCTGTGCTCGGGTGAGGAAGTAGGTCCACTTCGATCCGCGATCGCCATCCGGCAGTTCGCAGGCTTCGGCGTAGTCCGGTCCGGAACGCACTCGCCACTCGCCGCCGAGGCTCTCCGTCGCGTCCTTCACGACGTCGACCATCCTTTGCTGCGCGCTCTCGGGATCCACCGCGGGCGTCCTCTCTGCTTGCGGTTCATGGGCCGGACGTTGTGTGCAGCCGACCGCCGATCCGGTGAACAGCGCGAGCAGGAGAACCGCTCCGGCCACGCGACCACCATGACTACGCATCGACATCACTCTCCACCGTCGGGTTCTCTGACGCCCAACAGCCATTGGTCCCGCTTGGTCGGCGGCGTCGGATCGAACTCCGTCAGTTTGTCTTCTCGTCCGGTCGTAGCCGCGCCCACGTTGTAGAGCGTTTCAGTGTTCTGGTCGAGGTACCCGCCACCGTCTGCGTTCAACGGATCGTGGTGCAACACCGGGTTCGTCGTGCTGCCGTCTGGCGCCGTACCGCCGTTCGCTCCGAACGTCGTGGCACCGAAGCCCGGCTTCGACGGGTCGACGCTGTGCCCCCGGCTGAAGCTCCGACCAACAGTCGCCAACTCGTCCCCCTTGCCTGCTTCGTCGAAGAGCACGTTCCGTGCTTGTCCGGCGTACACCTCGCCTGCGTGCAGGTCATCGGCTGAGTCGACCGTGTCCGGCAGACCAGCGGAGGCCAGGGCCACGAACCGGTCGACGTGGATGTCCGATCGAGAGAGCGCCACGCCTGCCGTCGTCGTGCCGTAGGAGTGCGCCACGATGTTGGTCGTCGGGACGTCGTCAGCTCGGACGGCGTCCAGGCCGCGCACCGAGGCTGCTAGCTTCTCGGCGCCGGCTTCTGCCTTTGCTGTCCCGAGGACGGTCAACTCTTCCGGGGTTTCGTAACCGATCCAGGAGATCACCGCACGGTGGCGATCGCCGTCGGCGACGATCTGTTGGTTGTAGATGTTCTGGGCAGCGTTCGTCCACGACGTCATGTCCGCCGTCGTGGTGTTCATCCCCGGCACTGCCCAGGTCACGTTGTCCGCTGTGTCGAGGTCGCCGATCGAGACCGCCGCGAGCGGTGGGACGTCGTCGGTCAAGGAGACCAGGGAACGTGGGCCGTCACCCTTCTTCCCCAGGGTGGCCTCGATGTTGAGCAGGGCATTCAGCTCCTTCTCAAGCGAGACGATCTCCTGCTGGAACGGCGTGCCGTACTGACCGGACCAGGCGGACCCGGTGTGCGCCGTCGCCAACTGGCTCTGAACCTGGTCGATGCGGAGCCCGAGCACAGACCGGTTCGCCGTGTCCCGCGCCCAGTAGGCAACGCCCTCGAGGTTGCCCAGCTGCTCGAGCACCGACCGCGGCAACGCGCGGAGTGCCGGCGCATCGGCCTTCGACAACCCGAATGCTGTCCATCGCTCCGCGACCTCGGCCGGTGTCAGCCCTTCGGCGAACAACGCGTCGAGCACCGGTGGTGTCCGGCCGTTCGTGGCGACGGCGAGTACGAGGTCCGGCAGCGGTCCGACTCCCCCGGCCTGCTCGAACGCGGTGGCGACGTGCTCGCTCCACGAGCAGTCCGACGCGTTGTGGTCCAGGTACTGGCGGAATCCGTTGAGTGCGCTCTGCCCGTCGACGACAGCCCATGAGCACGACGACTTGAAGGTCGACCAGGCGGCCTTGAGCCGCTGCAACTCCGTGTCGCCGTCGTGATCAGCAGATCGGGTGGTGGACACGAACGTGCGCAGGTGGGTCGGATTCGCAGAACTCTTCCCACTGCCGTCACCGCCGCCGGCCGAGTGCGGACGCTGCCGCGCATGGAAGGCAGCTGTCAGCGGCTTCGGGGTGATCGGCGTGGTCGAGGGCTCACGGTCGGTGGCGAACTCCCAGAGCGGCACTGCGAGCCCCGTGATCCCACCGGACGACTCAAGGAAGGCGTTTCGTTGCACCTCGCGCTGCTTCCACGCGTCGTGGTCGCTGATCCGCTGCCGTTCCTCCTCGGCCTGTCGACTCACCGCGTCGATGTCGTCGGCGAAGTCGGCGAGGACCCCCGCGAGCTTGCCTCGGTCCTCCGCTTCGGTCAGGCCGGCTTCGCGGAACCGGTCGGCGTACGCACCGGAGAAGTCCCGCAGACCCGTCGTCACCGCTCCCGAGCGTTTGCTCGCCTGCCCGCGGAGCACGCTGTCGGCGGTACGCAGCGCACGGCTCAGCGCGGATGCGTCCCCCGGGTCGTACTCGATGTCCGCCATGCTCGCTCCCCCGCTCGCAGTTCCCCCGAGACGACGATACCGCCGCTCCCCCGTCCGGTCGCCCCAACCCGGGCCATCGCACCCCGCTCGTCAGAGCACGTCGTCCCGCCCGCTGATCTTCAGCGCGTCCACCACGCCCTTGACCCGCTGCGCGTTCGCACTCGTGGTCACGAGCAACGCGTCCGGGGTGTCGACGACGACGATGTCCTCGACGCCGATCAGCGAGATGAGCCGGTTGCTCTGCGACACGACGATGCCGCTCGCGGAGTCGGCCAGGATGCGGGCGTTGTCGCCGAGCACCGCGAGGTTGTTCTTCCGCCCGCCCGACTGGAGCTTGGCGAGCGAGGCGAAGTCGCCCACGTCGTCCCAGTCGAAGTCGCCCGGCACGACCGCCATCCGCCCTGCCGCGGCTGCGGGCTCCGCGACGGTGTAGTCGATCGCGATCTTCTTCAGCCCCGGCCAGATCCGGTCGACGACGACACCGCGGGCCGGGGTGTCCCAGGCGGCCGCGAGTTCCGCGATGCCCGCCAGCAGCTCCGGCTCGGTGCGTCCGATCTCGGCGAGCAGCACGTCGGCGCGGGCGATGAACATGCCGGCGTTCCACAGGTACGAGCCGTTCCGCAGGTACGCCTCCGCGGTCGCGAGGTCGGGCTTCTCGACGAAGGACCGGACAGCGTGTGCGGTCGGTGCACCGTCGGCGCCGAGGGCGTCGTCAGCGGCGTGGATGTACCCGAAGCCGATCGCGGGCTCGGAGGGCGTGATGCCGATCGTGGTGATGTACCCGGCCCGGGCGGCCGCGACGGCCTCGCGCACGGACCGGCGGAACCCGCGGGCGTCACCGATGACGTGGTCGGCGGCGAAGGAGCCGATCACGACGTCCGGCTCACGACGGTGCAGGATCGCCGCGGCGAGGCCGATCGCCGCGGTGGAGTCCTTCGGTTCGCTCTCGAGCACGACGTTGTGGTCCGGGACGCCGGGGAGCTGGGACTCGACGGCGGCACGGTGCGCCCGCCCGGTGACGACCATGATCCGGTCCGGTCCCGCGAGCGGCGCCAGGCGGTCCCAGGTCTGTCGCAGCAGCGAGGAACCGGAACCGGTCAGGTCGTGCAGGAACTTGGGGGCGTCGGCGCGCGAGAGCGGCCACAGGCGGGAGCCGATGCCGCCGGCCGGGATGATCGCGTAGAAGTCGTCGAGTGCGTCCGTCACGCGCCCACCGTACCGGCGGCCCGGGGAAGCAGCTGCGTGCGACCTGGACGTGTCGTGGACGGCTGCCCGGGGCGACGCACGGTCTGTTCACCCCTCGCGTGCGCCGCGTTCACGTCGCACCCCCCGCTCGTCCACGCGCCGCCCGGAACATGGGCCGTGCCATGAACGCACGCAGCGTGGAGCGAGGCACCGAGTCCCCCCGGACCGTGGCCGTCGTGACCGAGAGCTTCCTGCCCACCCTCAACGGCGTCACCACGAGCGTCCTCGCGGTGCTCGAACACCTCCGCCGACGCGGCCACCGGGCGGTGGTCATCGCCCCGGACACCCCGGGTCTCGCCGCCTGGCGGTCGCGGTCGGAACAGGAGCGGCACCTCGGGTTCGACGTCCACCGCATCCCCGCGGTCGCGTACCGGCAGTTCCCCGTCGCACTCCCGCACCCGGTCCTCGACACCATCCTCGCCGCCTCCGGCGCCGACGTGCTCCACGCAGCCAGTCCCTTCCTGCTGGGGGGCCGCGCGATCACGGCGGCCGGGAGGCTCGGCATCCCCTCCGTCGCCGTCTTCCAGACCGACGTGGCCGGGTTCGCCCGCCGCAACGGCCTCTCCGCGGCCGCCCCGCTGGTCCGCCGGGTCCTCGGGCGGATCCACGCCGGCGCCTCGCTGACGCTCGCGCCGTCCTCCGCGACCGCGGCGATGCTCGCCGAGGAGGGCGTGCCGCGGGTCGCCCGATGGGGCCGGGGCGTCGACACGGCGCTGTTCCACCCCGCTCGCCGGACGTCTGCCCACGTCCGCGCGATGCGCCGCCGCATCGCGCCGCGCGGCGAGACCATCGTCGGCTACGTGGGACGGCTGGCACCGGAGAAGGAGGTCGAGCGGCTCGCCGAACTCGGCGGCATGCCGGGCATCCGGGTCGTGGTCGCAGGAGGGGGACCCTCCCGGCCGTTCCTCGAGCGTCGACTCCGTCACCTGGACGTGACGTTCACCGGGCCGCTGCGCGGTGCCGACCTGGCCGACGCCTACGCGATGCTCGACGTCTTCGTGCACACGGGTGCGGCGGAGACGTTCGGGCAGACACTGCAGGAGGCCCACGCGGCCGGCCTGCCGGTCGTCGCCCCGGCCTCCGGCGGACCGCTCGACCTCGTCGCCCCCGGGCTCGACGGCGAGCTCTACGACCCGGATGCCCCGCTGGCCCTGCGCGCCGCGGTCGCCCGGCTCCACGCCGACCGGGCGCTGGCCGAGCGGATGGGGTCCGCCGGCCGCCTCCGCGTCGAGGGCACCACGTGGGAGGCGGTCGGCGACGAACTGCTCGCGCACCACGAGACGGCCCGCACGATCGGCGCTCCCCCGGCCCCCACGCGCACCGCCCGGACGGGGTGGAACGAGAAGGTCGGTGCTCGGACGTAGGATGGAGGTGTTCCACACGAACACGACGGCAACGGCGCGCCGATCGGTGCGCCGGCCCTACGGGAAGGCGAGCTCATGGCCGAGCAGACCGCAGGCGGGACGGCGACAGCCGCACCGCAGGTGACCATCGACGGTACGTCGATCGACGCACCTCGGACGCGTGTCCCGCAGGGAACGCTGTACCGCGGGAGCATCGGGATGTGGTCCTGGGTCCTGCACCGGATCACCGGCGTCGCCATCTACTTCTTCCTGCTCGTGCACATCCTCGACACGGCACTGGTCCGGCTCTCCCCCGAGGCGTACAACGCCGTGATCGGCACGTACAAGACGCCGCTGATGAACCTCGGCGAGATCGCCCTCGTCGGCGCCATCGTGTTCCACGCGTTCAACGGGCTGCGGATCATCCTCATCGACTTCTGGTCGAAGGGTCCGAAGTACCAGCGGGCCATGTTCTGGGTCGTCCTCGTGCTCTGGGCCGTGGCGATCGCGGGCTTCCTGCCGCGCCAGCTCATGAACCTCGTCGCCGACTTCAACTGAGGGCTCCGTCATGACCACCGAGACCATCGCTCCGCCCCGCAGCGCCGACGCTGCCCGCCGCACCACCAACTGGGAGAAGTGGGGCTGGATCTACATGCGCGCGTCGGGCGTCCTGCTCGTCGTGCTCATCTTCGGCCACCTCTTCGTCAACATGGTCGCCGGCGAGGGCGTCAAGCAGATCGACTTCGCCTTCGTCGCCGGCAAGTGGGCGAGCCCGTTCTGGCGGATCTGGGACACCGCGATGCTCTGGCTCGCGCTCGTCCACGGGTCGAACGGCATGCGGACGATCATCAACGACTACGTGGCCAAGCCCGGCGTCCGCAAGACCCTGCTCGGCGCGGTGCTCCTCGCCTGCGTGCTCCTGATCGTCCTCGGCACGCTCGTGTGCTGGACCTTCGACCCGTGCCCCGCCGGCGCCGCCGCCGCGGACCTGCCGTCGTTCTGCCCCGCGCAGTAGCGACGCCTCGCGCACGACGTCCCGCACGCTCCACCTCCTGATCGAAAGACCCCTGTGACCGACATCACCGTTCACCACCACCAGTACGACATCGTCATCATCGGCGCGGGAGGCGCCGGCATGCGAGCCGCCATCGAGGCCGGGCCGAAGGCGAAGACCGCGGTCATCTCGAAGCTCTACCCGACGCGCTCCCACACGGGCGCGGCGCAGGGCGGCATGGCGGCAGCGCTCGCGAACGTCGAAGAGGACTCGTGGGAGTGGCACACCTTCGACACGATCAAGGGCGGCGACTACCTGGTGGACCAGGACGCTGCCGAGATCCTGGCGAAGGAGGCGATCGACGCGGTCATCGACCTCGAGAACATGGGTCTGCCGTTCAACCGCACGCCCGAGGGCAAGATCGACCAGCGCCGCTTCGGCGGTCACACGCGTGACCACGGCAAGGCACCGGTGCGCCGCGCCTGCTACGCGGCCGACCGCACCGGCCACATGATCCTGCAGACGCTCTTCCAGAACTGCGTGAAGCTCGGTGTCGAGTTCCACAACGAGTTCTACGCACTCGACCTCATCATGGTCGACGTCGTCGGGGACGACGGGGTCACGCGCAAGCAGCCCGCCGGCGTCGTCGCCTTCGAGCTCTCGACGGGCGAGCTGCACGTGTTCCACGCGAAGGCGATGATCTTCGCGACCGGCGGCTTCGGCAAGATGTTCAAGACCACGTCGAACGCGCACACGCTGACCGGCGACGGCGTCGGCATCGTGTGGCGCACCGGCCTGCCGCTCGAGGACATGGAGTTCTTCCAGTTCCACCCGACCGGGCTGGCCGGGCTCGGCATCCTGCTCACCGAGGGCGCCCGCGGCGAGGGCGCGATCCTCCGCAACGCCTCCGGCGAGCGGTTCATGGAGCGGTACGCACCGACGATCAAGGACCTCGCGCCGCGTGACATCGTCGCCCGGTGCATGGTGCAGGAGGTCGCCGAGGGGCGCGGCGCCGGCCCGAACAAGGACTACGTGCTGCTCGACTGCACCCACCTGGGTGCCGAGGTGCTCGAGACGAAGCTGCCGGACATCACCGAGTTCGCCCGGACCTACCTGGGCGTCGACCCGGTCGTCGAACCCGTGCCGGTGATGCCGACGGCGCACTACGCGATGGGCGGCATCCCGACGAACGTCAAGGCCGAGGTCCTCGCCGACAACACCACGGTCGTCCCGGGCCTCTACGCCGCGGGTGAGTGCGCCTGCGTCTCGGTGCACGGGTCGAACCGTCTCGGCACGAACTCGCTGCTCGACATCAACGTGTTCGGCAAGCGCTCGGGCAACAACGCCGCCGAGTACGTGCAGACCGCCGAGTTCCTGCCGCTGCCCGAGGACCCCGCGGCGAACGTGCGCGGCATGCTCGAGCAGCTCCGGGCCTCCACCGGGACGGAACGCGTCTCCGTGCTCCGCAAGGAGCTGCAGGAGGAGATGGACAAGAACGCGCAGGTGTTCCGGACCGACGAGTCGCTCGCACGGGTCACCGAGACGATCCACACGCTCCGCAACCGGTTCATGCAGGTGTCCGTGCAGGACAAGGGCAAGCGCTTCAACACCGACCTGCTCGAGGCCGTCGAGCTCGGCTTCCTGCTCGACCTGGCCGAGGTCGTCGTGTACTCCGCCCGGAACCGCAAGGAGTCCCGCGGCGGGCACATGCGCGACGACTACCCGAAGCGCGACGACGAGAACTACATGCAGCACACCATGGCGTACCTGACGGGCGATCCGCACTCGTCACTCGCCGACGACCACATCACGCTCGACTGGAAGCCCGTCGTCATGACGCGCTACGAGCCGATGGAGAGGAAGTACTGAGATGACCGACACCCTGGTCTCCGACGCACCCCGCACCGACACCGTGCAGGACGCGCCTCCCGGATCGTTCTCCGTCACGGTGATCGTCCGCCGCTTCGACCCGGACGTGGACGACGAGCCGCGCTGGCAGGACTTCGACGTCATGATGCTGCCGACCGACCGCATCCTCGACGCGCTGCACAAGATCAAGTGGGAGCAGGACGGATCGCTGACGTTCCGACGCTCCTGCGCGCACGGCGTCTGCGGCTCGGACGCGATGCGGATCAACGGGCGCAACCGTCTGGCGTGCAAGACCCTGATCAAGGACCTCGACATCTCGAAGCCGATCTACGTCGAGGCGATCAAGGGTCTGCCGCTCGAGAAGGACCTCATCGTGGACATGGAGCCCTTCTTCACGTCCTTCCGCGAGGTCCAGCCGTTCCTGCAGCCGAAGTCCGCACCGGAGAAGGGCAAGGAGCGCATCCAGTCCGTCGCCGACCGCGCACGGTTCGACGACACGACGAAGTGCATCCTCTGCGCCGCCTGCACGTCCTCGTGCCCGGTGTTCTGGACCGACGGGCAGTACTTCGGGCCCGCCGCGATCGTGAACGCACACCGCTTCATCTTCGACTCGCGGGACGACGCGGCCGACGTGCGCCTCGACATCCTCAACGACAAGGAGGGCGTCTGGCGCTGCCGGACGACCTTCAACTGCACCGACGCCTGCCCCCGCGGGATCCAGGTGACGAAGGCGATCTCCGAGGTCAAGCAGGCCGTGATGCGCGGCCGTGGCTAGCGGATCGACTCCGCCAGGAACGTCATGGGCGGGCGCGCTAGGCTCCCGCTCATGACGTTCGCGGACACTCGGCCCATCCTCGATCAGCTCGGCTACACGGTCCGGTACGTGCAGCTCCCCGGGGAGACCCTGCACGAGCCGCCGGTGGAGGGTGCGCTGCGGATCGTCCCCGCGGACGCCGACTCGTTCGCCATCGAGGTCGTCGACTACGGCACCGCACGACGGCTCGCCACCGCACGCGGTGAGGACGACGCGGTCGAGATGCTCCGCCGGTTCCTGAACCGTCCCTTCCCGGACGCGCGGGACATCCGCCGGTCCGACCTCGACCAGATGCGTGACCGGTCGGCGTCGACCTACCCGCAGCTGGCGCAGCAGGTCGCGGCGACCGGGGACGCCGGTCTGACGATCCAGATCCCGGCCGGCGTGCCGGTGGACCGCATCGGCGGCCCGGACGGGTACCTGCTGCACCCGATCGAGACCCCGCTCCACGCCCGGTCCCTGCCGCCGCACGCCACGGTCTCCCCCGAGGTGCACCGCTACGTGGTCGAGCGCCCGTTCCTCGTGACCGTCCGCTTCGTGCGTCCGTGGTTCGACCAGCCGGGCGGCGCGCTCCGCTTCGAGATCGCCGACCCGGCGACGACGATCCGCGACCTGGTCGTCGACGGATCGCTCGCGCGGGTCCGGGTCGTCTGACCCGCTCGGCACACGACGGAGCCCTCCTGCCCGATCGGGCAGGAGGGCTCCGTCGTGTGGTGGACGTCAGCCGCGCTCGGGGCGGTCGAACCGCTGCCCCTCCGGCTTCGACGGCAGGATCGTCAGCACGATCAGGATGATCCCGCCGAAGAACGGGATGACCGACAGGAAGAAGAAGAAGGGCCCCGCGAGGTTCGCGTCGTGGAGCCGACGCCAGGCGACCGCCAGGTTCGGGATGATCGACGCGAGCGAGTAGAGCCCCAGGAGCACCGCGGCGATCCAGTAGAGCGCGTTCGGCGTTCCGGAGGTCGTCCCCGTGGCCGGGTCTGTCCGGAGGTCCGACGTCGCTCCCCCGATGCCGATGAGGACGTAGAGCACGCCGATGACGATCGTCTGGGCGAGGGACCACCACCAGAACTCGCTCCGACTCGCACGCCCGTCGAACCGGACGTACTTCCGGAAGACCCGTTTGACCGCGTCAGCAAGGCGGGAGGACGGGCTGGCGGCGCCCGGCCAACCGCCGACACGACGACGGCGCCCTCTTCGTGGATGGAGGGCGCCGTCGTGACGCATCCAGGTGGCGCTCAGCGGTCCCCGGGTCGGTCGAACCGTGCGCCCTCGGGGTTCGAGGGCAGGACGCCGAAGACGATGCCGACGATCCCGACGAAGAGCGCGATGATCCACAGTGCACCCGACAGGTTCGCGTCGTGCAACCGACGCCAGCCGAGCGCGAGGGACGGCACGAGCGTCGCGAGCGCCCACAGCAGGCCGGCGATGAGGAACACGAAGGCGATCGGCGGTGCCGGGTTCTGCACCTCGTAGGTGCCGTAGTCCGTCTGGACCGTCCGGGTCGACGCGAGGGCGGCGGCGAGCAGGAATCCACCGCCGGTGAGCACCGTGGAGACGACGGCGGTGACGAGCGTCCACCACCAGAACTCGCTGCGGCTCGCACGGCCGCTGAAGGTCGCGTACTTCCGGAAGAAGCGGCCGACGGCCTTCGGCAGTGAGATGCCGTACCAGGGCGCCCAGAGCGGCGGCTGCCCGTCCGGCCCGACGGGAGCCGCTGCACCCGGCGTCTGCTGGCCGTACTGCGGCTGGCCGTACTGCGGCTGGCCGTACTGGTGCTCGCCGTACGGCTGCTCGCCGTACGACTGCTTCCCGTACGGCTGCTGGCTGCCGGGCTGTCCGCCGGCGTCCGGCACGGGATGGTGATCGGTCACGAGGTCCCCCAGGGTGTCGATGATCGGAAGTGGTCAGCCGCGGTGCGGCTCGTCGAACCGTGTGCCGGCGGGTACGGACGGCAGGAGCCCGATGACGAGCGCGAAGACGGCGCCCACCGGCGGGATGATGAACAGCAGGGCGAGCAGGCCCGACATGTTGACGTCGTGCAGGCGTCGCACCGTCAGCGCGATGAAGCCGACGAGCGTCGCGAGCGCCCAGAGGCCACCGACCACGTTGGAGTCACTCCCGCCGATGACCGTGTCGATCGTGCCCGTGACGATGTTGCCGATCGCCCACCAGAGTGCCCAGAACCAGAACTCGCTCCGGCTGGCGCGGCCGTCGAAGCGCACGTACTTCTTCCAGAACCGCGTGAAGGCCTTGGGGAACGGGATGCCGTACCAGGGCGCCCAGAGCGGCGGCTCACCCTGCGTCACCGGCTGCTGCCCGTAGGGCTGCTGCTGCGCCGGCTGCTGCCCGTACTGGCCAGATCCGTACGGCTGCTGCCCGTACGGCTGCTGCCCGTACGGCGACTGCCCGCCCGAGGGCTGCCCGTACGGCTGCTGCCCGTACGGAGACTGCCCACCCGAGGGCTGCCCGTACGGCTGCTGTCCGTACGGCGACTGCCCGCCCGAGGCCTGCCCGTACGGCTGCTGTCCGTACGGCGACTGCCCGCCCGAGGCCTGTCCGTACGGCGGCTGCCCGTCGGACTGCCCGTCGCCGGGTCGCTTGCCGTAGGGGTCCTGCGGTGGGTACTGGTCGCTCACGGGGTTCCTTCCGAAGACGGTGACGAGACGCCCGGAAGCGTCCAGCGGTCTGCGGAGGCTGGACCTCCGCGACGTCGGTCACGGCCGCCCCACTCCCCCGCACGCTGGCCCGGCGCGCTGCACCCAGTGTGCCAGTGCTCGATGTCCGACGACGACCGACTTCAGGGCAGGAGGGCGATCTTCCCGCCCGGGTGCCCGGACTCGAGCAGGTCGAGCGCCGCGCGTGCCTCGGTGAGCGGGAACGTCCGGGCGACCGGGACGACGAGTTCCCCTCGACCGGCCAGGTCGACGAGCCGCTGCCGGACGGCGTCGCGGAAGGCCGCACTCTCCGGCTGCGACCCGCCGATGGCCGTGATGCCCGCGTCCGGCGCGCGGGTGAAGGCCGCGATCGTCGCGATGCGTGCCCGATCGGCGACCAACGCGAGCGAGACGTCGACGGCCTCGTCGGAACCGACGCAGTCCAGGGCCACGTCGACGCCATGCGGCGCGAGGTCGCGGACCCGCGCTTCCAGGCCGTCGCCGTACGGGACCCACTCGCCGCCAGAGCGGCGGACGGTGTCGGTGTTCGCGGCGGAGGCGGTGCCGATCGCTCGCGCCCCGAGCATCCGGAGCTGTTGCAGCAGGCTGACGCCGACGGCCCCGGAGGCTCCGTGCACGAGCACGGTCTCACCGGCGGCGACGTCGGTCACCCGGATGAGGTCCGCAGCGGTCGTGCCGGCGAGCAGCAGGTTCGCGGCCTCCGCGAACCTCATCGCGGGCGGCTTCGCGAAGACGTCACGGGCCGGCAGGGTGACCGCCTCGGCCCATCCGCCCCGCACCCGGAACGCCAGGACCTCGTCGCCCGGTGCGACCGGGCCCGAGGCGATGTCCGTGTCCGGCCCGACCGCCGTGACGACGCCCGCGACCTCGTACCCGATCGGGAGCGGGAAGTCGGCGGGGTCGCCGTCCTGGGTGTGCTTGGCATCGGCCGGGTTCACACCGGCGGCCCGGACGCTGACGGTCACCTCACCGGGACCGGGCGCCGGCACCGCGACGTCCACCAGTTCGAAGGTCTCACTGCCACCGGGACGCGTCGCCACCCACTGCTTCGTCATGGCCGCGACGGTACTCGGCGCCGATCGCTCGGTCGACAGGCGATGCCGAGACGGACGGGAGGCCCGGTACCAGCTGGTACCGGGCCTCCCGTCCGTCTCGTGGTCGCGAGCGCTCAGGCGCGCGCCGCTCCGACCCGTCCGGTGAAGGACGCGTGCAGCGGGTGTTCACCGCCGAGACCGGTGATCTCGGACGCGATGTCGGCGTCCGACCGGTCGGACCGCAGCAGTGCCTGGAGTTCGACGCTCTGCTCGTCGTCCGCGACGTCGAAGCGGAGCGCCGCTGCCATCGCGTCGAGCAGTGCGGTCGGCTCGGAGCCGTTCTCCGCCAGGGCCGCCGCCGGGGAGACGAAGCGCTCGTCGCGCGAGAGCTTCCGGAGGGGCTGCCGACCGACACGGGTGACCGTGTCCGGCAGGTGCGGGTTCTCGAAGCGGGCGATGATCGCCTCGACGTAGGCGCGGTGCACCTCGGGGTCGAGCTCGTGCCGACGGACGAGCAGGTCGCTCGTCTCGGCGAGCACAGCCTCCAGCGCCGAGCGCACGGCCGGGAGGGCGACGGCGTCCGAGATCTTGTCCGCGCCGGCGAGGAAGCCGTGGTACGCGACCGTGGCGTGGCCGGTGTTCACGGTGAAGAGCTTGCGCTCGATCGAGGCGGCGAGGCCGTCGACGTAGTGCGCGCCGGGGATCGTCGGCTCGGCACCGGCGAACGGCGTGCGGTCGATGGCCCACTCGAAGTAGGTCTCGACGGTGACGTCGAGGCCGCCGTCCGCGGGCTGAGCGGGCACGATCCGGTCGACGGCGGTGTTGGCGAACACGGCCTTGGCCAGCGCGCCCTCGCGCGCGTCCTCGGGCAGGGCGGCGACGATGAACTCGCGGAGGCGGTCCGTCGCGTTGATCGCGTTCTCGCACGCCATCACGACGAGCGGGGCGGCGTCGACGGAGCGCTCCTGCAGGCCCTTCGCGATGACGGGTGCGATGAACTTGAGGACGGTCGGGCCGACCGCGCAGGTGACGATGTCGGCGGTCGCGATCTCGGCGACGACGCCGGCCTCGTCCTGCGCGCTGTTCACGGCGCGGAAGCCGGTGACCTCGTGGTCCTGCGCACCTGCGCCGACCTCGTGCACGGTGTACGAGTCGGCGGCGGCGAGGGCGTCGATGAGCGGTGCGGCGACGTCGGCGAAGACGACCTCGTAGCCGGCCTGGTGCAGCAGGAGGCCGACGAAGCCGCGGCCGATGTTGCCGGCGCCGAAGTGGACGGCGGTGCTCACTCGTTGACCTCACCGAGGATCGCGAGGACGGCCGCGGCGTCGGGCGCCTCGGTCAGGGCCTGGACCTGGTCCTCGTCGGAGAACACGATGGCGATCTTGCTGAGGATGTCGAGGTGCTCGTTGTTGACCCCCGCGATGCCCACGACGAACCGGACGTCGTTGCCGTCCCAGTCGATCGGGGTGGCGTACCGGACGAACGAGAGCGCCGACGCCTTGATGGCGTCCTTCGCGTCGTTCGTCCCGTGCGGGATCGCCAGGAAGTTGCCCATGTAGGTCGAGACGCTCTTCTCGCGCTCGAGCATGGCGGGGTAGTAGTCCGCGGTGACCGCACCGGCGTCCTGGAGGATCGCAGCCGCCTCCTTCATCGCCTCCGACTTGGTCGGCGCGGCGTCCTCGGTGTGGATGCGGATCTGGCTCTCCTGCAGGACGGGCATTCGGGGTCTCCTTGTTCGTGGGTGACGGCGGAAGAGGGGACGGTCGCCCGTCCCCTCTCCCATCGTGCTCTTGTCTTACTGGTTCTTGAGCTGGTCGACGACCTGGTCGTACTGCGGAGCGTTCATGAAGTTGCCGACCGAGACGTGCTGGGCGTTCGGGTTCTTCTGCTTCGCGCGGTCCGTGAGCTCCTCCTGGGTGATGATGAGGTCCTCGTCACCCGAGAGGTTCGCGATCGCCTTGTTGACGACCGTCACACCCTCGATACCAGCCTTCTTGATCTTGTTCCGCAGGACACTCGCACCCATGGCGCTCGAGCCCATGCCGGCGTCGCAGGCGAAGACGACGTTCTCGACGCGCGTCGCCGTGGCGGTGCTGGCGGAACCGACGCCGCCGAGCGAGGCCTGGGCCTCTTCCTCGTTGGCCGGGGAGTTGTCGCCGAGCAGGCCCGAGGTCGCGGCGTTGACGTCGCGGCCCTTGTTCTGCTGGAGCTTCGCCATGGCGGCGCTCATGTCGCCGGCGTTGCCCGCAGCGAGGTCACGCTTGCGGCTGGCGAGGAGGAAGAACGAGGCCACCGCGAAGGACACGGCCGCCGACAGGACCACCGAGAGGATGACGCCGACGTAGCTGTCCTTCGCCGTCGCGGTGAGGACCGCGATGATCGAACCGGGGGACGCCGGGGCGACGAGGCCGGACTGGAAGGCGACGTTCGTGGCGACACCGGTCGCGCCACCGAGGATGACGGCGACGAACAGGATCGGCTTCTGCAGCACGTACGGGAAGTAGATCTCGTGGATGCCACCGAAGAACTGGATGAGGATCGCACCGGGAGCGGTCGAGCGGGCGATGCCGACACCGAAGAAGGTGAAGGCGAGGAGGATGCCGAGACCGGGGCCGGGGTTCGCCTCGAGGAGGAACAGGATCGACTTGCCGGAGTCCTGGACCTGCTGCGCACCGAGCTGGTCGAGCACGCCGTGGTTGATCGCGTTGTTGAGGAAGAAGACCTTGGCCGGCTCGATGATGACGCTGGCGAGCGGCAGCAGCGAGCTGTCGACGAGGAACTTCACCGCGGCGCCGAGGCCCTCGGCGATGAGCTTGAACAGCGGGGCGAGCCAGAAGAACCCGATCAGCGCGAGCACGAAGCCGAGGATGCCGGCCGCGTAGTTGTTCACGAGCATCTCGAAGCCGGGCTTGATCTTGCCGTCCCAGATCTTGTCGATCTGCTTGATGAGCCAGGCGCCGAGCGGGCCGCAGATCATCGCGCCGAGGATCATGATCGTGCCGTTGGCGCCGATGATGACGCCCATGGCCATGATCGAACCGACGACCGCGCCGCGGGTGTCGTAGACCATCCGGCCGCCCTGGAAGGCGATCGCGAGCGGGATGAGGTAGGTCAGGATCGGGCCGACGAGGCCGATGTTGGCCACGCCGTCCGTCTCGCCGAAGCCGCCGAGGACGCCGACGGGCGTCCAGCCGGTCTCGATGAAGAACGCGGTGATGAGGCCCCACGCGATGAAGATCGCGATGTTGGGCATCACCATGCCGGACAGGAACGTGCCGAACTTCTGGACGGCGACGCGAGCGCCACCCCGCGACTTGTCGCGGGTGTCTGGCGCTGCAACGGACGACGTTGTCATGTGCGTTGACTCTCTGTGTGTGTGCTGCTGCAGGGATCGGGAGTGGTGCGGGAGGGGGCGGGTCAGGCGGCGTGCACCGCGGCTGCGGCGGCGGACCGGGCGGTCGCTGCCGTGCTCGCGGCGAGTGCTGCCGTCGCCATCTCGCGGGCCTCGTCGAGGGTGTGCTGGCCGAGTTCGGCACGCACGTCGGCGAGGGCCGCGGGGGTCATGGAGAGGGTGGTGGCGCCGAGTCCGACGAGGACGACGGCGAGCAGCGGGTCGGCTGCCGCCTCACCGCAGATGCCGACCGCCTTGCCGGCGTCGGCACCGGCCGCACCGAGCTGCGCGACGAGGCGCAGGACGGCGGGGTGCCACGGGTCCTGGTAGCTCGCGACGGTGCCGAGCATCCGGTCGGCGGCCATCGTGTACTGCGTCAGGTCGTTCGTGCCGATCGACACGAAGTCGGCGGAGCGGAACACCTGCTCGGCCATCAGCGCGAGCGACGGCACCTCGGCCATCACGCCGGCGGTGCGGATGCCGAGTTCGCGGGCGAGCCCGACGAAGTACTCGGTCTCCTCGGCGTCGGCGACCATCGGGGCCATCACCCAGAGGTCGGCCTCGGTCGCGGCGTCGGCCCGGGCGAGCGCGGTGAGCTGGTCGCGGAGGACCTGCTCCTGGTTCCGCAGGGCGCGGAGGCCACGACGACCGAGCGCCGGGTTCTCCTCGTCCTTGTCGGTGAGGAACGGGAGCGGCTTGTCGGCACCGGCGTCGAGCGCGCGGACCACGACCTTCTTGCCGGGGAACGCGGCGAGCAGCTGCTCGTACGACTTCTGCTGCGACTCCACCGTCGGGGCCGTCGGGGCGTCGAGGAACAGGAACTCGGTGCGGAACAGTCCGACGCCCTCGGCGCCGAGGTCCACCGCGGCCTGCGCGTCGGCGGGGCTGCCGAGGTTCGCCAGCAGCGGGACGACGTGCCCGTCGGCGAGCGCGCCCGCGGTGAGCGGTGCGGCGGCGGCGGCGCGCCGGTCGGCGATGCGCTGCTCGACGTCGGCGACGAGTTCGGCGGAGGGGTCGGTTACGACGGTGCCGGCGACGGCGTCGACGACGACCTGCTGCCCCTCGACCAGGTCGTCGGCACCGCTCACGCCGACGACGGCCGTGATGCCCTTGGCGCGGGCGAGGATCGCGGTGTGCGAGGTCGGGCCGCCGTCACGGGTGACGAGGGCGAGGACCTTGTCGAGGTCGAGGAGCGCGGTGTCGGCCGGTGCGAGGTCGCGGGCGACGAGCACGAACGGGGCGTCCGACTCGGGGACGCCGGGGGCCGGGACGCCGCGGAGCTTCGCGACGATGCGCTGGGCGACGTCGTCGAGGTCGGCCGCGCGCTCCCCCATGTAGCCGCCCATGCCGACGAGCAGGTCGCGGAACTGCGCGAACGCCTCGTACACGGCACGCTCGGCGTTCGTGCCGCCGTCGATGCGCGCGTGCACGTCGTCGAGGAGGGTCGGGTCCTGCGCCATGAGCGCCTGCGCCTCGAGCACGGCCTGGGCGTCGCCGCCTGCGAGCTGGCCGCGCTTCGTGAGGTCCTCGGCGACCGCGGCGAGCGCGGCGTGCACCGCCTGCTTCGCGTCCTCGGCCGAGCCCTCGAGCGGGGTGGTCGACGGCTCTCCCAGCGGGTCCGCCATCCGGAGCACCGGGCCGTGGGCAACGCCGCGACCGACGCCGGTTCCGAGCAGATCGGACATGGGGAGACTCCTTCATCTCACGCGCAGCAGCGGTGGGCGGTTCGGGGGCGGTGCTGCATCCGGGGCGTGCTGCATCCGGACGGCCTTGCAGCACCATACATCGCCCCGCGTTGACAAACAAACACATCCGGGGATAAAAATGCAGAAACAGATGCCCGTTTGCGTCTGCCGGGACGTCCGGCCGCGGGTCACTCGCGGCGATCGTGCCCGAGCTTGTCCGTTCCGATCCGACGAGGCACCGATGTACGCACCAGAACGCCACCAGCGCATCGTCGAACAGGCGCGCGCGCACGGCCGGGTCGACGTGAAGGACCTCGCCGAACTGCTCGCCGTCACGCCGGAGACCATCCGACGCGACCTGACGAGCCTGGAGCGCCGCGGGCTCGTCCGGCGTGCCCACGGCGGTGCGATCCCCGTCGAGCGGGTCACCCTGCACCCGGGCGTCGGTGACCGCGGCGGCATCAACCAGACGGAGAAGATGGTCATCGCCGAGGCCGCGCTCGAGGAGCTGCCCGAGAACGGGTCGGTGATGATCGACGCCGGCACGTCGACGATCTGCCTCGCCGAGCTGCTGCCGACCGACCGCGGCCTCACCGTCGTCACGCACTCGCTCCCCGTCGCGATGGCCGTCGCGAACCGGCCCGGCATCGACCTGCACCTGCTCGGTGGCAACATCCGCAGCGACTCGCTCGCAGGCGTCGGCACGTGGACGCACCAGCTCATCGGCATGGTGAGCGTCGACGTCGCGTTCGTCAGCATCAACGGCATCACGCCCGAGCGCGGCCTGACGACGCACAACATGGCCGAGGCGGCCGTGAAGAGCGCCATGATCAAGTCCGCCCGCCGGAGCATCCTGCTCGCCGACCACACGAAGTTCGGCCGTGAGGAGTTCGGTCGGGTCGCCCCGCTCGCCGCGATCGACACGATCATCACCGACCCCGGCGTCAACCTGGACCTCGTCCGCGAGGTCGAGGCCGCCGGCACCGAGGTCTTCTGGCCCGGGCGCGACTGACCGTCCCCGCACGTCGGCCGCCCGCGTCCACGAGACCCGGGAACCACCCGCCAGGCGCTCGCTAGCATGAGCGCACCACCCATCGACAGGAGTCCATCGATGTCCGAAGCCACCCGCACCGTCACCGTCGCGAGCGCGTCCGGCCTGCACGCCCGCCCCGCCTCGTTGTTCGTCCAGAACGTCACCGCGTCCGGCCACCAGGTCACGATCGCCAAGGGTGAGAAGTCGGCCAACGCCGGCAGCATCCTCGGCCTGCTCGGCCTCGGTGTGGAGAACGGCGACGAGGTCGTGCTGACCGTGTCCGGCGACGACGCCGAGACCACCGCGGACAGCCTCGTCGACTTCCTGCAGACGGACCACGACGCGGCCTGACGCGCGTCCGGCGTCCGCGCGACCACACGGTCGCCGTGCAGACGGGAGGCCCGTCACCAGCTGGTGACGGGCCTCCCGTCCGTCGTCCGGTCGCCCCTCCCGCGGTCACGTCCGGGGCGTCGGGGCGCGCCGGTAGGGTTGGTGCATGACACGCCTGCGCCTCGCGACCGTCAACGTCAACGGCATCCGTGCCGCGTTCCGGAAGGGCATGGGCGACTGGCTCGCCGAGCGCGACGTCGACGTGCTCGCCCTGCAGGAGGTGCGCGCCTCGACCGAGGACCTGACCGGCCTGCTCGGCGACGAGTGGGACGTCGTGCACGACCCCGCCACCGCCAAGGGCCGCGCCGGCGTCGCCATCGCCTCGCGGCACCGGGCCCACCTGCACCGGGTCGAGCTCGGGGCGGAGGACTTCGACTCCGCCGGCCGCTGGCTCGAGGCCGACTACGAGATCGGTGGCCGCACCGTCACCGTCGTGTCGACCTACGTGCACTCGGGCGAGGTCGACACCCCGAAGCAGGTCGAGAAGTGGAAGTTCCTCGACGCCATGACCGAGCGCCTGCCCGCGCTCCGCGCGCACAACCCGCTCGCCGTGGTGGTCGGTGACCTGAACGTCGGCCACGACCAGCGGGACATCAAGAACTGGAAGGGCAACGTCAAGCGCGCCGGCTTCCTGCCGCGCGAGCGCGCCTACTTCAGCCGGTTCTTCGGAGCCGAGGGCGAGCAGGTCGAGGGGGCGGACGGCTCCACCGGTCCGGGTCTCGGCTGGGTCGACGTCGGTCGCGCCCAGGCCGGCGACGTCGACGGCCCGTACACGTGGTGGTCCTGGCGCGGTCAGGCGTTCGACAACGACTCCGGGTGGCGCATCGACTACCAGGTCGCGACGCCCGAGCTCGCCGCGACCGTGACCTCGTACGCCGTGGACCGCGCCGCCGCGTACGACCAGCGATGGTCCGACCACGCCCCCGTGGTCGTCGACTACGACCTCTGATCCCCCGCTCGCTCCCCAGCACCAGGACTCTCCGCATGACCAGCACGCGCATCTTCTCCGGCATCCAGCCCTCGGCCGGTTCGCTCCACCTCGGCAACTACATCGGCGCCCTCATGCAGTGGCGCGACCTGCAGGACGACCACGACGCCATCTACTGCGTGGTCGACATGCACGCGATCACCTCCCCGCAGGACCCCGCGGGACTGCGGGCGAGCACCCGGGCGACCGCGGCGCAGTACATCGCCTCGGGCATCGACCCGTCGAAGTCGACGCTGTTCGTGCAGTCGCACGTCCCCGCGCACGCCGAGCTCGCCTGGGTGCTGAACACCCTGACGGGCTTCGGCGAGGCGAGCCGGATGACCCAGTTCAAGGACAAGTCGGCGCGCCAGGGTGCGGAAGCCGCCTCGGTCGGCCTGTTCACGTACCCGATCCTGATGGCGTCGGACATCCTGCTCTACGACACGGCGGTCGTCCCGGTCGGCGACGACCAGCGCCAGCACGTCGAACTGACGCGCGACCTGGCCCAGCGCTTCAACTCGCGCTTCGGCGACACGTTCGTCGTCCCGGAGGCCCGGATCGGTTCCGAGACCGCTCGCATCTACGACCTGCAGGACCCGACCAGCAAGATGAGCAAGTCGGCCGCGTCCGACAACGGCCTCGTCCGCCTGCTCGACGACCCGAAGCGGACCGCCAAGAAGATCCGGTCGGCCGTGACGGACACCGAGCGCGAGATCCGTGCCGACCGGCAGGCGAAGCCGGGCGTGACGAACCTGCTCGCGATCCTCTCCGCCTTCACCGGCACCGCGGTCACCGACCTCGAGACGTCGTTCACCGGCAAGGGCTACGGCGACCTCAAGGGTGCGGTGGCGGACGCCGTCGTCGCCGAACTCGAACCGGTGCGCGCCCGCACCCTCGAACTCCTCGACGACCCGGCCGAGCTGGACCGCCTGCTGGCCGTCGGTGCCGAGCGCGCCGAGGCGATCGCGGACGCCACGCTCGCCCGCGTCTACGACGCCATCGGCTTCGTGCCGCGCGCCCGCTGAGCGCCCGTGCTCCCCGTCACGCTCGAGTCGGCGCGGGTCCGGCTCGACGTCCCCACCCGCACCGACGCGGCCGCGATCACGCAGGCATGCCAGGACCCGGAGATCGCGCGCTGGACGACGATCCCGCAGCCCTACCGACAGCAGGACGCCACGACGTTCGTCGACGCGCTGGTCGGGCCGGGGTGGGCCTCCGACCGTGAGTACACCTGGGCGATCCGTCGACCCGGTTCGACCTGGCTCGACGGGGTGATCAGCTACCGGACCGCCCGGCGGGACCTCGGGTTCTGGCTCGACCCGTCCGCCCGGGGCCTCGGGCTCGTGCACGACGCCGTCGAGCTCGTCGTCGGGTTCGCGTTCGACCGGGGCGCGCCCGACGTGTACTGGGAGTGCTACGTCGGCAACACCGCCTCGGCCGCGGTCGCCCGGCGCGCCGGTTTCGCGTACACCGGCACCGGCGACGCCCTCGTCCCGAACCGGGACGGGTCCCCCGCCGCCGCGTGGAAGGGGCTCCGTCGGGCGGACGGCACCCCGGCGTCGGACCTGCCCTGGCCGCCCGACTCGATGACGGGCCCCGCCGGTAGTCTCGCTCCGTGAGCGACTCCGCACCCGACACGACCCCGGTCCGCGACGTCGGGGTCCGCGACGTCGAGGTCCGCGCCATGCGCCGGGCGCTCGAGCTCGCCGCCCGCGGCCCCGCCGTCGGCGACCACGCCCGGGTCGGCGCCGTCCTCCTCTCCCCCGCGGGTGACGTGCTGGCAGAGGGCTGGCACAAGGGCGCCGGTACCGCGCACGCCGAGGTCGACGCGATGCGGAAGGTCGATCCGGCCCTGCTCCGCGGTGCGACCGCCGTCGTGACCATGGAGCCGTGCGACCACACCGGCCGGACCGGGCCCTGCTCGGTCGCGCTCATCGACGCCGGCGTCGGCCGGGTCGTGTACGCCGTCGACGACCCGGGGGCGGCGGCAAACGGCGGGGCGGACCGGCTCCGTGCCGCCGGCGTCGACGTCGTGTCGGGGGTCCTCGCCGACGACGCCGAGGCGTTCCTCGAGCGGTGGCTGCTCTCGGTCCGGCTCGGGCGACCCTGGGTGACGGTGAAGTGGGCCTCCAGCCTCGACGGCCGCGCTGCGGCGGCGGACGGGTCGAGCCGGTGGATCACCGGTGCCGCCGCCCGGCAGCACGTGCACGAGCAGCGTGCCGCGCACGACGCCGTTCTCGTCGGCACCGGGACCGCGCTGGCGGACGACCCGAGCCTGACCGCCCGTGGCGACGCCGGGGAGTTCCTCGCCGACCAGCCCCTGCCCGTCGTCCTCGGCGACCGGCCGCTGCCTGCCGACGCGGCCCTGCACCGGCACCCCCGTGGTCTCGTCACGATCCCCGGCCACGACCTGGACGGCGCACTCCGGTCCCTCCGCGAGCAGGGGGTGCACAGCGTGCTCGTCGAGGGCGGGCCGACCGTCGCGTCGGCGTTCATCGCGGCCGGGCTCGCCGACGAGCTGCTCGTCTACCTCGCCCCCGTGCTGCTCGGCGGCCCCCGGGTGGCACTCGACGACATCGGGGTGGGAAGCATCCAGGGAGCGCGGATGTTGCGTGTACTGTCGACGTCCAGCCTCGGCCCCGATCTGCTGGTCCGCGCCCGTCCGGTCCCCCAGCGGTCCGGTCACGCGGTCGACGGGGCCCCCACCGACCGGAGCACCCCATGACCGACGCACTGACCTCCGCCACCCCCGGGAGCCCGGTCCAGTTCGAGGTCGCCACGAAGGTCCCGACCACGCACGGCACGTTCGAGATGCGTGCCTACCGGGACCTCGTGACGAGCGCGGAGCACGTCGCCGTCATCGCGACCGCTCCGGACGGGTCGGCACCGACCGACGGGGCGCTCGTGCGGGTGCACTCCGAGTGCCTGACCGGTGAGGCGTTCGGGTCGCTGAAGTGCGAGTGCGGTCCGCAGCTCGACGCGGCCCTCGACACGATCGCGGCCGAGGGCGGGGTCGTCGTGTACCTGCGCGGGCACGAGGGGCGCGGCATCGGGCTCATCAACAAGCTCAAGGCGTACCGCCTGCAGGAGGACGGGCTCGACACCCTCGACGCCAACCTCGCGCTCGGGCTCCCCGCCGACTCCCGCGAGTACGGCGGCGCGGCCGGCATCCTCGCCGACCTCGGCATCACACGCGTGCGACTGCTGACGAACAACCCCGAGAAGCGTCGGCAGCTCGTCGAGCACGGCATCGCGGTGGACGCCCTGGTCCCCCTCGTGGTCGGTGTCTCCGCGCAGAACGCCGGGTACCTCGACACGAAGCGCGACCGGATGGGCCACACGCTCCCCGACCACCTCGCGACCGGCGCGGCCAACTGACGGCTCCTTCCGGGCGGATTCGCAGGTGGGCGACATCCGTCGTACACTGAGGACCCCGTCACGAGCGGGACCACCACCCCGAACGCACCCGACCCGGTGTCCGCGCCACCCCGCGCGAACCGGTCGGCGTCCGCAGTCCGGCCCCACGCTGCGCTCCCCCGCGAGCGCGCGCACCGCGAAAGTGCCCTCACGCCCATGACCGCCGCACCGGCCACCCCGACGCCCGCCCCGAAGACGAACCCGCGCTCGCGCGTCGTCATCGCGAGCCTCGTCGGCACCTCCATCGAGTTCTACGACTTCTACGTCTACGCGACGGCCGCGGTCCTCGTGTTCCCGACGCTCTTCTTCCCGAACGAGGACCCGACCGCGTCGCAGCTGTCCTCCTTCGTCACCTTCGCGCTGGCGTTCTTCGCCCGCCCGGTCGGCTCCGTCCTCTTCGGCCACTTCGGGGACCGCATCGGCCGGAAGACCACCCTCGTCGCCTCGCTGCTCGTGATGGGGACGGCGACGTTCCTCATCGGCTGCCTGCCGACCTTCGACACGATCGGCATCTGGGCGCCCGTGCTCCTCGCCGTGATGCGCTTCGCGCAGGGCGTCGGCCTCGGCGGCGAGTGGTCCGGCGCCGCGCTCCTCGCGACCGAGAACGCGCCGCAGGGCAAGCGCGGGGTGTTCGGCTCGATGCCGCAGCTCGGCGCCCCGATCGGGTTCCTCCTGGCGAACGGTCTGTTCATCGCGATCAACGCCGCCATGCCGGCCGGTGCGGACGGCACCCCGAACGCCGACTTCCAGGCCTGGGGATGGCGCATCCCGTTCCTGCTGTCCGCCGTGCTCGTGCTCATCGGCCTCTACGTGCGGTTCCGGCTCGTCGAGTCGCCCGCCTTCCGCGGCGTGCAGGAGACCGGCTCGGTCGCGAAGGTCCCGCTCGCCCGGGTGTTCCGCACCTCGTGGAAGGCCGTCGTCGTCGGCACCTTCGGCATGGTCGCCACGTACGTGCTCTTCTACTTCATGACGACCTTCACGCTGGCGTACGGCACCACCGCGACCTCGATGGTCCCGAAGGTGGGCCTCGGGTACACGCGCGGTGAGTTCCTCACCCTCCTCATGATCGGCGTCGTGTTCTTCGGGATCTTCACGCCGGTCGCCGGGATCCTCGCGGACAAGTTCGGACGTCGTCGCACGCTCATCCCGACCACGATCGGCATCGCGCTCTTCGGGCTGACCTTCCAGCTGTGGTTCGCCGCGTCGCAGGGCCCGATCACGGTCGTCACGTTCCTCATCGTCGGGCTGTCGCTGATGGGACTGACCTTCGGGCCGATGGGCGCCCTGCTGCCGGAGCTGTTCCCGACGAACGTCCGCTACACCGGCTCCGCGCTCGCCTACAACCTCGCGTCGATCCTCGGGGCGTCCCTGGCCCCGACGATCGCCGTCGCGCTGTGGAAGCCGGACGGGGACATCTTCCTGGTCGGCCTGTACCTGACGATCGCGGCGGTCGTCACCCTGGTCGCGCTCCTGCTCGTCCGCGAGACGCGCGGTACCGACCTCGACGAGGCCGAGGCGCGGCAGGCCGTCGCGGCCGGACGCGAGGCGCGCTGACCGCGGCCTGATCGGACGGGAGGCTGCCCACCGGACCGGGGACAGCCTCCCGTCCGTCTGTCGGTGCAGCGGTGAGAGAATCGACGCACGATGAGCAACCCGTTCGCACGCCCGAAGCCGACCGACGGGCCCCGTGCCACCTTCGGCCGCCTGCTGTCCTACCTGTTCGAGAACAAGCCGGCGATGGTCGTCATCATCGTGCTGAGCATCCTCGGTGCCGCGGCGTCCCTCGCCCAGCCGCTGCTCGTCAACCAGGTCGTCACGGCGGTCCAGCAGGGCACCGGCATGTCGACGCTCGTGTGGGCGCTCGTCGTCCTCGTGCTCGTCGCCGGCGTCCTGAACGGTGTGCAGCACTTCCTGCTCCAGCGCGCCGGAGAGGGCGTCGTGCTGTCGACACGGCGGAAGCTCATCGCCCGCATCCTCAACCTGCCGATCTCGGAGTTCGACGTCCGCCGCACCGGCGACCTGGTGTCCCGCGTCGGCAGCGACACCACGCTCCTCCGCGCCGTCCTGACCCAGGGCCTCATCGAGTCGATCGGCGGTGCCCTCACCTTCATCGGCGCGGTCGTCGCGATGGCCGTCATCGACCCGCTGCTGCTCGTCGTGGTCGTCGTGATCGTCATCGTCGCGGTCGTCGTCGTCGGCGGCCTCAGCCGACGCATCCGGGTCGCCTCGAAGGCCGCGCAGGAGAAGGTCGGCGACCTCACGGCGGCGGTCGAGCGGGGCATCGGCGCCGTCCGGACCATCCGCGCCGCCGGGGCCACCGCCCGCGAGGTCAGCGAGGTCGACGCACACGCGACCGAGGCCTACCGCCGTGGGCTCGTCATCGCGCGCATGTCCGCCTTCGTCGTCCCGGTCGCGAGCATCGTCATGCAGGTCGCGTTCATCGCGGTGCTCGGCATCGGCGGCGCGCAGGTGGCGGCGGGGACGATCACGATCGCCACCCTCATCACGTTCATCCTGCTGCTCTTCATGATGATCATGCCGCTCGGGCAGGCGCTCGGCGCGGTCGTCGCCGTGGCGCAGGCCCTCGGCGCGCTCGGACGCATCGAGGAGATCCTCCACCTGCCGACCGAGGACCAGGACGACGCTGCCGTCCACCCCGCCGCCGCGGTCGCGACCGACGACGCCATCACCTTCGAGCACGTCACGTTCCGCTACGCCGCGACACCGGACGCCGTGGGGGCGGACGGCGCGGTCGGGTCGGGGGACGTCAGTGCCCCCGCTCCCACCGCCGGCGCCGGCGAACAGGCCGTCCTGCACGACGTGTCGTTCAGCGTGCCTCGTGGCACCCGGGTCGCCCTCGTCGGACCGTCGGGCGCCGGGAAGTCCACGACCCTGGCCCTCATCGAGCGCTTCTACGACCCCACCGAGGGCGTCATCCGCCTGGGCGGGCTCGACGTCCGCGGCCTCGACCGGGCCGAGCTCCGTGCCCAGATCGGCTACGTCGAACAGGACGCCCCGGTGCTCGCCGGCACCATCCGCGCGAACCTGCTGCTCGGCTCGCCGGACGCCCCGGAGTCCGAGTGCGTCCGGGTGCTCGAGGCGGTCAACCTCGGCGACGTGCTCCACCGCGACCCGCGCGGACTCGACGCGCAGGTCGGCGAGGACGGTGTGATGCTCTCCGGCGGTGAACGCCAGCGGCTCGCGATCGCCCGGGCGCTCCTCGCCGCTCCCCCGATCCTGCTGCTCGACGAGTCGACGTCCTCGCTCGACGGGGTGAACGAGCAGAAGATGCGGCTGGCGATCGACGCGGTGGCCGAGGACCGGACGCTGCTCGTCATCGCGCACCGGTTGTCGACCGTCGTGGACTCCGACGTCATCGTCGTGCTCGAGCACGGCCGCGTCGTCGGCATCGGCACGCACTCCGAGCTGGTGCAGAGCACCCCGCTCTACCGCGACCTGGCGAAGCACCAGCTGCTGGTCTGAGCGCCCTGCCCCGCCCCGCCCCGCAGGGTCAGGCGGCGAAGGGGTCCGGGGTGAGCACGTACACGGTCTCCAGGTACTCCTCGAGGCCCTCGTGCGAGCCCTCGCGGCCCAGGCCGGACGCCTTGACGCCGCCGAACGGGAACGCGGCGTTCGACACCACGCCGGTGTTCCAGCCGAGCATGCCCGTCTCCAACCGCTCGGCCAGGCGCTGCCCGCGCCGCATGTCCTCGGTGAAGGCGTAGGCGACGAGCCCGTACTCGGTGTCGTTCGCGAGCCGGATGCCCTCCTCCTCGGTGGCGAACCGCGTGATCGAGACGACGGGCCCGAAGATCTCGGTCGTCAGGATGTCCGACCCCGGCTGGACGTCGTCGAGGAGCGTCGGCGCGTAGTACGTGCCCACACGATCGACCCGCCGACCACCCGTCACCAGCGTGGCGCCACGCTCGACGGCGTCGTCGACGAGCCCGGCCGCCTTGTCGACGGCCCGGCCGTCGATGAGCGGGCCGATGTCGGTGCCGTCCTCGGTACCGCGCCCGATGCGGAGTGCCTCGATCCGTTCGGTCAGGGCCGCCGTGAACGCGTCCGCGATGCCCTCCTGCACGAAGAACCGGTTCGCGGCGGTGCAGGCCTCCCCGACGTTCCGGAACTTGGCCTGCATGGCGGCGTCCACCGCACGGTCCAGGTCGGCGTCGTCGAACACGAGCAGCGGGGCGTTGCCGCCGAGCTCCATGCTCGTCTTCAGCACGGTGTCGGCCGCCTGCTTGAGGAGCGCGGACCCGACCGGCGTCGAGCCGGTGAAGGTGAGCTTCCGGAGTCGACGGTCCGCGATGACCGGTGCGGACAGTGCCTTCGCGTCCGAGGACGGCACGACGTTGAGCACGCCGTCCGGCAGTCCGGCCCGGCGGAACAGCTCGACGAGGTACAGGGTCGTCAGCGGAGTGAGGTCGGCGGGCTTCAGCACGACCGTGCAGCCGGCGGCGAGGGCCGGTGCGATCTTCCGGGTCGCCATCGCGAGCGGGAAGTTCCACGGGGTGATCGCGTAGACCGGACCGACCGGGCGCTTCAGCACGATGCCACGACCGGTGCCCTCCGGGTTCGTCCGGTAGTCGCCGCCGATGCGGACGGCCTCCTCGGAGAACCAGCGGAGGAACTCGGCGCCGTAGACGACCTCGCCGTGCGACTCGGCGAGGGGCTTGCCCATCTCGAGCGTCATCACCGCGGCGATGTCGTCGGCGTGCTCGTGCACGAGGTCGAAGGCGCGGCGGAGCAGGTCCGAGCGGCGGCGCGGGGCGGTGGCGGCCCACTCCTCCTGTGCGGCGACCGCGGCGTCGAGCGCGGCGATGCCGTCCTCCGGTGTGGCGTCGGCCACGCTCGCGAGGACGGTGCCAGTCGACGGGTCGCGGACGTCGAACGTCGCGCCGCCCGAGGCCGGTCGCCAGGAGCCCCCGATGAACAGGCCGGTGGGGACGCCGGGGACGCTGACGTGCTCGTCGGCGACGGTCGTGTCGGTCGTGTCGGTCGTGTCGGTCACAGGACCGCTCCTCCGGGGCGCTGCCGCCCCTCGTCCATGTCACTGCGTCCGGTGTGGCCGCCCTCGTCCCGGACCTCCTCGAGCGCCGCCTCGCTGGCCGCGCGGTCGACGCCGACGACGAGGTCCTCGTACACGAACACGTCCAGGCCCGCGTGCACGCCGTCGAGCGCCGATGCCCGCACGCAGTGGTCGGTGGCGATGCCGACGACGTCGACGGCGTGGACCTCGCGGTCGAAGAAGACGTCCACCAGGTCCGCGCCGGTGTCGGTCGTCCCCTCGAACGCCGAGTAGGCCGGCTCGCCCTGCCCCTTCCGCACGTGCACGTCCACGGCGGACAGGTCGAGCGCCGGGTGGTACTCGGCGCCCGGGCTGTCGGCCACGCAGTGCACCGGCCAGGTCGTCCGGAAGTCGGGGCCGTCCGGGCCGGCGAAGTGCCCGCCGTTGTCCCCGGTGGCGTCGTGCCAGTCGCGGGAGGCGACGACGAGGTCGTACTCGTCGGCGTGCCGTCGGAGGAAGGCGGTGATCCGTCCGGCCACCGCCGCTCCTCCGTCGACCGCGAGCGCGCCGCCCTCGGTGAAGTCGTTCTGGACGTCGATGATGAGCAGTGCCCGAGCCATGACCCCATCCAACACCTGGCACCAGAGCACCCGTTGACGGGGCACCCGTCCGGCCAGGTACGCCGGGGTCAGGACGCAGCGAGCGCCGGGTCAGGAGGCGGCGAGGGACCCGCCGCAGCGGTAGGCGGCGGCCGTCACGGCGTCGAGCGCCGGCAACGCGGCGGCCCGCGACGACCCGATGGCGTAGAACGCGAACGTCAGCTTCGTGCCGTCCGCGGCGTCGATGAAGCCGCCCAGGGTGTTCGCACTGTCGATCCACCCGGTCTTGGCGTGGACCTTGCCCCGGGCGTCGGCGTTCGCCCCCGTGAAGCGGCTCGACAGCGTGCCGGAGACGCCGGACACCGGCAGGACCGATGCGAGCGTCCCGAGCCCTCGCTCACCCCGGGTCACCGGGACCATGAGGTGGGCGACGAAGGACGGCGACACGGCGTTGGCCGCACTCTCCCCGGACCCGTCGATGATCGTGATCCCGGCCGGGTCGACCCCGTAGCCGCGCAGGGCGGAGGCGTACACACCGGTGAGCGACGCCGCGGTCCCGCCCGCACCGGCCTCCTTCGAGGACACCCGCGCGAGCATCTCGGCCAGCGTGTTGTCCGAGTTCGGGATCATCTGCCCGATGAGCGTCGAGACCGGCTGCGACTGCACCTGCGCGATCGTGGCCTGCGAGGTCGTCGCGCGCTTCGTGACCGGTGCCGTCGCGGCCCCGACGACCCCTGCGTTGACCAGGGCCGTCCGGAACGCGTCACCGGCCCGGCCGATCGGGTCCTCGGAGCGCGGTGAGGTGGCGGCGGCCGGGTTCGCACGGTCACCGTCGACCATGAGCGCGGTCACCTCGGGCTGGTAGCCGATCGTGCGCTCGCTCACCGGCCAGGTGGGGTGCCAGGCGTCGGCCTCGCTCCACCACGTGCCGTCCGCGACGATCGACCGGACGGGCGCGTCGCCGAGGCGGGCCTTCACCTGCTGCGCGAGCTGCTGCAGCGTGGGTGCACCGGGGTAGACGGTGCCGTTGCCCGCCGACAGGGTCGCGTCACCGTGCCCGACGAGGGCGATCGTGCCGTCGCCCTCGTCGGTGACGGTCGTCGGGATGGTGTGGTCGCCGCCGAGCACGGCGAGCGCGGTCGCGCTCGTGAGGGTCTTCATCACGCTGCCGGTCTGGGCCGGGGTGCCGCCGTCGCGGGAGAACAGTTCCTCACCGGTGGTCGCGTTCATCACGTACCCCTCGAACCGACCGAGGCCGCTCGCGGAGGCGGCACCGGCGATCGAGCAGGTCCGCGCGGCGGCACGGGCGCTCGGCGTCGGGGTCGGGGTCGGCTTCGCGGTGGGCGTGACGGTCGCGGTCGGCTCCGGGGACGTCGAGGGGCTCACGGTCGGCGTCGCGCTGGCGGTCGGCGTCCGGGCGGCGCTGGCGGACACCGCGGCTCGCGGCTGCTCCCCGCTCGCAGCACCCACGGCGACCGCGCCGCCGCCCGACGACGAGGACCGCGACGAGCCCGCCGATCGCCCACGGGACCGGTCGGCGGTTCGCGGAGGCACGGAGCGCGGCGACGGAACGGGAGACGGGACCGCCGGCGGACGGCTCGGGTGACTGCTCGGACATCGGGACGATCCTACGAGACGCGCGGTCGGGCCTCCAGGGCGGGACCGGCCGTCTGGTGGGGGACCGGCCGTCCGGTGCGGGAACGGCCGGTCAGTCGGCGTCGTCGGCCGCGTAGCGGACGCCCACCTGGCGACGTGCCTCGTCCATGACCGCCATCACCGCGACGGTGTGGTCGATGCCGGCCGGACCGTCCTCCGCGGTCTCGACCGGTCCGCCCCCGGCGGGCGCCGCCGTGACCGCGGCCTCGAGCGCACGGGCCTCGTGCGCGTAGCCGGCGAGCTCCTCGCGCCCGTCGAACTCCTCGATCACTGCCCCGTCCGCGTCCCGGATGCGCCAGGTGGTCGGCGTGTACCAGGTCGGGTCGATGTCGATCCGCCCAGCCGTCCCGATGATCGACGCGCTGTTCGGGCTCCGCACGTCGAGCGCGAAGTGCACGGTCGACTGCGCACCGCCCTCGTGCGTCATCACGATCCCCATCTGGGTGTCGACGCCCTGGTCACTGAGCGTGCCGGCCGCCACGAGACCGGTCGGGACGCCGAGGACGTCGACCGCGAACGAGACGGGGTACACCCCGAGGTCGAGGAGGGCGCCGCCACCGAGCGCCGGGTCGTTGAGCCGGTGCCGCGGGTCGGTCGGGAGGGCCTGGTGGTGGGTCGCCTCGACCAACCGCGGCGTCCCGATCCGCCCCTCGGCGAGGACCCGGCGGATCATCGCGGTCTGCGGCAGGAACCGGGTCCACATCGCCTCGACGACGAGGACTCCGCGCTCGCGTGCGGCGTCGCGGACCCGCCGCGCCTGGGCCGCGGTGATCGTGAAGGCCTTCTCCACGAGGACGTGCTTGCCGGCCGCGATCGCGAGGAGGGCGTCCTCGGCGTGCCGGGAGTGCGGCGTCGCCACGTAGACGGCGTCCACCTGGTCGTCGGCGACGAGGGACGCGTAGTCGCCGTGAGCACGCGGGATGCCGTGCTCCTCCGCGAAGGCACGGGCGCCCTCCTCGGTACGGGACCCGACCGCGACGAACTCCACCCCCGCGGCGGTGCAGTCCACCACGAAGGACCGGGCGATGCCACCGGTCCCGAGCACTCCCCATCGAACGGTCATGCGGCCTGTCTACCAGGCGCACCGTGACCGGACCGGTGTCGCCTGCACCGAGCACCCGTCGGTCCGTGCCCGGTCAGGACGCGCGGCGTACCGTGCTGTCCACCAGGAGACGGACGGGAGGCCCGCACCGGGCGGGTGACGGGCCTCCAGTCCGACAGGTGGTTGGTCCGCGCGCCGAGCGCACGGACCGGACGCGAGGAGGCGCCGTGACCGGACCGGAACCGTGGTGGACGAGAGCCGTCGTCTACCAGGTGTACCCACGGAGCTTCGCCGACGGGAACGGCGACGGCGTCGGTGACCTCGCCGGGCTGCGCCGGCACCTCGACCACATCGCCGACCTCGGCGTCGACGTCGTCTGGCTCTCCCCCGTCTACCGCTCACCGCAGGTCGACAACGGGTACGACATCTCGGACCACGAGGACATCGACCCGCTGTTCGGCACGATCGACGAGTTCGACGCGCTGCTCGTCGAGGTGCACCGGCGGGGCATGCGGCTCGTCATGGACCTCGTCGTCAACCACACCAGCGACCAGCACCCCTGGTTCCGCGCGGCACTCCGCTCCCGGACGTGCCCCGAAGCACGACTGGTACATCTGGCGGGACCCGGTCGACGGGCACGAGCCGAACCGGTGGCGCGCCGCGTTCGGCGGCCCAGCATGGTCGTGGGACCCCGGCACCGGCCAGTACTACCTGCACATGTTCACGCCGCAGCAGCCGGACCTGAACTGGGAGAACCCGGACATGCGTGCCGCCGTGTACGACATGATGAACCGCTGGCTCGACCGCGGTGTCGACGGCTTCCGGATGGACGTCATCAACCACATCGCGAAGGACGACGACGCCCTGTCCGGCGACAGCGACGCCTACGTCATGCAGCCGCGGGTCCACGAGCACCTCCAGGAGATGCACGACCGGGTGTTCGCCGGCCGGGACGCGCTGCTCACCGTCGGCGAGATGCCGGGCGTCTCGGTCGAGGACGCCGTGCTGTTCACCGCCCCGGAGCGGCACGAACTCGACATGGTGTTCCAGTTCGAGCACGTCGGGCTCGACCACGCGCCGGCGTCGAAGTTCACCCGGCAGGAGACCGACCTACCGGCGCTGAAGGCCTCGCTCGCGCGGTGGCAGACGGGGCTCGAGCAGCGCGGCTGGAACTCGCTGTACCTGTCGAACCACGACCAGCCGCGGCCGGTGTCGCGCTTCGGGGCGGCGGCACGGGCGGAGTCGGACGACCCGTTCGCCTTCCGCTACGAGTCCGCGACGCTGCTCGCCACCGTGCTGCACCTGCACCGCGGGACGCCGTACGTCTACCAGGGCGACGAGATCGGCATGGTGAACGCGGGGTTCACCACGATCGAGCAGTACCGCGACGTCGAGTCGGTGAACTGGTTCCGCGGGGCCGTCGGCCGGGGCATGTCCGCCGCGTCGGCGCTCGAGGCACTGGCGTTCCGCAGTCGTGACAACGCCCGGACGCCGATCCCCTGGGACGACAGCGAGCCTGCCGGTGGGTTCTCGACCGCGGAGCCGTGGATCGGGATGGGGCAGGGCTGGCCGCACGTCACCGTCGCGGCGGACCGCGCCGCCGGGGACCGGTCCGTGTACGAACACCACCGGCGGCTCATCGCGCTGCGGCACCGGTCGCGGACCGTGCAGCTCGGCACCTTCACGCTCCTCGAGCCGGAGCACCCGGTGCTGTGGGCGTTCACGCGGGCACTCCCGGACGGGTCGACCGGGAACGAGGACGACCCACCGCTCGTCGTCGTCGCGAACCTGTCGTCGTCGGACCTCGTCCTGCCCGAGGGCATCGCGGGGCGGACGGGCGACCTCGTGCTCGGGAACCTCGGGGAGCCGGGCTCGACCGGGATGTTGCGTCCGTGGGAGGCGCGCGTGCACGTGTGCCGGTGACGGGCCTCCCGGCCGGCGACCCGGCCCGCGACCCGGCTCGACGCGGGCCGCCCCGGGAAGCACGAACCCCCTCGTTCCCGGAGGAACGAGGGGGTGGTCGGAGCCGCCTGTCGGAATCGAACCGACGACCTATTCATTACGAGTGAATCGCTCTACCGACTGAGCTAAGGCGGCGGACGCTCCGGATGACCCGGAGCGGCACGAGAAACAACTGTACAGGATCAGACGAGCGAGCGCGAAACGAGCGCGCCGAGATCGTCGAACGACCGCTCCAGCTCGTCGGTCAGGTGCACCGCCGACCCCGGTTCGGACCACTCCCACCAGGCGTGCCGGAGTGCCGCCAGTCCGACGAGCGTCGCGAGCCGGGCGCGTCGGCGGAGGGCCGGAGGGACATCGGCGTCCGCGGTGGCCTCGTCACCGCTCAGGGTGGCCTCGCGCTGGAGCCGCCGCTCCACCACCGTCTGGAGCTCGGCCTGGAACTCCTGCATCGAGGCCATCCGTCGGCTGAACAGTTCCGGGTTCGCACGGAGGACCTGCTGCCGTTCCCCGATCAGACCGCGCTCCTCGACGAGTTCGCGCGCCGAGTGCACGAGCAGGGCGCCGAGGTCGGACAGCAGGTCGCCCGAGGGACCGCCGGCGACGAAGACCTCGACCTCCTCCCCCTGCGGCAGCGTCGGGTCGTCGCCGAGGATCGCCTGTTCCTTGCTCGGGAAGTAGTTGAAGAACGTGCGGGGCGAGATGTCGGCACGGCGGGACACCTCGTCGACGGTGACCGCGGCGAGACCGTGCTCGAGCGCGACGTGCAGCGCCGCCTGCTGGATCGCCAGTCGGGTGGCGCGGCGCTTCCGCTCGCGGAGGCCCGGTTCGGCATCGGTCATGGGCACGATCCTCGCACGCGCACCGCAGCGGGCGGCATGAGAGGACGCGCGGGAACGGGAGGCGCGGTCAGCGCACGGCGCGGGCCACCGTGACGAGCAGGGCCTCGAGCGCCAGGAGGGCCGCGACGTTCGCGCCGATCCGCTGTCGTGCGGTGGCGATCGCGTCGAGCACCTCCAGCGCGGCGGCCGGCGGCACGGACGGCAGCGCCCGCTCGAGCTCGTGCCGGATCGTCAGGTTCACCGGTTCCGCCGGTGCGCCGAGACCGAGGAGCAACAGGTCCCGGTAGAGCGAGGAGACGTCGACGAGGATACGGTCCAACCCGTCACGGAGGCTCCGGGTCGCGCGCCGCTTCTGGTCCTCCTCCAGCGCACGCAGCTGGGACCGGAGCGCCGGCGGCACCGTCCCGCCCGGCTGCACGCCGAGCGACCGGAGCGCTGCGTCGCGTTCCTCGGCGTCACGTTCGAGCGTGATCGCCTTGGCGTCCTCGTCCGCCACGGCGAGCAGCGCGGCCGCGGCGTTCACGGCGTCGCCGACGCTCCGGATCCCGAGCACGGTCGTCAGGGTGCGACGGCGGCGGTCACGGGCGTCCTCGCTGGTGGCGAGCCGTTGGGCCATCCCGATGTGGCTCTGCGCCTGCCGGGCGGCGTCGGTCGCGAGGACCCGGTCCACACCGGTGCGGGCGACGATGAGGTCGGCCACAGACTCGATCCCGGGCACCCGCAGGCGCACGGAGCGGACGCGTGACCGGATGGTCGGGAGGAGGTCCGCCTCACTCGGCGCGCACAGGATCCACACGGTGCGCTCAGGCGGTTCCTCGAGCGCTTTGAGCAGCAGGTTCGAGGTGCGCTCGGTCATCCGGTCGGCGTCCTCGACGATCATGACGCGGTAGCGGCCGACCGAGGGCGAGAAGTGCGACGAGGTGACGAGCGCCCGGATCTCGTCGATGGTGATGATGACCCGCTGGGTGGTGAGCCGCGACACGTCCGGGTGCGTGCCCGCGGCGATGAGCCGCAGCGTGTGGTCGTCGTCCGGACCGTTCCCCACGAGTGCTGCGGCGAAGGCGGCGGCGACGTTCGACCGTCCCGACCCGGGCGGACCGGTGATGAGCCACGAGTGGGTCATGCCCCCGGTGCCGTCGGTCGACTCCGCGGCACTGCGCAGTGCTGCCACGGACTCCTCCTGCCCGGTCAGGCCCTCCCACACGCTCACGGGGCGATCTTCCCAGCCGCCACCGACGGCCGACCGGTCGCGGGCATCAGGAGACCCCGACGCGGCCAGAGACCGCTGCGCGGATGTGTCCCTGCACCGTGTCGGCGGGTTCGGCGGCGTCGACGACGAGGAACCGCTCGGGCTCCGCCCCCGCCATCGCGAGGAAGGCCGCGCGCACCGTCTCGTGGAACGTCTCCGCTTCGGACTCGAGGCGGTCGAAGACGTCGCCGCGGGCCGCGGCGACCCGGGCCCGTCCGACGGACACGTCGAGGTCGAGCAGCACGGTGAGGTCCGGCGTCAGGCCGTCGGCAGCCCAGTCCGAGACGGTCCGGATCTGCTCCGCACCGAGGCCGCGTGCGACGCCCTGGTAGGCCACCGAGGAGTCGATGTACCGGTCCTGGAGCACGACCGCACCACGGGCGAGTGCCGGACGGACGACGGTCTCGACGTGGTGCGCTCGGTCGGCCGCGTACAGCAGTGCCTCGGCGCGCGGGGCGACGTGACCACGCTCGTGCAGCACGATCTCGCGGATGCGCTGCCCGAGGGGCGTCCCGCCCGGCTCCCGCGTCCGGACGACCTCCAGGCCGTGGTCCACGAGCCACTGCTCGAGGCGCTCGGCCTGGGTGGTCTTGCCGGCGCCGTCGCCACCCTCGAGGGTGATGAACCACCCGCGGGCGGCGACGGGTGACGGTCCGGACACGGCGGCGTCCGGCGTCACTTCTTCTTGGCGGGGGCGCGTCGGGCGGGGGCCTTCTTCTTGACCGGACCCTTCGCGCGCTTGTCGGCGAGGAGCTGGACCGCGCGCTCGAAGTCGACCGCCTCGACCTCCTCGCCGCGCGGGATCGTCGCGTTCGTCTCACCGTCGGTGACGTACGGACCGAAACGGCCGTCCTTCACCTTGATCGGCTTGCCGGACACCGGGTCGGCGTCGAACTCCTTCAGCGCCGCGCTGGCGGCACGCTTGGCGCCGTACTTCGGCTGCGCGAACAACTCGAGTGCGCCGGGCAGGTCGACGTCGAAGATCGCGTCCTCGCTCGGGAGCGTCCGGGTGTCCGTGCCCTTCTTGAGGTACGGACCGTAGCGGCCGTTCTGCGCCGTGATCTCCTCGCCGGACTCCGGGTCCGTGCCGACCGTGCGGGGCAGGTCGAGGAGCTTGAGCGCGGTCTCGAGGTCGACGGTCTGCGGGTCCATCGACTTGAACAGGGACGCCGTGCGCTCCTTCGGGGCTGCTGCCGCCTTCTTCGTCGTCTTCTTCGCCGCCGGGGTCTTCCCCTTGGCCGCCGTCTTCGTCGCGGTGGTCTTCGTGGTGGTGGTCGTCGTCGTGGTGGCTTCCGCTGCCGCCGACGGGTCCGACTCGGCCGTCGCCGGCAGGACCTCGCCCGTCGCCGGGTCGACCGTCGGCTCGGGCTCCGGGGTGCGCTCGGTCACGTACGGACCGAAGCGGCCGTCCTTGGCGAGGACCTCCTTGCCGGTTTCCGGGTTGATGCCGACGACCCGGTCACCGATCACGGGTGCCTCGACGAGCTCCCGCGCCTTCTCGAGCGTGAGTTCGTCGGGGGCGATTTCCTCGGGGACGTTCACCCGCCGCGGCTTCTCGGGGTCGTCGCTCGGCGTCTCGATGTACGGGCCGTACCGTCCGATGCGGAGGGTCAGTCCCGGTGCGAGTTCGACCGAGTTGATCTCGCGGGCGTCGATCTCACCGAGGTTGTCGATGACCGTCCGGAGGCCGCGCTGGTCGTCGCCGCCGAAGTAGAAGCCCTTGAGCCAGTCGACCCGGTCCTCGTCACCGCTCGCGATGCGGTCGAGGTCGCTCTCCATCTCGGCGGTGAAGTCGTACTGCACGAGGTCGCCGAAGTACTCCTCGAGGAGTCGGACGACGCTGAACGCGATCCAGTTCGGCACGAGGGCCGTTCCACGCTGCGTGACGTACCCGCGGTCCATGATCGTGGAGATGATCGCGGCGTACGTCGAGGGACGGCCGATGCCGAGCTCCTCGAGCGTCTTCACCAGGCTCGCCTCGGTGTAACGGGGCGGTGCCGAGGTGTCGTGCCCCTTGGCGGCGACGTCGTGGACGCCGAGGTGGTCGCCCTCGGTCATCTGCGGCAGCTTGGCGTCGTCGGCGGAGTCCCCCGCGGCGCGCTCCTCGTCGCGACCTTCCTCGTAGGCGTTGAGGAACCCGCGGAAGGTGATGACCGTGCCGGACGCGGTGAACTCCACGTCGGTGCCGGACGCCGTGGACGCCAGGCCCTCCACCGGTTCGGTCGAGGTGATGCCGAGCACGACGGACGCGGTCGAGCCCTTGGCGTCCGCCATCTGCGAGGCGACGGTGCGCTTCCAGATGAGGTCGTACAGCCGCAGGTCGTTGCCGCGCAGGACGCCCTCCATCTGGGACGGCGTCTTGAAGGTGTCACCCGCGGGCCGGATGGCCTCGTGCGCCTCCTGCGCGTTCTTGCTCTTGCCGGCGTACGAGCGCGGCTTCGCCGGGACGGAGTCGGCACCGTAGAGCGCGGTCGCCTGCTTCCGCGCCGCCGAGACCGCCTGCTGCGAGAGCGAGGCGGAGTCGGTCCGCATGTAGGTGATGTGACCGTTCTCGTACAGGCCCTGCGCGACGCTCATCGTCTGCCGCGCGGAGAAGCGGAGCTTGCGTGCCGCCTCCTGCTGCAGGGTCGACGTCGTGAACGGCGCGGCCGGTCGGCGGGTGTACGGCTTCGACTCGACGCTGCGGACGACCGCGTCGCCGGCGCGCTCGAGGACCGCGGAGAGCGCACTCGCCGACGTCTCGTCGAGCCGGACGACGTCGGACGTGGTCGCCCCGCGGTCGTCGAAGTCGCGTCCGGAGGCGACGCGCTTCCCGTGGATCCGGGCGAGGCGTGCGGTGAACGTCCCGTCGTCGGCCTTCTCGAACCGGGCGGTCAGGTCCCAGTAGTTCGCCGAGACGAAGGCCAGGCGCTCGCGCTCCCGGTCGACCACGAGTCGGGTCGCGGCCGACTGCACGCGGCCGGCGGACAGGCCCGGGCCGACCTTGCGCCACAGGACCGGCGAGACCTCGTACCCGTAGAGACGGTCGAGGATGCGACGGGTCTCCTGCGCATCGACGAGCGCGGTGTCGAGTTCCCGCGTGGCTTCCTGCGCGCGCTGGATCGCTTCCTTGGTGATCTCGTGGAAGACCATGCGCTTGACGGGCACCTTGGGCTTCAGGACCTGCAGCAGGTGCCACGCGATGGCCTCGCCCTCGCGGTCTTCATCTGTTGCGAGGTAGAGCTCGTCGGCGTCCTTCAGGGCGCGCTTGAGGTCGGCGACGGTCTTCTTCTTGGCATCGGAGACGACGTAGTACGGCTCGAACCCGTTGTCGACGTCGACCGAGAACTTGCCGAGGGAGCCCTTCTTGAGCTCGGCGGGCAGGTTCTTGGGCTCGACGAGGTCGCGGATGTGTCCGACGGACGCCTGGACTTCGTATCCGTCGCCGAGGTATTGCGCGATCGTCTTGGCCTTCGCGGGGCTCTCGACGATCACGAGCTTCTTCGTGCCTGGCACGTGTCTCCTTGATCGATGGTGCTGGTCAGCCGACGGACGTCGTGGATGCGTCCGGGTCGACCGGGAACTCGGTGACCGGCGGGCCGACAGGCACACCATACACACTCCGGTGGGGATGCCCGGCGGAGCCGGAGGTGGTCCGCGACCTCCGGCTGGACGACACGGCCGGTGTCCGTCGCCCCGGCCGAGGCGTCTGCGCCGCCGTGCGGTCCGGCGACCGCCACGGCCCCGACGGACAGCGGCCCGGACCCGACCACGACGGCGACACGCGCGACGGCCCCGGTGACGGAGCAGGTGCGGACCTCGGCCCGGACGGCCCGGGCGGAGCGGCGAGCAGCAGCGCACGGCGGGCCCGGCGCCAGTCCGACCGTCGCGGCCGCTGCGCTGAGTGCCGCGGTGTCCGCTGCCCCCTGCGCCCGAGCCGATGCGACGCGGAGGCCGGCGGCGGCGAGCGCCGACACGACGACGAGCGAGACGGCAGCGAGGACCGCGACGAGCACGACCGCCACCGATCCTCCGTCGTCTGCCCGCCCGGCGACCGACGGTCGAGACCGAACGGACAGGCACGCCGCTCCGCCCGACCGGGCACCGGGAGCGATCCGGATCGGCCGGGTCACGACGGGCCGCCGCGGTCGGGCCCGTCTTCGGCCAGCCCGTCCGCGACGTGGTCACCCAGGTCGTGCTCGGCCGGGTCACGCTCGTCGACCGAGCAGGCATTACCCCGCAGCACGAGCGCCGCGAACGGACCCCTCCCCGCAGCCCGCCCGGCGTGCACACAGACCAAGCCCTGGGTGTGGTCGATGCGGAACGACCCGGCTCCCGCCGTCCGGAGCGCCCGGCGGCCCGCGTCGTCGTCGCCGCGTCCGAACGCCCGGGCGGCCGTGACCGCGGCGGCCTGCAGACGGCCCTGCACGTCGACGACCCGCACGCCGCCGATCCCCGCGGCCAGGATGGCGGCGACGACCGGTAGCGCGACGGCGAACTCGACGGTGACCGATCCGCGTTCGCCGGCGGGCGGGCGGGTCCGCCGCGGCCTCACGGCGTGAGCGCGGTGCGGACGAGTTCGGTGAGCAGGGCCTGTACCTCGCCGGACCGCATCACCGCGACCAGGACGCCGGCGAAGGCCACGGCCGCCAGGATGACCACCGCGTACTCCGCCGTGGCGGAGCCGTCGTCGTCGCGCAGCCGCGTCCTCCGACGCGCCGGTCGCGCCGCCGCCGGCGGCAGGTCCGCACTCGGGATGTCCTTCTCCATGTGGTGTCCTTCCTTCTGTCTTGTCTCGTGTGTCCGATCCGGGCCCGTCGGTCCCGGCCGAACGGTCTCGGACCCGCGGTTGCTGGACCAGCGGGCCGTGGTCCCAGTCTCGGCGAGGCGCCGGTCGTGTCATCGGCACCCGCGACCGTCCGTGGAGGGGTCAGCCGACGGCACCCGATGTGGAGGAGAGGATGCCCACGACCACGGGCACCACCCCCACCAGTACGAACGCCGGCAGGATGCACACCCCGAGCGGCAGCACGAGCCGTACCCCCAGCCGCTCGGCGCGCGCGAGACCCTCGGCAGCGGCGTCCGCCCGCCGGTCGAGGGCGCACGCGCGGAGGAGCCCGGCGGCCGGGACCCCGGCTCGTCCGGCGAGCGCCAGGGTCTCCGCGAGCCGGTCACGGTCCGGCTGCGGCCAGGACCGGTCGGCGAACACGGCGTCGACGGTGGCGCCGGCGTCGGTCCAGGCGCCACCGCCGGAGAGCGCCACGGCCCAGACGTCGAGCAGCAGCCCCGGCATCGGCTCGTTCTCCGCAGCGGAGGCCACGAGTCGCTGCGTCCACCGGTGCGCGACCGCGACGAGCACCACCGCCGTGACCAGGCAGACCGAGCCGACCGGGCTGCCCACCAGGACGCCGAGCGAGTCGACACCCCAGGCCCACCCGAGCAGCGCCCCGAAGACCGGGAGCGTCAACACGACCCGTGTGCTCGCGCGTGGACCGGCGAGCGCGGTGCGGATCGACCGTGCCGTCTGTTCGGCATCGCGCAGGGACGCTGCGAGCGCCCGGAGTGTCGGTGCCACCGGCGCCCCCGTCCGGGCCGCGACGGCGAGCACCCCCTCGACGTCCCGCTCGGTCGAGGGGTCCCACGACCCGCGACCGCCGCCCGCCGGGCCGCGTCCTCGTACCGTCCTGCGGGATGGACGGGTCCGGCGTCGGACCAGTCCCGCCCGGCCCCGGCGCGGCTCCGGTTGGCCAGTGGCCGGGTACGACCGCCTCTGGGTCGGTGCGGCTGCCGCCTCGGTCACGAGTGCCCACGCCCGCGGCGGTGGGACGCCGGCAGTGACCAGCACGGCGACCCGGTCCAGCGTCCGTGCGAGGTCCAGCGGTCGGCCGAGGGGTGCGGTCCTCGGTCCGGCGCGATCACCGGTCCGTGCGCGGGGCGTCGTCACGAGCCGTCTCGGTGACGTCGATGCGCCCCGCCTGTCCTCGGGCGGCACTGCTCGTCGTCGACCCGCCGCGCATCACGTCGCGCGTCGCCCGCGGGTCGGGAGCCGCTGCGGGGCGCCGACGAGCCGCAGCCGTCGATCCGGGCCGGCCCGCCCGTCCTCGCGCACTCAGGTGCCGCCACCCGGTCCCCGCTGCTCGGCACGACCCGGCTCGGCACGACCCGGCTCGGCGCGCCCCGGCTCGACGCCACCCGTCTCGGCACGGCCTCGACATCGGCGACCACCAACCGTCCGGCGCGGTCGACGTGCATCCGACCGACCGCTGCCAACCGCCGCACCCCGTGCCGGCGCTCCACATGCAGCACCAGGTCGAACGCACTCGCTGCCTGCCGCGCGAGCGACTCGGGTCCGAGCCCGGCCAGCGCACCGAGCGCTTCGAGTCGCGCGGCGACGTCGTCGAGGCCGTTCGCGTGCACGGTCCCCGCGCCCCCGTCGTGCCCGGTGTTGAGGGCCGACGTGAGCTCCCGGACCTCGGCGCCCCGGCACTCCCCCACGACGATCCGGTCTGGTCGCATCCGGAGCGCTTCGCGGAGCAGTCGACCGAGACCCAGCTCGCCGGCGCCCTCCGCGTTCGCCTGCCGGGCCTCGAGCGCGACGACGTGCGGGTGGTCAACCCGGAGTTCGGCGACGTCCTCCACCGTGATGATGCGTTCGCCGGCCGGCACCTGCGCGAGCATCGCTGCGAGGAGCGTGGTCTTCCCGCTCCCGGTGGCCCCCGTCACGAGCACGTTCTGCCGTTCGTGCACGGCCCGCTCGACGAGCCGGCGCGGCACCCGCTCGAAGAACCCTCGGTCGGCCAGGCGGTCGATCGTGGGTCGCTCGTCACGTGGCAGCCGGACGGAGATCGCCGTCCCGTGCACGGACACCGGAGCGAGCACCGCGTGCACACGGATCCCGTCTCCGTGCCGGACGTCGGCGCAGGGTGTGGTCTCGTCGACGTGCCGTCCGCCGCGGGCGACCAGGGCACGGGCGAGGTCGCGGGCGCGGTCCTCCGGCAGGACGAGTCCCGGCACGACGACCAACCCGGCGCCCCGGTCGGTCCAGACGCCCCGTCCGCCCAGGACCAGTACGTCCGTCACGCGGTCGTCGGCGACCAGGGGCGCGAGCTCCTCGAAGTCGACCAACGACGCGGCGCGCCGCCGATGGTGGGGAGGCGGAGACCCGGGCAGGAACGGAGCGCGATGGCGGTGCATGGCGGCGACGGTACGGCCGCGCTTCAGGTGATCCGCGCCTCCCGGCCGGACCGGTGGACAGCCCTGCCCGACGTCACGACCGTGAGCGATTTGTACCCCGACGATCGCCCTCGTACCCCGTTCCGGATGTCCGGGTGCTGCAGCGATCCGGCGCCGAGGTCGCGGGTCCGCCGAAGGGCGGACCGGGACGAGTGGGTCCCGATGAGCGCGACGAGACCGGCGTGGGGCGCGGGACTGGGCCGACCGGTCTGTCCACGTCGGCCGCGTCCTGCTGCCGATCGGCGGCGTCGCGCCCGTTCCGTCCGACGCGCCCGTGCGGTCCGGCCGGGAAGAAGAAGAGGCGGCACCTGTTGGGGGGAACGGGTGCCGCCTGGACACCGGGGTGATTGGGGGGAATCGTGACCGGTGCCACCGGGAACGAGCCCGGCAGGGAACACTGTACCCCACGAAGGGGATGCGCCGACACTCCTGGACGCGGAACGCGAGGACCTGCGCGGATCGACTGTCCCGCTGCGCGCCGGCAGGTCCGCGGTGACGGGCCGGACCGCAGGACGGCGCTCGCTGCCGGCACCGGGCCGGGTCCTCCGCCGGGAGCGCGGTCGGGAGTAGTCTCCGACTGCGCCCGGTCGTCGTCTGCCTCGGTGGTCCGACCGCGTCCCGGGCGGACGAGACGAAAGGACATCGATGACGATTCCGCAGCAGGCCGCTCCACAGCAGGCCGACACCTCCGACGACGCGACGACGTTCCCTCCGTCGCCCGAGTTCGTCGCGGACGCCGTCGCCGACCAGGGCCTCCACGACGCCGCGAGCGCCGACCGGGTGGCGTTCTGGGCGGAGCAGTCCCGAGCCCTGCTGGACTGGCGGACGCCCTTCACGACGACGCTCGACTGGTCCGGGGCACCGTTCGCCCGGTGGTTCGCGGACGGGGAGCTCAACGTCGCCGAGAACTGCCTCGACCGGCATGTCCGGGCAGGCAACGGCGACCGCGTCGCGATCCACTTCGAGGGCGCGAACGGCGACACCCGCACCATCACCTACGCCGAGCTGACGGCGGACGTGCAGCGCGCGGCGAACATGCTGCAGGGTCTCGGCGTCGGGCGTGGTGACCGTGTCGTCGTGTACCTCCCCCTCATCCCGGAGGCCGTGGTCACGATGCTCGCGATCGCCCGGCTCGGCGCGATCCACTCCGTCGTCTTCGGCGGCTTCAGCGCCGAGAGCCTCCGTGCCCGGATCGAGGACGCCGGCGCGAAGGTCGTCGTGACCGCGGACGGCGGATGGCGTCGCGGTGCCGTCTCCCCGCTCAAGCCCGCCGTGGACGAGGCCCTGCAGGGCGAGGGCACGGGCAGCGTCGAGCATGTGCTCGTCGTGCAGCGCGGCGGCAACGAGATCGCCTGGACCGAGCGCGACCGGTGGTGGCACGACGAGTTCGCCGCCGCCGCTCCCGACCACGAGGCGCAGGCCTTCCCCGCCGAGACGCCCCTGTTCATCCTGTACACCTCGGGCACGACCGGGAAGCCGAAGGGCATCGTGCACACCTCCGGCGGGTACCTCACCCAGGTGGCCTACACGCACCGGAACGTCTTCGACATGCACCCGGAGAAGGACGTCTACTGGTGCACGGCCGACATCGGCTGGATCACCGGTCACACGTACGTCGTCTACGGTCCCCTCGCGAACGGCGTGACGCAGGTCCTGTACGAGGGCACGCCGGACGAGCCGCAGCCCGGTCGCTGGTGGGACATCGTGGACGCGTACGGGATCACGGTCCTCTACACGGCACCGACCGCGGTCCGCGCCGCGATGAAGGCCGGTCGCCAGATCCCGGAGGCGCGCAGCCTCGAGTCGCTCCGGCTGCTCGGCAGCGTCGGCGAGCCGATCAACCCCGAGGCGTGGCAGTGGTACCGGCAGGTGATCGGCCACGACCGGACCCCGATCGTCGACACGTGGTGGCAGACGGAGACCGGCGCGATCATGATCTCGGCGCTGCCCGGCGTGACGAAGCTCAAGCCCGGCGCGGCACAGACCCCGCTGCCGGGGATCGTCACCGAGATCGTGGACGAGGACGGCACCCCCGTGGGTCCCGGCGGCAGCGGCTACCTCACCGTCACCGAGCCGTGGCCGTCGATGGCGCGCGGCATCTGGGGCGACGACGACCGCTTCGTCGAGACGTACTGGTCACGGTTCCCGGGCCGCTACTTCGCCGGCGACGGCGCCCGGCTCGACGGCCAGGGCGACATCTGGGTGCAGGGACGCGTCGACGACGTGATGAACGTCTCCGGGCACCGACTGTCCACCGCGGAGATCGAGTCCGCGCTCGTCGGGCACGAGGGAGTCGCCGAAGCAGCGGTCGTCGGTGCCGCCGACGAGACGACCGGGCAGGCCGTCGTCGCGTTCGTGATCCTCACCGCCGAGGCGGCCGAGGGCGTCGACCGCGAGGCCTCCGCCGCCGAGTTGCGCTCCTGGGTCGGCAAGCGGATCGGCCCGATCGCGAAGCCCCGTCAGGTCGTCATCGTCCCGGAGCTGCCGAAGACGCGGTCCGGCAAGATCATGCGCCGCCTCCTCCGCGACGCGGCCGAGGGGCGTCGCATCGGCGACACGACGACGCTGGCCGACCCGACGATCATGGCGACCATCGCGGACCTGATGTAGCCGGACGGACGCAGGAAGGGCCTCCCGTCACACCGGCCGGGAGGCCCTTCCTGCGTCCCACGGACGCGTCGCGTCCGCGGGTGGTCAGGCCGTCAGCTCGACGACCAACTCGACCTCGACCGGCGCGTCCAGCGGCAGGACCGCGACGCCGACCGCGCTGCGCGCGTGGACGCCCGCTTCGCCGAACACGTCGCCGACGAGCTGCGACGCGCCGTTCGCGACCGCCGGCTGCCCGGTGAACGAGGGATCGGAGGCGACGAAGACCGTCACCTTGACGACCCGGGCGACCCGGTCGAGCGACCCGGCGACGCTCTGCACCGCGGCGAGGGCGTTGAGCGCCGCCACCCGGGCCTGCGCCGTCGCCGTCTCGGCGTCGACCGCTGACCCGACCTTGCCCGTCACCGGCAGGGCGCCGTCGACGAACGGCAGCTGCCCCGCGGTGAAGACGTGTGCGCCGGAGACGACGGCGGGGACGTACGCGGCGACGGGAGCCGCGACCTCCGGCACCGTGATGCCGAGCTCGGTCAGGCGCTCGGCGACGCTCATGCCTCGGCCTTCGGACGCTTCAGGTAGGCGACGAGCCCGCCCTCCGGGCCGGTGACGACCTGGACCAGTTCCCAGCCCTGCTCACCGAAGTTGTTGAGGATGGCGGTGGTGTTGTGGATGATCAACGGGGTCGTGAGGTATTCCCAGCGGCTCATGCGGTTCCTTGCCAGCCTTCCAGTCCGAGGTGTCGTTTAGGCTGCATCCTATGTCTGCCCAGAAGACGTCTGCCCGCCGGACCAAGCCCGTCTCCGCAGTCGGCGCCTTCGTCGGTTTCGTCGGTTTCAGCGCACTCGCCGGCCTGCTCGTCACCATCGGTGTCACGCCGGCGATCGCGGTCGCCGGTGTCACGACGACCTCGACGATCGGCGTCTTCGAGTCGCTGCCCGAGTACATCGAGCTCGGCGACCTGCCCCAGCGCAACGAGGTGCTGGCGTACTCGGGCGGCAAGCCGACCCACCTGGCGACGGTCTACGACCAGAACCGCCAGGAGCTGAAGTACGACCAGATCAGCGAGAACCTCAAGAACGCCGCGATCGACGGTGAGGACAAGCGCTTCTGGCACCACGGCGGCGTCGACATGACCTCGCTCGTCCGCGCCGGTGTCGGCACCGTCGCCGGGGGTGGCCTCGGCGACTCCGGCGGTGGGTCGACGCTCACCATGCAGCTCGTCCGCAACATCAAGATGCAGCAGGCACTCGAGCTCCCCACGCAGGAGCAGCGGATCAAGGCCTACAACGAGGCGACCAAGGTCTCCGTCTCCCGCAAGCTCGAGGAGATGAAGCTCGCGATCGGGCTCGCGAAGAAGTACCCGAAGAAGGACATCCTCACCGGCTACCTGAACATCGCCTACTTCGGTGACCAGACGTACGGCGTGCAGGCCGCGGCGCAGCACTACTTCGGCAAGAGCGCCACCGACCTCACCGCCGCCGAGGCCGCCTCGATCCTGGCGATCGTGCAGTCCCCGAACACGCGCAACCTGTCCGACCCGAAGTACTACGAAGCGAACGTCGCCCGGCGTGACGTGATCCTGAAGTCGATGTACGCCCAGAAGCACATCAACACCAAGGACTTCAATGAGGCCATCGCCTCCAAGCCCGCCGACTACGTGCACCTGACCGACCCGACCCAGGGCTGCAAGGCCGCCGCCGGCAACGGATCCCAGTTCTTCTGCGACTACGCGGTGCAGGTCGTCAAGGAGATGTCCCAGCTCGGCTCGACCCAGAAGGCACGCGACGCCGCCTGGCGCAACGGCGGCTACACGATCCAGACCACGCTGAACCTCGACCTCAACAACGCGCAGAAGGACCTGATCAACGCCTACGCGCCGAACACCGAGGCCCGGCTCGCCCTCGGCGGCGTCATCAACTCGGTCGAAGCCGACACCGGCCGCGTGCTCACGATGGTCCAGAACAAGAACTACAACCAGCTCGCGGGCTGCGGGACCGAGGGCGCCGACCCGAACGCCTGCGCCCCCGCTACGGACTCCGGCCTGAACCTCAGCGTCGACCAGGAGTACGGCGGCGGTGAAGGCTTCCAGACCGGTTCGACGTTCAAGCCGTTCACGCTGTTGAACTGGCTGCAGAACGGCCACGGCCTCGGCGAGATCGTCAACGGGACACCACGGACGTTCACGTCGTACCCGCTGTGCGGATCGCAGTCACCGACGAACTACACGCCGAAGAACGACTCGGCCGGCGAGGGCGGCAACATGACGGTGGAGAACGCGACGTACCGTTCGGTCAACGTGTCCTACATCAACATGGCTCAGAAGCTCGATTACTGCGACATCGCCAAGACGGCATACTCCCTCGGTGTCCATCGTGCGGCGCCGCGGGAACCCGTCGCCGCATTCGGCGACGACATGTCGAAGAAGACCACGAGGAACCTCGAGCTCTACGCCGGTTCCGTTCTCGGTGACAACTACATCGCCCCGCTCACGATGGCCGCGGCCTACGCCGGCATCGCCAACAACGGCACGTTCTGCCGCCCGATCGCGATCGACAACGTCACGAACGCGGACGGCAAGTCCCTCGGCGGCCAGGCGAAGGACTGCACGCAGGCCATCGACCCGCAGGTCGCCGCGACGGCGATCTACGCCCTGAAGAAGGTGCTGACCATCGGAACCGCCGGCGGCGGACGTACGCCGGAGGGCTTCGACGAGTTCGCCAAGACCGGTACCACGAACGACGCCGACCAGATCTGGCTGATCGGTGCGACGACCAAGGTGGCGACAGCGACCTGGATGGGCAACATCCAGGGCAAGCAGAACCTCCGCTTCGTCTACGGTCCGAACGGTTCCTACGCCGGCTCCCGCACGGCACTGTGGCGCCAGGCGCAGACGATCGTGAACACCCAGTACCCGGGTGGTCAGTTCGCCGACCCGTCGCCCGCGTCGATCCGCGGCAACAGCGTCGCCGTGCCGAACGTCCAGGGTCAGACCCCGGAAGCGGCTCGGGCAGCGATCGCAGCAGCCGGCCTGACCTACGTGGACGGCGGCGTCCAGGCCGGCGGCGGTACGCCGGGCACGGTCCTCTCGACCAACCCGGCAGCCGGGCTGCAGCTCTCCAAGGGGTCGAGCGTGACCGTGTACACGACCGACGGCTCACAGGCCGCCATCCCCGAGGTGACCGGTAAGCAGATCGGCGACGCCCAGGACGCCCTCGCCGACGCCGGGTTCACGAACGTCTCCGTGTCGAAGGACTACCCCGAGGGGAACGGCGACAACGAGTGCCTCGTGGCCGCGGTCGACCCCGGCCAGGGCACGGCGGTGTCGAAGGACACCGGGATCACCCTGTCCGTGTACGGCAACAAGAACGGCAAGTCGCCGAAGGGCTGCCGGTGACCCGAGCGCGTGGTGCCCTCGGCGTCCTCGCCGCGGGCGCCGCGCTCGGAGTCGCCTCCGCCGCCTGGGGCTCCCTCGTGGAGCGCCGCGCGTACACGGTCCGCTGGGAGACCGTCCCGGTGCTGCCGGTCGGCTCCCGGGACGTCACCGTCCTGCACCTGTCCGACATCCACATGGCCCCGTGGCAGGCGGACAAGCAGCAGTGGATCCGCGACCTCAGCCTGGTCGAGCCGGACTTCATCGTGAACACCGGCGACAACCTCGGCCACGCGACCGCGAACGCCGCCGTCGAGTACGCCCTCGAGCCGTTCCGCGGGATCCCGGGCGCCTTCGTCTACGGGTCGAACGACTTCTTCGCACCGTCACCCCGCAACCCCGCGCAGTACCTCGCCGGGCCGAGCACCATGCGGGCCCATGCCGAGCCGGCGAAGCTCGACGTGGACCGCCAGACGGCCTTCTTCGAGTCCCTCGGGTGGCTGGACCTCAACGACCACGCCCGTGCCGTCGAGATCCGCGGGTCACGCTTCGAGCTCTTCGGCACGTCGGACGCACACCGCGACTGGGACCGGCTCGACCTCCTGCCGGCGAACGTCGACGAGATGCGCTCCGAGGTGCCGTGGTCGGAGGACGAGAGCGGCTCCTCCCCCGTCTCCATCGGCGTCACGCACGCGCCCTACCGTCGCGTCCTGGACGCCTTCGTGACACAGGGCGCGGACATCGTCTTCGCCGGGCACACGCACGGCGGCCAGGTGGCCGTCCCGGGCGTCGGCGCGCTCGTGACGAACTCGGACCTGCCGCGCCGGTACGCGAGCGGCCTGCACCAGTGGCAGAACCGCACGCACTGGTCCTGGTTGAACGTGTCGGCCGGACTCGGGACCTCGATCTACGCGCCCGTGCGGTTCGCCGCCCGGCCGGAGGCGGTCGTCGTCACGCTGACGGCCCGCAGCTGACCGCTCCCCCGTCGATCGCGACGCGCCCGGCCGACACCGCGTGGTCGTGAGCACCCCCGATCATCGGATAGACTTCTGGGGTTGCTCCGGGAACGGAGTGATCACACCGCGGGGTGTGGCGCAGCTTGGTAGCGCGCGTCGTTCGGGACGACGAGGTCGCAGGTTCAAATCCTGTCACCCCGACACACAAGGCCCCGGCTTCTCAGGAAGCCGGGGCCTTCGCCGTTCCCGGAGTTCTCCGGCGCCGCCGGACTTCGTCGGCACAACAGGAACCGGCCCGAACCACGGGAGTCCGTGGTTCGGGCCGGTTCCTGTTGTGCACGTCCGGAACGCGCCGTGCAAGCCCGCGTCGTACGACGCCTGCGTCGTGCGGACGGTCCAAGCTGCGCGCTGACGCGCACCCGGTCCGCGCGGCGTCAGGCGACGGCGACGCCCGGCCGGACGAGCCGCCCCTCGGCGTGCAGCCCCGCCACGACCTCGAGCGCCTGGTGCCGGTAGCGTGCCTGCGCGGCCCCGGGAGCGACGATCACCCCGTCGGCGCCGGTCGACTCGACCAACTCGTTGATCTTCGCCGCGACCTGGTCGCGGGAGCCGTACGCCTGACGTTCCGTCCGGGCGGCGATGAACCGTCGCTCGAGGTCGGAGAACTCGTACGCGCGCGCTTCCTCCGTCGAGACCGGCTCGGGCTTCGCGCCCTGACGCATGCGGATGAACGAGATCATCCCGGGCGCGCTCTGCTCGTCCACGACGGCCGGGTCCTCGTCGGTGACGACCTGCACGCCGATCAACGCGAGCGGCTCGGAACGGAAACGCGAGGGTCGGAACGCCTGGTGGTACAGCGCGAGCGCCGCCTCCGTGTTGTCGGACGCGAAGTGGTGCGCGAAGGCGAACGGGATCCCCAGCGCCCCGGCGACCTGTGCGCTGTAGCCCGACGAGCCGAGCAGCCAGAACTCCGGGACGTCGCCGTAGCCGGGCACAGCACGGATGCGGGCGAGCGGGTTCGACTCCTCCATACCGGTGAAGAAGCCGACCAGGTCGGCCAGCTGCTGCGGGAAGTCGTCGACGTCGAGCCGGTCCGTCCGCCGGAGGGCCATCGCGGTCGCGCCGTCCGTCCCGGGCGCGCGGCCGATGCCGAGGTCGACGCGGTCGCCGTACAGCGCTCGGAGGGTGCCGAACTGCTCCGCGATGACGAGCGGGGCGTGGTTCGGCAGCATGACGCCACCGGAACCGATGCGGATGGTGGAGGTCGCGGCACCGACGGCGCTGAGCAGGACCGCCGGCGCGGACGAGGTGATGCCCGGCATGCCGTGGTGTTCCGCGACCCAGAAGCGCTCGTAGCCGAGCTGTTCGGCCCGGACGGCCATGTCGATCGAGCCCTGCAGGGCCTCGGTGTTCGACTGCCCGTACTCGCGCGTCGCGAGGTCGAGGACGGAAAGGTGCAGGGGTGCGTCACTCATGTCCACACCAACGCGCCGCGTCGCGCGCCCATTCCGGGACACGTGTCGGACGGGAGGCCCGGGATCGGTCCGGTCTGCGCCTCCTGTCCGGACCGGGCTCTCCTGTCCGGACCGGGCTCAGTGTCCGGTCTCGCCGTCCAACCGGCCGCCGGACTCGGTGAGGTAGCAGTTGGCGCAGAGTGACTCGTACTCGACGTCGACGCCGTCGATCGCGACCTGTGACCCGTCGAACACGAACCGGCCGTCGACTTTCCGGGCGTTGAACACGGCCTTGCGCCCGCAGCGGCAGATGGTCTTGAGCTCCTCGAGGGAGTGCGCGACTTCGAGGAGGCGACGGCTGCCGGGGAACGCCTCGGTGCGGAAGTCGGTGCGGATGCCGTACGCGAGGACGGGGATCTCGTCGAGGACGGCGATCCGGAGCAGGTCGTCGACCTGCCGGGGCGTGAGGAACTGCGCCTCGTCCACGAGCACACAGCTGACCGGCCGGACCATGCCGTCGAGTGCTGCCGACTCCGGATCGGTCGCGCCCGCCTCGGCCACCGCAGCACGGACGTCCGCCTCGGCGGGGAGCACGACGTCCACGGTCCGCGTCACACCGAGCCGCGAGACGATCTCGCGGTCGCCCTTGGTGTCGACGCTGGGCTTGGCGAGCAGGACGCGCTGGCCGCGCTCCTCGTAGTTGTACGCGGCCTGCAGGAGCCCGGTGCTCTTGCCGCTGTTCATCGCGCCGAAGCGGAAGTAGAGCTTGGCCACTACGCGAGGAACCCGTCCTCCGCCGCGCGACGGATGAGGTCGGACTTCTTCGACGCCGGACGGCCGACCTTCGCGTACTTCTCACGGACACGGCGGAGGTACGTCTTGGCGGTCTCGTACTGCACGTTCATCTGCGCCGCGACCTCGTTCGTCGAGTAGCCCGACACGTACAGGCGGAGCGCTTCCTCCTCGCCGTGGCTGAGCTTCGGACGCTGGTGGGCGCTCGCCCCCGTCGGCAGCGGACGCCATTCGCGCTGTGCCGGCGTCTCGCGCGCGACGCCCATCACCTCACGCGCGATGTCCATCACCTCGCGCATCGGCAGGGACTTCGAGAGGAACGCCGCCGCACCGGCTGCGAGGGAGCGGTCGCGGGACTCGCGGGCGTCGACGCTCGACAGGACGATCACCTTCGCCCCGGCTGCTCGGCACGTGCGCACGCGGGCCTCGATCGACACCGGCTCCTTGAGCTGGAAGTCGAGGAACACCAGGTCGGTCGGGAAGCTGTCGCTGTGCACCATCTCGAGCCAGGTGTGTGCGGTGAGGGCCAGGTCGAAGTCGAAGGCGTTCACCGCGATCCAGCTCGACAGGCTGTCGAGCAGGACCTCGTGGTCGTCGAGGATGGCCAAACGCACCCGGCGGGAACCCGGGGCCGGCATGGCGGGACCGCCCTCCGGGAACCGGGTCGGGTCAGTGCTGGTCATACGAGAACCTTAATGTCAGGGACGATGGTCGGACGGCGACGTCGAGGTCCGGGAACGTCACGCGGAGCACGGCGACGTACGGATCGAACGCCCGGTGGATGCCGACGTCGGAGTCGGCCACGGCGACGTCGAAGGTCATCGTGACCGCGCTGCCCGCAGCCGACGGGTCGGGAGGCGCGACCGTCACCCGGACGCCGGCCGGGTCGACGGTGTCGGCCGCGAGCACCACGCGCACGAAGGTCCGGACGACGGTCCGCTGGTCGGCGTCCATCGCCGCAGCGAGGCCGAGCGGGTCGACGACGGTGGCGGCGGGGTCCCCCGCGATGCGCACGGCGTACTCCAACCACGTGCGGTCCGCCTCGGCGACCATGACCTGCCGGATGCCGTCGGCGATGGCCCGTGCCCGCGCCCGGTCCGCGTCCGTCAGCGTCGTCCGCGTGCGGAGCTCGGCGAAGAAGGGAGCGACGTCCCGCGCGAGGATCGTCGACCGGTCCTGCTGCACGCTCGACGTGATGCCGTCGCGTTCGGCACGTTCCACCGAGTACGACCCCGCACGGATCTGCACGCGCTCCGCCAGGCCGGCGAAGGTGTGGGCGAACACGGCCGACGCGGCGGTGAGGACGAGGGTCGGAGCGGCGGCCAGGAACGCGGCGACCGGCACCGGGACGCCCGCGGGGTGCGCGAACGCGACCGCCCCACCGGTGGCGGCCCCCACGACGGCGAGGGCGAGACCGCCCGCGACGAGGTCCGTCCACGGACGGTACGGGGCGACGACCACGATGCCGATGGCACCGAGCAGCACCATGAAGTCGTTCACGAGCGACCGGTCGGGACCCCACTGCGCGGCCGCCGCGGTCACGGTCGCGAGCGCGAGCAGTGCGACGTGGGCGACGAACGCCCACCGGGTGAAGGGCGCCCGGAACGGGCTGGAGGCGGTGAACACGACGACCGCGGAGGCGGCGAGCAACAGGACGGTCAGGGCGCTCAACGTCGGCGCGCCGACCACGTCACGGTCGAGGATCGACACGAGGGAGGCCCAGAGCACGCCGCCGGCACCGAGGACGACCGCGAGCGGTCGGGACCCCATCGCGCCGAGCGGGTCGTACTGCTGCGCGGTCCGTCGTCCCGGACTGCGGCGCGTGGTGCGGCTCACGAGGCCCGCTCCACGTCGTCGTCGTGCGGTCGGATGGGCACGGGGGCGTTCGCCGACGCGTACGGCACGCTCATCATGACGCTCGTCCCCGACCCGGGCGAGGACCACACCTGCACGTCCCCGCCGACCCGGCCGATGCGCTCGCGGACCGAGTTGCGGAGCCCCATGCGGTCGGCTCCGGTGGCCTGTTCGTCGAACCCGCGCCCGTCGTCCACGACCATCACGGTGCACGCCAGGCCGTCGTCGAAGACGCTGACCTCGGCCGCGTCGGTGCCGGCGTGCTTGCGGACGTTCGTCAGGCACTGGGCGACCGCACGGAGCACCGCGGTCATCGCCTGTGGGTCGAGCCGGGCGACCGACACCGGGTCACCGGTCACGGTGATCTGCAACCCCGTGGATCGTTGCTCGTCGAGCATGCGGTCGAAGGCCGCGACCGCGACCGTGGTCGTGTCGTCGGCGCCGTCGTCCGCCGCTGGACCGTCCGCCGCGAGCCAGGCACGCCCGGTGAGCATCGCGACGTCCGCCTCCATCGTCTGCACGAGGTGCTCGTCCATCGGACCGGCCGGCGCCAACGCGATCGCGTTGAGGTGGTTCAGGACGGTGTCGTGCAGGATCGCCGCGGCTTCGGCCTCGATCCCCGCCCGGTACGCCGTCACGTGCTCTTCGCGGGCCGACCGCAGCAGCTCGGGTTGGATGCGCTCGGACCGCCTGGTCGACCGGTTCACCGCCACCACGAGACCGATGACGAACCCGAGCGTCACCCACGCGAGCACGAGCGGGTGGTCGGGGCCGCCGGCCTGCGCGGCGACGACCGACGTCACGACCCGGCCCACGACGAAGCCGGACACCGACCAGAGCACCACGCGGAGCGTCCCGCTGCCGGTGCCGCCGATGAGCACGAGCGGCACGACGACCAGGGAGAGCAGGTACGAGGTGACCCACGGGACCCCGGCGAGTTCGCGTTGCACGACGGTCGCGAACCAGTACGCGCAGATCCCCCCGACGACGAGGAACGCAGCCGCCGACCGCCAGGTGCCGACGTGGACGTGCACACCGATCATCACGAGCATGGGGACCACGGCGAGCACCGCGCCGAGGACGTGGTCCGTCGGAGCGTCGACGCGGTAGAGCAGCAGCAGGAGCGCAGCGGCGACGAGGGACCCGATCGCGGCTGCGTGGAAGGCGCGCACGGTCGACCACGCGTTCACCCGTGGGGCGAGATGCGTGGGGATGCCGAGCACCGGGGCTGTCCTTCCGTGCGGTCGAGGGGACACGGAGCACTCGGACTCCGAGTGCTCACCGCCGCGTCAGACCGTGGGGTGGTCCGTCAGCGGCGGGGGCGCCGTCTTCGATCCAACCACGATGGGTGCTGGTGTGTACCCCGATCAGATCGCCAGGCGGCGGACTCGTCCATGGTAACGGCGACCACCGACGGGCCACTGTCCCCCGGAAGCGGGATCGACGATCAGAAGAGACGCGGTTCCGCCGTGCGGACCGCACCCGTCTCGCGGACCGCACCCGTCGGACGGGTCGCCTCCGTCAGCCGGGTCGGGCCCGTCGGCCGACCCGCCCCCGCCGAGGCCGGGGCAGAAGCGGCCACACCGGGGGCCCCGGCGCCCGGGCCGAGCCCGTTCGACGGCCGGTACTCGGCGCGGTGGGCGTACCCGGGGTCCGCGCGCTTGAGCGGCGACTGGTCCGACGTCCGGGGCACGGCGTCGTCCGAGAACCCCATCGATCCGGTCGCCGGGTCGACCTTCCCCAGGGACAGGCCGTGCTCGTGCAGGATCGGCCGGACCCGCTCGGCCAACCAGCGCCGGTAGTCCTTCGGCGCGTACGTGTTGTCGAGGTACATGGCCCGGTAGCGCCCCACGAGGTCGGGGTGCGTCCGGCCCAGCCACTCGTACCACCACGGCTTGATGCCGGGCTTGAGGTGCAGCGCCGAGTACATCAGGCTCGTCGCACCGGAGGCAGCCGCGCGCCCGACCGCGTCCTGCAGGTGCGCCCGCGTGTCCGTGATGTACGGCAGGACCGGCATGAGGAACACCGAGCAGTCGAGCCCGGCGTCGCGGACCGCCCGTACCGTGGCCAGGCGTGCAGATGTCGTCGGGGTGCCGGGCTCGACGGACTGCTGCAGGTCGTCGTCGTACACCGCGACGGACATCGCGATGTCGACCGGGACGGACTTCGCGGCCTCGACCAGGAGCGGGATGTCCCGTCGGAGCAGACTGCCCTTGGTGAGGATGCTGAAGGGCGTGCCGGAGTCGGCCAGGGCGCGGATGACCCCCGGCATGAGCCGGTACCGTCCCTCTGCGCGCTGGTACGGGTCGGTGTTCGTGCCGAGGGCAACCGGGTGCCGGTCCCAGCTCGGCTTCGCGAGTTCCCGGGTGAGCACGTCGGCGACGTTCGTCTTCACGACGATCTGCTGGTCGAAGTCCGCCCCGCCGTCGAACTCCAGGTAGGTGTGGGTCGGACGGGCGAAGCAGTACACGCAGGCATGACTGCAGCCGCGGTAGGGGTTGATCGTCCACCCCCACGTGCCGCCGTCCGCTCCCCCGACCTTGTTCAGCGCGGACTTCGCCAGGACCTCGTGGAAGGTCACCCCGACGAACTCGGGGGTCGTCACGCTCCGGACGAACCCGCTGTTCGACTCGAGTCCGGGGAGCATGTCGCTCCGCTCGGCCGTGATCGCCTGCCCGTCCCAACGCATGCTCCCATTCGAACACATGTTCGAACGAGGCGCAAGGAGGGGGATGTCAGCGGTGCAGGCCCAGCACCGCCGCCGTACGGTCCAACATGGCGCTCGCCAGGGCCGCGTCGTCGCCGAGGTCCTGACCGTACGTCGGCACCATCTCGCGCACCGACGCCTGCCAGCCGTCCCACCGGTCCGGGAAGCACCGCTGCAGCAGCCCGAGCATGATCGGGACCGCGGTGGACGCTCCCGGGGAGGCACCGAGCAGGCCAGCGATCGACCCGTCCCCGGACGTGATGACCTGCGTGCCGAACTGCAGGACACCGCCCTTCTCGGGGTCCGGCTTGATGACCTGCACCCGCTGCCCCGCGGTGATGCGGTGCCAGTGCTCCGGCCGTGCGCTCGGCATGAACTCGCGGAGCGCGTCGAACTTCGTGCGCTTCGAGGCCAGGAGCTGCCCGACCAGGTACTTCACCAGGTCGAAGTTCGAGAACGCGACGGCGAGCATCGGTCGGAGGTTGTGCGGGCGGATCGACGTGAACAGGTCGAGCACCGACCCCTGCTTGAGGAACTTCGGGCTGAACCCCGCGTACGGTCCGAACATGAGCGACGCCTGCCCGTCGACGATGCGGGTGTCCAGGTGCGGCACCGACATCGGCGGAGCCCCCACGCTCGCCTTGCCGTAGACCTTCGCCGCGTGCTTCTGCACCACCTCCGGGTCGTCGGTGCGCAGGAACTCGCCGGACACCGGGAAGCCGCCGTAGCCGCGGATCTCCGGGATGCCGGACTTCTGCAGCAGCTGCAGCGCCCCGCCACCGGCGCCGACGAACACGAACTTCGCCGCGATGCGCTGCTTCGAGCGACCGACCTCGTTGCGGACGTCGAGCACCCAGCCGTCGGAGACCTTCGAGCGGGCGATCTTCGTCACGCGGTGCGACGGTTCGAACTGCAGGCCGTCGATCTCGAGCTGGTCGAAGAGCTGCCGGGTGAGGGACCCGAAGTCGACGTCGGAGCCCGCCGCCGAGTACGTCGCCGCGATCGGCTGGTCCTTCTTGCGCCCCGGGATGAGGGCCGGTGCCCACTTCCGGATCTGCTCGGCGTCCTCGCTGTACTCGAGCCCGGCGAAGAGCGGGTGGTCCTTCATGGCGTCGTAGCGCGCGCGCATGTACGCGACGTTGTCCGCGCCCCACACGAAGGAGATGTGCGGCGTCGGGTTGATGAAGCTCGTCGGGTCGGGCAACGTCCCGTCCTCGACCAGGTGCGACCAGAACTGCCGGGACACCTGGAACTGCTCGTTGACCGTCACGGCCTTCGCGATGTCCACGCGGCCGTCGGGGAGCTCGGGCGTGTAGTTGAGCTCGCAGAGCGCCGAGTGGCCCGTCCCGGCGTTGTTCCACGGGTTGGAGGACTCCTGCGCCGCGCTGCCCAGCCGCTCGTACACGCGGATCGTCCAGTCCGGCTCGAGCCGGTGGATGATCGCAGCGAGCGTGGCGCTCATGATCCCTCCGCCGACGAGGACGACATCGATGGGGTCCACCTGCTTCACTGCCACCCGTCGAGCCTACCGCCGCTGCCTGTCCGACGACGGGAGGCGCGGTACCAGCCGGCACCGTCCCTCCAGGCACGGCCGTCGCGCCGCTGGCGCGTCGCGCCGGTACCGGCCGGCGGGGCCCACCTCCCGTCCGTCGTGCGGCCGTCGGGTCAGACGGTGACCGTCCGCTTGGCGACCACCGTCTCGGCGATCTGGACCGCGTTGAGCGCGGCGCCCTTCCGGAGGTTGTCGTTGCTGACGAAGAGCACCAGGCCGCGTCCCTCGGGCGCGGACTGGTCGGCACGGATGCGTCCGACGAAGGACGGGTCCTGCCCCGCCGCCTGCAGCGGCGTCGGGACGTCGGAGAGCTCGACGCCGGGGGCGGCGGCGAGCACCTCGGTCGCGCGCTCCGGCGACAGCGGACGGTCGAACTCGGCGTTCACCGAGATCGAGTGGCCGGTGAAGACGGGAACACGGACGCAGGTGCCGGCGACCAGCAGGTCCGGCAGGCCGAGGATCTTCCGGCTCTCGTTGCGGAGCTTCTTCTCCTCGTCGGTCTCACCCTCGCCGTCCTCGACGATGCTGCCCGCGAGCGGGACCACGTCGAAGGCGATCGGCCGGACGTACTTCGCCGGTTCCGGGAAGGTGACGGCGGAGCCGTCGTGGGTCAGCGCCGCGGTGTCCTGCTCGAGCGCCGCGCGGGCCTGGCCGAGCAGTTCCTCGACCCCGGCCAGGCCACTGCCGGACACGGCCTGGTACGTCGTGGCGACGAGGCGACGGAGGCCGGCCTCGGTGTCGAGCACCTTGAGGACCGGCATGATCGCCATCGTCGTGCAGTTCGGGTTGGCGATGATGCCCTTCTCGGCGTCGTCGATCGCCTCCGGGTTCACCTCGCTGACCACGAGCGGGACCTGCGGGTCCATCCGCCACGCGCTGGAGTTGTCGATGACCAGGGCGCCGGTGGCGGCGAAGCGCGGCGCGAGGGAGCGCGACGCGGTCGCACCCGCGGAGAACAGGGCGATGTCGATGCCGGACGGGTCGGCCGTCTCGGAGTCCTCGACGACGATCTCTTCGCCACGGAAGCGCAGCGTCGTGCCGGCCGAACGGGCGCTGGCGAAGAACCGGACCGTGGTGGCCGGGAAGTCGCGCTCCTCGAGCAGCCGACGCATCACGGCGCCGACCTGTCCGGTGGCGCCGACGACGGCGACGGTGAGCTGAGTGTCGGTCATGGTCGTGCTCCTGCTCGGTTCAGCGGCCGGTGCCGGCGTAGACGACGGCCTCGTTGTCGGCGTCCAGCCCGAACGCCTCGTGCACGACGCGCATCGCCTCGTTGAGGGTGTCGGCGCGGGTGACGACCGAGATGCGGATCTCGGAGGTCGAGATCATCTCGATGTTGATGGACGCGTCGTGCAGTGCCCGGAAGAGCTGCGCCGAGACACCCGCGTTGGTCCGCATGCCGGCACCGACCAGTGCGAGCTTGCCGATCTGGTCGTCGTACTGGATGCCCTCGTACCCGATGTCGGACTTGGACACCTCGAGCGCGGTGAGGACGCTCTGGCCCTGGTCCTTCGGCAGCGTGAAGGAGATGTCGGTCCGCCCCGTCGAGGCCGCCGACACGTTCTGCACGATCATGTCGATGTTCGCCCCGGCGCGCGCCACGATCGTGAAGATCTCGGCTGCCTTCCCGGGCTGGTCGGGCACGCCGACGACGGTGATCTTGCCCTCGGAGAGGTCTCCGGCGATGCCGGTGATGATCGGTTCTTCCACGGTTTCCCCCTCGGCAGGGTTGTAGACGATGGTGCCCTCGACGTTGCTGAACGAGGAACGGACGTGCAGGGTGACGCCGTGCCGTCGGGCGTACTCGACGGCGCGGATGTACAGGACCTTCGCGCCGGACGCCGCGAGCTCGAGCATCTCCTCGGTCGTGACGCGGTCGATCTTCCGGGCCTTCGGGACGATCCGCGGGTCGGCGGTGAAGATGCCGTCGACGTCGGTGTAGATCTCGCAGACGTCGGCGTCGAGCGCGGCCGCGAGGGCCACGGCGGTCGTGTCCGAACCACCGCGTCCGAGCGTCGTGATCTCACCGGTGGTCCGGTTGAAGCCCTGGAAGCCCGCGACGATCGCGACGTGGCCGGCGTCGAGCGCCTCACGCACCCGCTTCGGGGTGACGTCCACGATGCGGGCCTTGCCGTGCTGCGCGTCGGTGAGCATGCCCGCCTGGCTGCCCGTGTACGACGAGGCCTCGACCCCGAGGCTCTTGATCGCCATCGCGAGGAGCGCCATCGAGATGCGCTCGCCCGCGGTCAGGAGCATGTCGAGTTCCCGCCCGGCCGGGATCGGGGTGACCTCGTGTGCCAGGTCGACGAGTTCGTCGGTGGTGTCCCCCATCGCGGACACCGCCACGACGACGTCGTTGCCGGCCTTCTTCGTCTCGACGATGCGCTTCGCGACGCGCTTGATGCTCTCGGCATCCGCGACGGACGAACCACCGAACTTCTGCACGATCAAGGCCACGGGCACGCACTCCTGGGGACGGTTCACCGCGACGTCACGCGGCTCGACGATCGTAGCCGGTGTTCCTCGGATGTTGCGTCGGAGCGGGTCGCGACGCAACGATCCCGCGCGGTCGGATCAGCCGCCGACGACCCGTCGACCCTCGAACGCGCGGCCGAGCGTCACCTCGTCGGCGTACTCCAGGTCGCCACCGACCGGCAGACCGGACGCCAGGCGGGTCGTCCGGATGCCCATCGGCACGAGGAGGCGGCTGAGGTACGTCGCCGTCGCCTCGCCCTCGAGGTTCGGGTCGGTGGCGATGATGACCTCGTCCACGGTCCCGTCCGCGAGCCGCACCATGAGCTGCTGGATGCGCAGGTCGTCCGGGCCGACGCCGTCGATCGGGCTGATCGCACCGCCGAGCACGTGGTAGAGCCCGCGGAACTCCCGCGTGCGCTCGATCGCCGCGACGTCCTTGGCCTCCTCGACCACGCAGATCGTGCTCGGCGACCGACGTGGGTCGCGGCAGATGCTGCACCGGACGTTCTCGGTGACGTTCCCGCACACCTCGCAGAACCGGACCTTCTCCTTCACCGTGCCGAGGAGCTCGGACAGCCGGGTCGGGTCGAAGGACTCGGTCTGCAGGATGTGGAACGCGATGCGCTGTGCCGACTTCGGCCCGATGCCGGGCAGACGCCCGAACTCGTCGATGAGGTCCTGCACGATGCCGTCGTACATCAGACACCCCCCTCGGTCAGCGACGTCTCCTCGATGAACTGCGCGCCGAGGATCTCACGCACGACGGCCTCGCCGTAGCGCCCGGGCACGGCGGTCCGGCGGACACCGGACTGGTTGCCGGCGGCCTGCTGCCCCTGCTGCCGCGGCTGCGCGGTGGGCTGCTGCTGGCCACCGGACGGTTGCGCCGTCCGCGGCGGCGCCGACTGCTGACGGGGAGCGGTCTGCTGTTGCGGAGCCGTCTGCGCCGGGCGACCACCACCCGGACCGGGGTCCGGGAACGGCGCACCGTCGTCGAACGGCTCGTCGTCGAGCGGGTAGTCGTCGACCGGTACGGCATCCGAGGGGACGCCGGCTGCGGTCCGGGGCGCGTCTCGGCCGGGAGGCCCGCCCTGCGTGACCACGTCGGCACGGATCGCCTGGTCGTCGCTCCCGGTTCGGGCAGGTGCACCGACCGGACCCGAGGCGGCGGGAGCAGCGTCCGGCGCCGGCTGCTGCGCCGTCCGCTCGGCTGGCGCGACGGCTGCGTCGGCGGGCACGGTACCGAAGGGGGCGGCCCACGACGGCTCGATGTCCTCGGGGACGGCACCGGCCGTCGGGTCCGAGGCGGGGATGGTCGCGACGGCCCACTCCGTGACCGGGCCGGCGTCCTGCGGAGCTGCGTCCCGCGGCTCGGCGTCCTGCCGGGCAGTGGCGTCCCGCTGCGGGGCGGTGCGCTCCGTCGGCCGGCCCTCCGAGCGGTCGACGGCCGGTGTCGAGCCGGAGCCCGACGGACGGTCCGCCGTCGTGCCCTGGCGGGCGGCGGGTCGCGATCCGGCGGACGGCGCCGAGGCACCGGCGCTCGGCGTCTCCTGCTGGGAGCGGGACACCGGGGCGCCGCTCGGGTCGCCCTGTCGGTCGGGCGCCGCCTGCGCCGGAGCGTCCTGCGTCCGGGCGGACTGCGCCGGAGCTGCCTGACGTGCCTCGGCTCGCCCCGCACCAGCCTGGGGAGCAGCCTGCGTCCGAGCAGCCTGCGACGGAGCAGCCTGGGTCGGCGCGGCCTGCGTCGGTGGGCTCGGCGGTCGCGTCGCACCGGCTCCGGCTGCACCGCCTCCGGGCCCGCGGGCGACGAACTTCACCCGGAAGCCGAGCACGTCGTTGATCGCGGCACGCAGGTGCTCGCTGACGCTCGTGTTCGGGTCGCTCATCTCCTTGAACGACGCCACGTCCTGCTGGCTCGGGAAGGTCAGCGTGAGGACGTCGTCCTTGAGCGCGGTGACCTGCGCCGTCGCGACGACCGCCCACGCGGAGCGCTTGGCCCGTTGGACGTGCTCGACGATCTGCGGCCAGGTGTCGCGCATCTGCTGGAGGCCGACCGGGGTGACCGACCGCACGGCCGGCTCGTCACCGATCACGGTGCCGACACCGGTGGACGACGGCGACGCCTGGCCATCGCTGGTCTGCGGGGACGGGGACGCCGCCGGCGCAGGAGTGCTCTCGGGGACGGCGGCAGCCCACGAGGCCGCCGCGCTCCGGGCGGCGTCGACGGTCGGGGCTGGCTGCGGCGACCCGGCCTGCTCGGACGTCCCTGCGGCAGGGGCGGACCCGGCGACCGGAGCGGTCGTGCTGGTCGTCGAACCGGGGGCCGCCGACACGGGTGCCGACGTCGCGGGTGCCGCCGTCGCGGGTGCCGCCGGTACCTGTGCGGCCGTCGTCGCCGGTGCCGTCGTGGCCGGCGCGGCCGTCGCCGGCCGGGCGGGAACAGCAGCAGGTGCGACGGCGGCGGGAGCGGCCGTCGGCAGGTCCGCCGGTCCGGCCTGGTGTCCCCCGGCGTCACCGACGCCGACGCGACGCTCGAGCCGTTCGACACGTGCGAGCGCACCCCGCTGGGTGTCGTCGGACTCCGGCACGAGCATGCGCGCGACCATGAGTTCGAGGTGCAGTCGCGGCGAGGTCGCCCCGGTCATCTCGGTGAGGGCACGGTTGGCGATGTCGGCTCCGCGGGACAGCGCCGTCGCGCCGAACACCCCGGCCTGCCGGGACATGGTGTCGAGCTCCTCGGGCGAGACGCCGCGCAGCACGGCCCCCGCGCTCTCGTTCGTGGCCGCGACGACGATCAGGTCGCGGAGGCGTTCGAGCAGGTCCTCGACGAAGCGCCGCGGGTCCTGTCCGGTCTGCACGACGCGGTCGATCGCCGAGAACGCCGATGCCGGGTCGGCCACGGCGAGCGCGTCGACGACGTCGTCGAGCAGTGCGGCGTCGGTGTACCCGAGGAGCGCGACCGCCCGCTCGTAGGCGATCGCACCGTCCTCGCTGCCGGCCATGAGCTGGTCGAGCAGGGACAGGGTGTCGCGCACGGACCCGCCGCCGGCGCGCACGACGAGCGGCAGCACGCCCGGCGCGACCGACACCGACTCCTGCGCGCACAGCTGCTCGATGTACTCGAGCATCGTCGCGGGCGGGACCAACCGGAACGGGTAGTGGTGGGTGCGCGAGCGGATGGTGCCGATGACCTTCTCGGGCTCGGTCGTCGCGAAGATGAACTTCACGTGCTCCGGCGGCTCCTCGACGAGCTTGAGCAGGGCGTTGAACCCCTGCGGCGTCACCATGTGCGCTTCGTCAAGGATGAAGATCTTGTAACGGTCGCGAGCGGGCGCGAAGACCGCACGGTCGCGGAGGTCGCGGGCGTCGTCGACGCCGTTGTGGCTCGCGGCGTCGATCTCGATGACGTCGAGCGATCCCCCGCCGCCGCGGGCGAGTTCGACGCAGCTGGGGCAGACGCCGCAGGGTGTGTCGGTCGGGCCCTCGGCGCAGTTCAGGCAGCGCGCGAGGATGCGCGCCGAGGTGGTCTTGCCGCAGCCGCGCGGCCCGCTGAACAGGTACGCGTGGTTGACGCGGTTCGTCCGGAGCGCCGTGCGGAGAGGGTCCGTCACCTGCGACTGCCCGATGAGTTCGGCGAAGTTCTCGGGCCGGTAACGGCGATACAGGGCGGTGACCACGCGACCAGGGTAGTCGGCGCCGCCGACACCTCGGCACCGCTCTCCACAGCCCCGGTTCCCCCGCAACGGCTCCCTCGGGGAACGAAGAAGACTCCTCACGCACGGAACCGGCACAGCCCCGGTTCCCCCGCAACGCCGCCCCAGGAAATGAAGAAGACCCCTCACGCACGGAACCGGCACAGCCCCGGTTCCCCCGCAACGACTCCTCGGAAGACGAAGAAGACTCCTCACGCACGGAACCGGCACAGCCCCGGTTCCCCGCAACGCCGCCCCAGGAAATGAAGAAGACTCCTCACGCACCCGCCAGAGCCCGGTTACCCTTGCTGCGTTTCCGCCCTGGGGGAGTTGGCCTGGATGGCGTCACGTGAGGAGCCGCTGAACACTCTACCGGACGCGAGGAGCAGCATCGAACGCATGAAGATCGCCATCGCCGGAGGCCACGGGCAGATCGCCCTGATCCTCGAACGCCTCATCACCGAAGCCGGCCACGACGCCGTCGGCATCGTCCGCAACCCAGCACACGTCGCCGACGTCGAACAGACGGGCGCGAAGGCGCTCGTCGCCGACCTCGAGCAGCTGTCGGAGGAGGACCTCGCCCTCCGCCTCCGCGGCTTCGACGCGGTGGTCTTCGCCGCCGGTGCCGGGCCGAACAGCGGCGCGGAGCGGAAGCTCTCGGTCGACCGGGACGCGGCCGTGCTGCTCGCGGAGGCCGCGGTGCGCCTCGACATCGACCGCTACGTGATGATCTCGGCGATGGGCGCCGACTCGTACGACCCCGAGGCCGCGAGGTTGCCCGCCGAGGACGAGGACGGCGTCTTCCAGGTCTACCTCCGCGCGAAGGCGGAGGCGGACGCCAACGTCCGGATGCGCCGGTTCCGGTGGACGATCGTCCGTCCCGGTGCCCTGCTCGACACCCCGCCGCAGGGCACGGTCTCGGTCGGCAGGACGGTGCCGCGTGGCTCGATCCCCCGCGCCGACGTGGCGGCGGTGGTCCTGCACGCACTCCTCGACGACAGCGCGGTGGGCCAGCAGTTCGAGGTCACGAGCGGGGACACGCCCATCCCGGCGGCCCTGCACGCGCTCGGCTGACCGAGCCGACCCGACGACGGCCAGGAGGTCCACCACCGGACCGGTGGACGGGCCTCCTGGCCGTCCGCTGCGGACGCCGCTGAGGCCGGCCGCGCGTCAGAGCGCGACGGCCGCCGACTGCCGGGCGATCTCGAGTTCCTCGTTCGTGGGGATGACGAGGACGGCGACGCGGGACGCGTCCGTGGAGATCCGTCGTGCCTCCTTCGAGTGGAGTTCGTTGCGGTCCGGGTCGACCTCGATGCCGAGGTGTTCGAGACCGGCCAGCACACGACGCCGGAGCAGCGCGTTGTTCTCCCCCACACCCGCGGTGAAGACGACCGCGTCCAGCCCGCCGAGCTGCGCGGTGTACGCGCCGACGTAGCGACGGATCCGGTGCCGGTACACGGCGAGCGCCGCCTCGGCCGTTTCGTCGCCCTTCGTCGCGGCGTCCTGCACGTCGCGCATGTCGCCGCTGCCGGTCAGGCCGAGCAGACCGGACCGCTTGTTGAGCATCGTGTCGAGGTCCTCGAACGACATGCCGGCTTCGCGGTGCAGGTGCACGAGCACGGCGGGGTCGAGGTCGCCCGAGCGGGTGCCCATGACGAGACCCTCGAGCGGGGTGAGACCCATCGACGTCTCGATCGACCTCCCGCCGTCGATCGCCGCGGCGGACGCCCCGTTGCCGAGGTGCAGCACGATCGTCTTCAACTCGGACAACGGCCGGTCCAGGAACACCGCGACCTGCTCGGACACGTACTTGTGGCTCGTGCCGTGCATGCCGTAGCGGCGGATCTGGTACTGCTCGGCCAGGTCGGCGGGGATCGCGTAGGTGTAGGCGTGCGGCGGCATGGTCTGGTGGAACGCGGTGTCGAAGACCGCCACGTGCGGGACGTCCGAGAACACCTGCTTCGCGGCCCGGATCCCCTCGAGGTTGGCCGGGTTGTGGAGCGGTGCGAGGCTCGACAGGTCGTCGATCTGCTGCTCGACCTCGTCGGTGACGACCGTGGCGGCGTCGAAGCGGGTGCCGCCGTGCACGACGCGGTGCCCGACGACGGCCGGCGGGTGCTCGTCGAAGGACGGGCCGACCTTCCGGAAGGCGTCGATCATCGCCTGGAAGCCGGCGGCGTGGTCGGGCACCTCGGCGCTGTCGTTCGACGAGGTCTCCCCCGTCAGCGCGTTCGTGTGCTTCCACGAGCCGGTCGACTCGCCGATCCGTTCGACCAGGCCGGAGGCGAGGGTGCGCTCGTCCTCGAGCTCGATCAGCTGGTACTTGAACGAACTCGAGCCGGAGTTGACGACGAGTGCTGCGCTCACGAGGGGTCACCTTCTGTGCGGGGTGCGGGGGCCGCGGTGCCGGCCTGGATGGCGGTGATCGCGACCGTGTTCACGATGTCGCTGACGAGGGCCCCGCGCGAGAGGTCGTTGATCGGCTTGCGGAGCCCCTGCAGGACGGGACCGACCGCGACGGCGCCGGCGGACCGCTGCACGGCCTTGTACGTGTTGTTGCCCGTGTTGAGGTCGGGGAAGATGAACACCGTCGCCTGACCGGCCACGGGGGAACCCGGCATCTTCGCGCTCGCGACCGTCGGGTCGGCTGCGGCGTCGTACTGGATGGGCCCCTCGACGAGCAAGTCCGGCCGACGCTCCCGCACGAACGCGGTGCCCGCGCGCACCTTGTCCACGTCGGCGCCGGACCCGCTGTCGCCGGTGGAGTAGCTGAGCATCGCGACGCGCGGCTCGATGCCGAACTGCGTCGCGGTCTCGGCGGACGAGATCGCGATGTCCGCGAGCTGCTCGCTCGTCGGGTCGGGGATCACCGCGCAGTCGCCGTAGACGAGGACCCGGTCGGCGAGGGCCATGAGGAACACGCTCGACACGATGGAGGTGTCCGGACGGGTCTTGATGATCTCGAACGACGGCCGGATGGTGTGGGCCGTGGTGTGCTTCGCGCCGGAGACCATGCCGTCGGCGAGCCCGAGCTGCACCATCATCGTCCCGAAGTACGACACGTCGGTCACCGTGTCGCGGGCGAGCTCGACGCTCATGCCCTTGTGCGCCCGCAGCGCCGTGTACTCCTGCGCGAAGCGCTCGCGGAGCTCGGGGTCGAACGGGGACAGCAGCTGGGCGCCCTCGAGGTCGAGCCCGAGCTCGGTCGCTCGCGCCCGGATCGCGCCCGGGTCGCCGAGGATCGTGAGCGCGCACACCTGTCGCTGCAGGAGGGTCGAGGCCGCGCGGAGGATGCGGTCGTCGTCGCCCTCCGGCAGGACGATGTGCTTCCGGTGCTCGCGGGCCCGGTCGATGAGCCCGTGCTCGAACATGAGCGGTGTGACGACACCCGACGGCGTGAGCTGCAGACGGGCGCGCAGGGCCTCCGCGTCGACGTGCCGCTCGAACAGCGCCAGTGCCAGGTCGGCCTTGCGCGGGGAGTCGGCTGCGAGTCGACCACGGGTCTGCGTGATCCGCAGCGCCGTGTCGTACGTGCCCAGGGCGTTCTGCGCGATCGGCAGGGAGCTCGACAGGCCCTCGAGCAGCCGGGAGACCTGCGGGGCGGTCTCGAACCCGCCGTTGAGGATGACGCCGGCCAGGCTCGGGAACGTCTCCGACTGGTTCGCGAGCAGTGTGGCGATGAGGACGTCGTTCCGGTCGCCCGGCACGACGACGATGCCGCCCTCGATGAGCCGCGGCAGGACGTTCTCCATGCTCATGCCGGCGACGACGGTGCCGAGGGCCTCGCGGTCGAGCAGCGCCTCGTCGCCGCGGACGAGCGTCGCGTCGGTGGCCGCGAGGAGCGCGCGCACGGTCGGGGCGACCAGGACCGCGTCCTCCGGGATCGCCCACACGGGGGCGTCCGGGTGGTGGTCGTGCACGGCGGTGCTGACGCTCGCGACGATCGCGTCGAGGGCGTCCGGGTCGGCGCGGTTCACGACGACGCCGAGGAGCTGGGCGTGCTCGGCGCGGAGTTCGCTCGTCGTGACGTCGGCGACCTGCGCCATGCCGTCCGCCGATCGGGCTGCGCGCTCCGCCGAGTCGCGCCCGCCGAGCACGAGCAGCACGGGTGCGCCGAGGTTCGCCGCGACCTTGGCGTTGAACGACAGCTCCGTCGGGCTGCCGACGTCGGTGTAGTCGGAGCCGAGGACGACGACGGCGTCACAGCGGCGCTCGACCCCGGCGAAGCGGGTGAGGATGGTGGCGAGCGCGGCGTCCGGGTCCGCGTGCACGTCGTCGTACGTCACACCGACGGCGTCGTCGTAGGGGATGTCGACGCCCTTGTGCTGGAGCAGCAGCTCGAGCACGTAGTCGGGTTCGTCGACCGACCGCGCGACCGGTCGGAAGACCCCCACACGCCCCACGGTCCGGGCGAGGGTCTCGAGCACCCCCAGTGCGACGGTGCTCTTGCCGGTGTGTCCCTCTGCTGACGTGATGTAGATGCGGCTCGACACGTGACCCAGGGTAGCCCTCGTCCCCGGACGGACCCGGGGCGCTCGACCTCGGTCGAGGACGGGTCCGACGGACGCCCGACGGGGGTGGTCGTCAGCACCCTCCGGGACCTGTACCATGGGGTGTCGTCACCGCGAGGTGGCGCCCGGAGGATTCGCCTAGTGGCCTATGGCGCACGCTTGGAAAGCGTGTTGGGTGCAAGCCCTCGGGGGTTCGAATCCCCCATCCTCCGCACCACGAACCGGAACCCCCGCCCTGTGCGGGGGTTCCGTCGTTCCGGCTCATCACCGCGGGCGGTGGCCGCGCCGGGAGGCCCCGGGCGCGCCCGCCAGGCCGGTCACGCTGGTCCCGTCGGTTCCGCCGGCGTCGATCCGGGTGGTCCCGCTGGCCCCGCTGGTCCCGCTGGTCCCCCAGCCGGCGGACCCGCGCGCACCCCGTCACGGACCGACCCTCCGGAAAGCGGCCGACCGCCTGTCCCCGCCGCGACCGCTCCCCTATGCTGACCGGACGAGCGCGCCGGAGGGACCCGACGCACTCGACCAGCATCGGACGGCAGGGGCGCCGTCGCGGGCCCGGCGCTCCGCCGCGCCCGTGCACTCCGGGGACGAGGAGACCTGCCGTGGGGGACACGACGGCGCGAGCGACACCGCTCGACACGAGCACGGCCGAGGAACTCGTGCGACCGCGAGCGGCACTCGTCCGCTCCACCGGACTGAGCATCGGCTTCTCCGCCCTGCCGATCGCGGTCGCGGTCGTCTGGTCGGCGGTTCCGACGGGACTCGGGGCCGTGGTCGCCGTGGTCGTGCTCCTGCTCGCCGCGGTGGTCGCCGCCGCGTACCTCCGGCTCCGCACCGCGTTCGTCGCGGTCCACCAGGACAGCGTCACGATCCGCGGCGTGCTCACCGGCACCCGGACGGTCGCCCGCTCCCGCGTGCACGACGTCCTGCTCGTCACCCGGCACGGCGCCTCGGCGGACCGCGCCAGCCGTGACCTCGTCGCGCTCGACCCCGCGGGCGAAGCGCTGTTCCGTGTCCGGGGCGACGTGTGGGGCGACGACGGTGTCGAGCGGCTGGTCGATCGGTTCGACGTCCGGACGGAGCGCCTCCCCGGCACGATGTCGGCCCGGGAGTTCTCCCGTCGCTGGCCCCGCCTGCGCCAGTGGTACGAGCGACCTGCGGCGGTGGTGGTGGTCGGCGGAGCGGCCGTGCTGACCGTCGGCGGACTGCTCGTCGCGGAGACGGTCGGCCTCGTCCGGAAGTGACCGCCGGGTCACCGCCTGCCCTCAGTGGGTGAGGGCCGGGACCGTCCTCGGGCGCACGACGAACCACAGCACGAGGATCGCGACGAACGCGGTCGTCCCCATCACCATGGCCATCGGGGTGGCCGTCGAGATGCCGAGCAGACCCACGACCGGCGAGATGATCCCGGCGACGCCGAAGTTCAGCGCGCCGAGGAGTGACGCCGCGGTGCCGGCCTCCTTGCCGTGCGACGCGAGACCGATCACCTGCACGAGCGGGAACGAGAACCCGCACGCCGCGATGTAGAACCAGAGCGGGACGAGCACGCCGACCAGACCCGCGTCGAGCTGGTCCAGCACGACGATCGCCAGCGCGGCCAGGAAGAGCGTCGCGGTCGAACAGGCCAGGATCCACTGCGGTCCGACGCGCTGCGCCAGCCGCGAGGAGATCTGCACGCCGAGGACGACGCCGACCGAGTTCACGGCGAAGAGCAGGCCGTACTGCTGCGCGTCGAGGCCGAACACCCCCTGGAACAGGAACGGCGACGCACTGAGGTACGAGAACAACCCGCTGAACACCATCGCACCGATGAGTGCCACCCCGACGAAGATCCGGTCGGAGAACAGCGCGCGGTACCGCTGGCCGATGGTCGAGTGCCCGGCCTCCTGCCGGCGTTCTTTCGGCAGCGTCTCGACGATGAGCAGGATCGAGGCGATGACGACCGCCAGGCCGTAGCAGGCGAGGAACACGAAGATCCCGCGCCACGGGAAGAACCGGAGCATCTGCGAGCCGATGAGCGGCGCGAGGATCGGGGCCAGCCCGTTCACCATCGCCAGTCGCGACAGCATGCGCACCAGCGGCTTCCCGCCGAACAGGTCACGCACGGTCGCCATCGCGACGACGCCACCGGCCGCGGCGCCCATGCCCTGCAGGACACGGAACAGCGCGAGGACCTCGACGTTCGGCGCGAGGGCGGCGCAGACCGAGGCGGTGACGTGCAGGCTCGTCGCGATGATGAGCGGGAGTCGGCGGCCCACCTTGTCGCTCCACGGACCGACCAGGAGCTGCCCGATCGCGAAGCCGATGGTGGTCGCGGTGAGCGTGAGCTGCACCGCGCCGGCGGAGATGCCGAGGTCCCGCTCGAGCGACGGGAACGCCGGCAGGTAGAGGTCGATCGTGAACGGTCCGAGCGCCGTGAGCGCGCCGAGCACGAAGACGTAGACGAGTCGCTGCGCACGGGTGAGCGAGTCGCCCGGGTGCAGGATGACCTTGAGTGAGCCGGTGGTCGCAGGCGCGGACACGACGAGATCCTCCGAAAGGCAGGCGGTGGGGTGGGATCGGCCGCTCGAATCGATTCGGTCCGTTCCACCATGGTACGGGTCGGTGCGACACGACGACAACCGCGGACGCGGACGTCCGCGCGGACCGGACGCGCGGACCGGACGCGCGGCCGTCGCTCGGCTCCGGTTCCCCCGGTCGGGAGGCCCGGCGCGCGTCCACACGAGGGTGCGGCGGACCGGTGGCGCGGCCCGACGGTGCGGTAGCGTCGGACTCCCGGCCGAGGTGCGCCGGGAGCACCGCGAACGAGATGGGAGGAGCGTCATGGTCGACGCTCGGATCCTGCACACGACGGCTGCCCTCAAGGAGGCCGTGCTCCGACTCGCTGCCGACCGCCCGGTGTCGCAGATCACGGTCGCGGACGTCACCCGCGCCGCCGGCATCAACCGTGCGACGTTCTACTCGCACGCGGTGTCCCCCGGGTCGTTGCTCGCCGACGTGCTCACACCCGAACTCGACCGCATCCGTGCCGACGACGCCGAGGCACACCGCGCAGCCGTCGAGCGGGGAGCCGGTCCCGACGAGCTCGCCACCATCACCCGCCGCGGCATCGAGGCCGTCATCGACCACGTGACGGCCCACCGGGACGTCTACGCCCTCGCGCTCCCCGACCCGAACGACGCCTCACTGCACCGTCTGCTGGTCGGGCACTTCACCGTGTCGAGCGCCATGCACATCGACGAGCTCGACCCCGCCGCGAAGCCGGACATCATCGACGAGGTGGCCGCCGGCTTCGTCGCGCAGGGGTTCGTCGGTGCGATCGAGGCGTGGCTCGGCGGTCCTCGACGCTCCCGGAAGGCCCTCGTCGAGACGATCACGCGCTCGTTCCCGGCCTGGTGGCGCTGACGCGTCCCTGTCGCCGGCCTGTCCCCTGGAGGCGCTGCTTGAACGCCCTGGTGGCACACTGCCCCGTCCCGACGTCGCGGACCGCCCACGGGCCTCCCGGCCCACCGCGCCGGCGGTCGGACGCGGCGCTACTGCGCGGGGTCGTCCCCGTCCCGCGGCTCCTCGCCGCGCTGCAGTGACGACACCATCGCGACGCTCCGGCTGACGAGGTCGGCGTCCGAGTCCGCGCCGTCGATGCGGTAGTCCGACGCGAGTCCGTCGTTCCCGCCGCCCGAGGACGGCAGGGCACCGCCGAGCGCCACGACCACGACGCCCGCGTCGTGCGCGTCCCGGAGCTCCGTGCGGAGCGCGTCGGGGTCCGCTGCCCGGACGACGAGCGCCTTGGCGCCGGTCCGGACCAGGTCGTGCACGGCCGCCCGCTGTCGGGCGGGCTGGTCGGCCCCCGCGACCCGGACGTCCGGGCGGAACCCGGCCTCGGTGAGTTCCTCGCGGAACCGGGTCGCCAGCGAACGGCCGTCACCGGAGTCGGTCGGCGTCGCCGCGTCAGCCGTCAGCACGACCCCGATCACGGCGTCCTCGGCGAACCCGCCGTCCGAGCTCGTGAGGTCGGTGCTCCGCACCGGCGTCGGAGCCGTCGTGGTCGTCCCGCTGCACCCCGTGAACACGAGGGCACCGACCGCCAGCGTGGCGGTCAGCACGACTGCTGCGGTGCGACGCACGGGTCCTCCTCGGTCCGGGTCTGCCAGGCTACCCGCCCGGTGCCTCCGGTGACGGCGACCGCGGCGGCGGCGGGACCGGTCCGAGCCGCCGCACGGCCACGAGCCCGACGAGGGCGACCACCGTCATCGCGGCGAACACGAGCGCGAAGGCCGTCGGCTCCTCCCGGCCGCCCGCGGTGGTGAACAGCAGACCGGCGATCGCCAACCCGACGACGCTGCCGGACGCGTCCGCGATCGTCAGGGCGGAACTGGCGAATCCGTCGTCGCCCTCTCGCGAGAACCGGAGCGTGAGCATCGACGTCCGCGGGTACGCCACCCCCATGCCGGCGCCGCCGACGAACCAGCCGGCGACGAGCACCCACACGGGCAGGTCCACCAGGGCGACCGCGAGCGCGGACAGCAGGCTCACCAGGACGAGCCCCAGTCCGGCGCCGAAGGCCCGTGTGGCCGGGAGGCGCTGCTCCCCCAGGCGGCCGTGCAACCAGCTCGCACCGGCCCAGCTCAGGGCGGCCACGGTGAGCGCGAGTCCGGCCGCCGAGGGTTCCAGGCCGTGCTGCGCCTGGAGCAGGAAGGGGACGTACGCCTCACTGCCGAAGAACCCGGCGGCGAGGACCCCGCGCAGGAGCACGACCGACGGCAGGCCCGCGCCGCCCGTGAACGTGCGCCGGGGCAGGAGCGGACGGAGCGCCGTCCACGCGCCGACCAGTCCCACCCCGACCGCCACGAAGCGGACGGCGAGGGGCAGGTCGGGAGCGGTGTTGAGCAGGAGCACGGCGGCGGACGCGGCCACCGACCAGGCGATGCGCCGACCCTGCCAGGGCGGTCGGGCCTCCGGTGCGGGCGGCCGCAGGTGCCGCAGCGTCGGGACCAGGCACGCGAACGCGACGACGGCGATCACGAGGGCCCCGGCGAACACCCAGTGCCAGCCCACGGCGTCCGTCACGATGCCGGCCACCGCCGGTCCGACGAGGGCGGGCACCACCCAGGCGGCCGCGAACCCGGCGAACACCGAGCCGTGCAGGTCGGCCGGGAAGACCCGGGCCACGAGGACGTAGAGCACGACGTCGATCGCACCCGCGCCGAAGCCCTCCACGAGTCGACCGGCCAGGAACACCGGCATCGTCGGAGCGACCATGACGACCGCCGTGCCGATCGCGAACAGGGACGCGGAGACCCACGCGACGACCCGCCCGCCCGCGCGGTCCGTCCAGTTCCCGGCGAGGACCATGCCGGGGACACCGGCGGCGAGGGGCGCGGCGAAGCTCAGCGAGTACAGCGTCTCACCGTGCAGGTCCTCGGAGATGACCGGCATGATCGTCGTCATCGCCAGGTTCTGGAACGCCGACACCGCCACGATCGCGACCATGCCGATCGTCGCCACGAGGTACCGCGGCGCGAACACGCTCGTCCGGGTCGCCGTCGTGGAGGTCACCCGGTCATCGTAGGACGCCGGGTCCCGCGTCCCGAGGTGCGGGGCCCCGCGGTGCGGGGCCCCGAGGACCACGGTCCCGAGGTCAGCGGTCGAGCGCCTGCTGCACGTCCGCGACGAGGTCGCCGGCGTCCTCGATGCCGACCGACAGGCGGACGACGTTCTCCGGCACCGCCAGCTCGGTGCCCTTCACCGACGCGTGCGTCATCTCGCTCGGGTAGCCGATGAGCGACTCCACACCGCCCAGCGACTCCGCCAGGGCGAACAGCTCCGTGGACTCGGCGAAGCGCTTGGCCGCCTCGGCACCGCCGGTGAGCGCCACCGAGAGCATGCCGCCGAAGCCGCGCATCTGCTTCGCCGCGATGTCGTGGCCGGGGTGCTCCGGCAGGCCCGGGTAGTACACGTGCTCGACGGCCGGGTGCGCGAGCAGCGCCTCGGCGACGGCCTGCGCGTTCGAGGAGTGGCGCTCCATCCGGACGCTGAGCGTCTTGATCCCGCGGATCGTCAGCCAGGCGTCGAACGGCGACGAGATCGCACCGCCGCCGAACTGCACGAACTGCACCGCGTCGGCCAGCTCCCGGTCACGCAGCACCACCGCGCCGCCGACGACGTCGGAGTGGCCGCCGAGGTACTTCGTCGTCGAGTACACGACCACGTCGGCGCCGAGCGACAGCGGCTGCTGCAGGGCCGGCGAGGCGAAGGTGTTGTCCACGACGACGAGCGCGCCGGCCTCGTGTCCGATCGCGGCGAGGGTCTCGATGTCCGCGATCTTCATGAGCGGGTTCGTCGGCGTCTCGACCCAGAGCACGGTCTTCGCGGGGCTGTCGGCGAGCGCGGCGCGGACCCGGTCCGGCTCGCTCATCTCGACCGTGACGAGCTCGATCCCCCACGGCACGTGCAGTCGGTTCGCGAGCCGGTGCGTGCCGCCGTAGACGTCGTTGCCCATCACGATCCGTGCTCCCGGCTCCAGGTAGGCACGGAGGAGGGCGTCCTCCCCCGCCAGCCCGGACGAGAACGAGTACGCGGCGACGCCACCGTCCAGGTCGGCCAACAGCGTCTGCAGCGAGTCGCGGGTCGGGTTGCCGGAGCGGGAGTACTCGTACCCGCCGCGCAGGCCGCCGACGCCGTCCTGCACGTAGGTCGAGGTCAGGAACAGCGGCGGGATGACGGCGCCGGTGGCGGCGTCGGGCTCCTGGCCGGCGTGGATGGCGCGGGTGCTGAACTCGGTCATGTCGCGGGTGCCCCTTCCTGGAGGCTCGGTGCGGTCTGTGTGGTCGTCTCGCTGTGGGTGGGTCGGCGGCGGGCCGGACGGCCGTCGCTCGTGCCCGTGTCGGCGGAACTCGGCGGTGCGTCGCTCACGTCCCGTACCGGCGAGGCCGACATCGGCTGTGGTCCGTGGTCGGCGACGCGGGCGCGGCGGTGCCGCCCGCCGTCACTCGGAGAGGTAGGTGAGCACGTCGTGGCGCGTCAGCACCGTGACCGGCTTGCCGTCGCCGACGACGAGCAGGGCGTCCGCGGACTCGAGGGCCCGGCGTGCGGCCGACACGGACTCCCCGATCCCGATGAGGGGCAGCGGGTCGCCGACGAACGGGGTGAGCGCATCGGCCATCCCCGCGGCACCGGTGAACACGTGCTCGAGCAACGTCTTCTCCTCGACGGCCCCGACGACCTCGCCCATGACGACGGGCGGCTCGGCGCTCAGCACGGGCATCTGCGAGACGCCGTACTTCGTCATGATGTCGACGACGTCGCGGACGGTGTCCGACGGGTGGGCGTGCACGAGGTCCGGCAGCCGTCCGTCCTTGCCGGCGATGAGGTCGCCGACGCTCCGCTCGTCCTCGGTCTCCGCGAAGCCGTAGGAACGCATCCACCGGTCGTTGAAGATCTTGCCGAGGTACCCGCGGCCGCCGTCCGGCAGCAGCACCACCACGACGTCGTCCTCGGTCAGGTCCTCCGCGGCCCGCAGCGCGGCGACGACGGCCATGCCGCTCGAGCCACCGACGAGCAGACCCTCCTCGCGCGCCAGGCGGCGGGTCATCGCGAACGAGTCCGCGTCCGACACGGCGATGATCTCGTCCGGGACGCCGGCGTCGTAGGCGGCGGGCCAGAAGTCCTCACCGACGCCCTCGACCAGGTAGGGGCGGCCGGTCCCGCCGGAGTACACCGAGCCCTCCGGGTCGGCGCCGATGATGCGGACGCCGCCGTCGGACGCTTCCTTGAGGTAGCGGCCGGTGCCCGAGATCGTGCCGCCGGTGCCGACACCTGCCACGAAGTGTGTCAGGCGCCCCTCCGTGTCGCGCCAGATCTCCGGCCCGGTCGTCTCGTAGTGGCTGCGCGGACCGTTCGGGTTCGCGTACTGGTTCGGCTTGTACGCGCCGGGGATCTCGCGCACGAGCCGGTCGGACACGGAGTAGTAGGACTCCGGGTCGTCGGGCGCGACGGCGGTCGGCGTCACGACGATCTCGGCGCCGTACGCGGTGAGGACGTTGCGCTTGTCCTCGCCGACCTTGTCCGGGAGGACGAACACGCACCGGTAGCCGCGCTGCTGGGCGACGAGCGCGAGGCCGACGCCGGTGTTCCCCGAGGTGGGCTCGACGATCGTGCCACCGGGGAGCAGCTCGCCGGATGCCTCGGCCGCGTCGAGGATCCGCGTCGCGATGCGGTCCTTGGCCGAACCACCCGGGTTGAAGGACTCGACCTTCACCAGGACGGTGGCCCGGATCCCCTCGGTGACACGGTTGAGCTTGACGAGCGGTGTGTCGCCGACGAGATCGATGACGGAGTTCGCGTAACGCACCAGGAGAGTCTAGGTCGCGTGCCCCGGTGTGCGACGTCCCGCGACGAACACCCAGCCGGTGTCAGCCGAGGGCGAACGAACGACCCGCCTGGTCCGGCAGAGCGCGCCGGACCAGCAGCGCACACGAGGGCCGTCGGTCACTCGCGGGCGGCCACCACCGGGTCGCTCTGCTGCTCGTGCAGGGTCGCGTAGGTACCGCCGAGGGCGATGAGTTCGTCGTGCGTCCCCTGCTCGACGATCTGCCCGTGGTCGAGCACGAAGACCACGTCCGCGTCCCGGATGGTCGACAGGCGGTGTGCGATCGAGATCGTCGTCCGTCCCCGCGCCGCGGTGTCCAGTGCCGCCTGCACGACCCGTTCGGAGATGGAGTCGAGCGCGCTCGTCGCCTCGTCGAGCACGAGGACGGGCGGGTCCTTGAGCAGCACGCGGGCGATGGCGATGCGTTGCTTCTCCCCGCCGGACAACCGGTAGCCCCGCTCCCCCACGACCGTGTCGTACCCGTCCGGGAACGAGGCGATCGTCTCGTGGATGTTCGCGGCACGGGCCGCCCGTTCGAGTTCGGCGTCGGTCGCCCCCGGCTTGGCGTACCGGAGGTTGTCACCGATGGTCGCGTGGAACAGGTAGGTCTCCTGACTCACGATGCCGATGTGCGCCATGAGGTCCTCGTGCACGAGGTCGCGGACGTCCTGCCCCGCGAACCGGACCGAACCGGCGGTCGCCTCGTACAGCCGCGGCACCAGGTACGAGATCGTCGTCTTGCCCGCGCCGGACGGTCCGACGAAGGCCGCGAACTGTCCGGGCTGCAACTCGAACGAGACGTCGCGCAGGGTGGGCTTGTCGGCTTCGCCGTCCGGGTACGAGAACGAGACGTGGTCGAACGCCACGTGTCCCACCCGTCGTTCGTCGACCGGCTTCGCGGTGGCCGCGTCCGTGATCGCCGGCTTCAGGTCGAAGTACTCGAAGATGCGGGCGAACAGCGCCCCCGACGTCTGCAGGTCGAGCACGACGCGGAGCAGGCCGACGGTCGGGAACAGCAGCCGGGACTGCACGGTCGTGAAGGCCACGATGGTGCCCGCCGTGATCGGGACGCCGCCGAGGACGAGGTACGCGGCCACGAGGTAGATGACCGCCGGGATGATGGACAGGAAGATCTGCACGATGGCGAAGAACCACTGACCGGACATCTGCTGTCGGACCTGCAGCCCGATCTGGTTGCGGTTCTCGTCCCCGTAGCGGTGGATCTCGGCACGCTGCTGGTTGAAGCTCTTCGCGAGCAGGATCCCCGACACGCTCAGGGTCTCCTGCGTGATCGCGGTCATGTCGGACAGGGACTCCTGGGTCTGCGCGGCGATGCGGGCGCGGACCTTGCCGACCTTGCGCTGGGCGATGACGAGCAGGGGCAGCAGGACCACCGCCACCAGGGTCATCTGCCAGCTCAGGAGCAGCATCGCGACGACCGCGGCGATGACCGTCACGGTGTTGCCGAGGACCGACGAGATCGTGTTGTTCAGGACGCTCGCGACGCCACCGACGTCGTTCTGCAAGCGGCTCTGGATCACGCCGGTCTTCGTCCGGGTGAAGAACGCGAGTTCCATCCGCTGCAGGTGCCCGAACAACCGCATCCGCATCGCGCCCATGACCTTGTTGCCGACGGTGGCGGTCAGGTACGTCTGCCACACGCCGATCCCGGCGCTCGCGATCCACAGCCCGATCATGGCTGCGACCAGCACGGCGAGCACCGGCACGTCCGGTCTGCCCTCCGGCGGGAACAACCCGCGGTCGAACGCCTGCTGGGTCAGCAGCGGCGGGATGACCGAGAGGGCGGCCCCGACGAGCACGAGCACGACCGTCAGGACGATCGCGCGCCGGTGCGGGACGAACAGTCCGGCGATGCGACGCAGCAGGTGCGGGATCTGCGGCGCCTCGGCGTTCGCCGCGCGCTGCGCGTCCGGGTCGCCACTCGAGATCCGGCCGCGGGGTCCACCGCCGCCGCCACCGCGCATCCCGCCGCCGCCGGCGACCGCGTCCATCCGACTCATCCGCACCCTCTCCGCGCCGCCCGGCGCCGTCCTCGGATGAATGTACGCCCGCGGACGGGCCCGGCCCGACGCGTTCGCCGAGGGCTGTGGACGGAGGCGGTCCGGGCCTCCCGTGTGGAGGGAGGGACCGTCTGGTTTGGACCCCGTCCGAGGGCCGTGGGACGATGTCGCGTCCACCGCAAGCGCCCCCGTGAGGTCCCATGTCGTCCGCGCCGTCACTCGCCCACCAGCTCCTCCGGCGCAAGCCGGTGGACCAGCTCCGCGCGGAGGCTGCCGAAGGCGTCGACGGGCAGCCGCTCCGACGGACACTCGGGGTCTGGCACCTCACGATGATCAGCGTCGGCGCGACGCTCGGCACCGGCATCCTCGTCGTCCTCGGGACGGCCGTCCCGCTCGCCGGACCCGCCGTCTGGATCTCGTTCGTGATCGCGGGTGTGGCGGCGCTCCTGTCGGCGCTGTCCTACGCCGAGATGGCCGGCGCCGTCCCGACGTCCGGGTCGAGCTACTCCTACACCTACGCGACCATGGGCGAGGGGATCGCCTGGGTCTGCGGGTGGTGTCTGGTCCTCGAGTACGCGGTGTCGGTCGCGGCGGTCGCCGTCGGCGCCAGCGAGTACGTCGACGAGACGCTGCGGGTCTTCGGGCTGCACCTGCCCACCGTGCTGTCCGCGCCTCCAGGCGACGGCGGCTTCGTGAACCTGCCCGCGGCTGCGCTCGTCGTCATCGCGATGCTCGTCCTGCTCCCCGGGGCGAAGGAGAGCGCCTGGGTGAACACCCTCATGGTGCTCGTGAAGATCGCCCTCCTGGTGTTCTTCGTCGTCGTCGCGTTCTCGGCGTTCCGCGCCGGGAACTTCGAGCCGCTCGCGCCCATGGGTGCTGCCGGGGTGAGCGCGGCTGCCTCCCGGCTGTTCTTCTCGTACATCGGCTTCGACGCGGCCTCCACCGCCGGCGAGGAGGCGAAGGACCCCCGCCGCGACCTGCCGCGCGCCATCATCGGGTCGATCGCGCTCATCACCGCGCTGTACATCCTGGTCGCGGTCGCCGCCATCGGTGCTCGGTCCTGGACGTCGTTCTCCGCTGACGAAGCCTCGCTCGTCCGCATCGTCGTCGACGTCACCGGGCAGCCCGTCGTCGCCCTCGTGTTCTCGATCGGGGCCGTGGTCGCGATCGCGAGCGTGGTCCTCACCGTGCTGTACGGACAGACCCGCATCCTGGTGTCGATGGCTCGGGACGGCCTCGTGCCGAAGGTGTTCGGGCGGGTGTCGCCCCGGACGAGCACCCCGATCGCGAACACGCTCATCGTCGGCATCGTCGTGACGATCGTCTCCGCGCTGGTCCCGCTCGGGGAACTCGCGGACGCCACGAGCATCGGGACGCTCATCGCCTTCGCCCTCGTGAACATCTCGGTGATCGTGCTCCGCCGGACGCAGCCGGACCTCGACCGCTCGTACCGCGTGCCGTTCTTCCCGGTCGTGCCGGTGCTCGGCGTGCTGTTCTGCCTGTTCCTCGCCGTGACGCTCGGCGCGGGCACGTGGATCGCCTTCGGCATCTGGATGGTCGCCGGCGCGGTGCTGTACCTGGCCTACGGCCGCCGCCACAGCACGCTCGCGTAGGCGGGTCGCCCGGGCCCCGTTCGCGCTGAGCGACACCCTTCGTGTCTTGCGGCGCGGAGTTCGACGCGCACCGCGAACAAAGCCTCTCCTCCACACAGCTGGGCCGATGGCCGTGGTGCACAGGTGAGCCTGCCCGGGCTGCACGCGTGCACGGAGGCCGTCACGCTCGGACGATGCACGTCACGAACGATCGCCCGCCCCTGCTCCGCGCCGCCGCCGGTGACCCGGCCGCCACCAGGGCGTTGCAGCGGGGACACCGAGCTGGCCGACTCGTGCGGCTGCGACCGGGTGTCTTCCTCGACCGCTCCGTGTGGGAGAGCCTGGACCCGGCGGCACGCCACCTCGCGCTCGCGCGGGCGGTCGCGCCGGCGCTCCCGCTGACCACCGCGTTCTCCCACCAGACCGCTGCTCTCGTGCATGGATGGCCGCTGATCGCCCCGCCGCCCGAGCGGGTCCACGTCATCGACGACCATGCCATGACCACCGCGCACCGGTCAGGCATCGTGCGACACGCCGGACCACTGCCCGGGCTCACCCCGCACTCGTTCGACGGGGTCCGCGTGGCCGACGTCCTCGCCACCGCGGTGGCGATCGTCAGGTGCACCACCCCGTCGGTCGCTGCCGTCGCACTCGACCACGCGGTCCGTTCGGCGACGCTGACCCTCCCGGAGTTGCTCGGCGCACTCCCACGGCCTCCGGAGCATGGGTCGCGGAGAGCGAGGACGGTCGGCGCAGCACTCGACCCCCGACACGAATCCGTCGGAGAGTCCTTCACCGCCGTCCGTCTCGTCGAGCTCGGCGACGTGGACGTCGAGCCGCAGCACGAGTTCCGGCACCCCGACGGCGGGATGAGTCGTGTCGACTTCTGGCTCCCCCGCCTCGGAGTCGTCATCGAGTTCGACGGTCGGCAGAAGTACCGCGACCCGTCGATGACGGGCGGCGCCGATCCGGCCGACGTCCTCTGGCGGGAGAAACTCCGCGAGGACAGGATCCGTGCGCTGCCCGAGGTCCGCGCGGTCGTCCGGGTCACCTGGTGGCATCTGGTCGACCCGGACCGGCTCCGTGCCCTGTTCCGGAGTCACGGCATCGTGCTCGGGTCATGACCCACGACCATCACTTCGGGCTCAGCGACAGTCCTCGTCCGCTCGGGGCCGATCAGTGTCGCTCAGCGCGAACCGACCCGCCGCGCCCGCGCCCGCGCCCGCCCGCGCCCGCGCCCGCCGCCGCGCCGCGCACACGACGAAGGCCGCCGCCCCGAGGGGCAGCGGCCTTCGTGACCAGAAGGTCGGACTCAGACGAGCTCGACGGTGGCACCAGCGGCCTCGAGGGCAGCCTTCGCCTTGTCGGCAGCTTCCTTGTTCGCACCCTCGAGGATCTTCGCGTCGGCGGTCTCGACGAGCGCCTTGGCCTCGCCCAGGCCGAGCGACGTGAGGCCACGGACCTCCTTGATGACCTGGATCTTCTTGTCACCGGCCGACTTGAGCACGACGTCGAACTCGGTCTTCTCCTCGACCTCCTCGGCGGGGGCAGCAGCGCCACCGGCCGCGGCGACCGCGACGGGGGCAGCAGCGGTGACCTCGAAGACCTCTTCGAACTTCTTCACGAAGTCCGAGAGCTCGATGAGCGTGAGCTCCTTGAAGGCCTCGATGAGCTCGTCCTGCGAAAGCTTCGCCATGATTTTCTCCTACTACTTACTGATGCGTGGTGTGGTTGTGGAACGCGTGCCTGGTCAGGCCGCGGACTCCTGCTTCTCACGGAGGGCGTCCACGGTGCGGACGGCCTGCGAGAGGGGTGCCTGGAACAGGTACGCAGCACCGAACAGCGAGGCCTTGAAGGCGCCGGCGAGCTTGCCGAGCAGGACTTCACGGGACTCGAGGTCGGCGAGCTTGTCCACCTCGGTCGCGGTGAGCGGGTTACCGTCGAAGTAACCGCCCTTCACCACGAGCTCGGGGTTCGCCTTGGCGAATGCACGCAGCGACTTCGCGACGGCGACGGTGTCACCGTGGACGAAGGCGAGAGCGGACGGACCGGCGAGCTCGTCGTCGAACGACGTGATGCCTGCCTCGTTGGCCGCGATCTTGGTCAGCGTGTTCTTCACCACGGCGTACGTGGCGTGCTCACGGATCGAGTTGCGGAGCTCCTTGAGCTGCGCGACCGTGAGACCGCGGTACTCGGTGAGCAGAACGGCGTTCGAGCTACGGAAGGACTCCGTGAGCTCGGCGACCGCAGCTTCCTTGTTCGCCATGGTTCTCCTTGGGGTTCTTGCTGGCAGCCCCGGGTCCCATGGCTGTGGTGAACACAACCCGCACATGAAGAAAGCTCCGGCGCAGAGGCTCGGAGCTGCTCCCGCTCGATGAGTGGGAGTGGTTCTGAACACCTGCGCGGGCTGCCTCGTGACGAGGACCTTCGGCCACTGTCCGAGCGTGAGCACGGCAGCGACGACCAGCGGTCTTTGGCTGAGAAGAACCGTACCACACCAGGGTCACGTGCCGGAACCCGCAGGTGCTCCCACCGGCTGCCGTGTCCGGTCCGGCAGGTGCACCGTGAACACCGTGTCTCCGGGCTCGCTCGTCACACTCACCCGACCGCCGTGCGCCTGCACGACCGCGTCGACGATCGCGAGGCCGAGTCCCGTCGACCCGGCGGTCCGGGAGCGCGAGCTGTCCGCCCGCGCGAACCGCTCGAAGAGCTTGGGCAGGAAGGCCGGGTCGATGCCCTGCCCGTCGTCGCGCACCGTCAGGTCGACGCCGCCGCCGTCCGCCAGCGGTACCGGAGCGATCCCCACCGTGATCCGCGTGCCGTCCGGCGTGTGGGTCCTGGCGTTCGTGACGAGGTTGACGATCACCTGGTGCAGCCGGGCCGCGTCGCCGAGGACCTCGACGGGCTCGTCCGGCAGGTCGACCTCGATCGGGTGGTCCGGCGACGCGGCGTGGGCGTCGTTGACCGCGTCGAGCACCAGGCCGGTCAGGTCCACGTCCGCGAACTGGATCTCCCGGCCCTCGTCGAGTCGGGCGAGCAGCAGCAGGTCCTCGACCATGGAGGTCATCCGGATCGACTCGGACTCGATGCGGCTCATCGCGTAGACGACGTCCTGCGGCAGGTCCCCGCCGATCCGCCGGGTGAGTTCCGCGTACCCGCGGACGGACGCGAGCGGCGTCCGGAGTTCGTGCGAGGCGTCGGCGACGAACTGCCGCACCTTCTGCTCGGAGCGCTCACGTGCCTGCATGGCCCCCGCGATGTGTCCGAGCATCCGGTTGAAGGCCGTGCCCACACGGCCGACCTCGGTCGCGGGGTCGGCGTCGGGCACCCGCACGCCGACGAGCGCGTCGCTGCGCTCGAGCGGCATCCCGGCGACGGCGGACGCGGTCTCGGCGACGCGGTCGAGCGGCCGGAGGGCGCGACGGACGGCGGCCGTCGCGACGAGGGTCGCGGCGAGCAGGGCGAGCCCGGTCACCACGAGCACCACGCCGAACAGCTTCCACACGCTCTCGTAGACCGGGCCGAGCGGCAGCCCGACGACGAGGACGGCCGGGCCGACGGTGGCGGCCGTGACCCGGTAGCGCCCGAGGTCCGCACCGAGGTCGATGGTGTGCGCCCGTCCGTCGAGCCGGAGTCCGCCGAGGGGGTCGACCACGTCCGCCCGCAGCCGGTCGACCCGTCCAGCGTTGTCGAGCACGTTGCCGACGACGACGTTCCCGTCGAGGACGTACACGGTCAGCGTGCCGGCCGCCTGGCCCGAGGGTCGCCCGAACTCGGCACCGTTCGGCCCCTCCTGCTCGACGGACCGCTGGGCGCGGCTCGTCGCGTACTGCAGCTGCTCGTCGATGGCGGAGCGCTGGATGGAGAACAGCGCGATGATGCTGCCGCCCCCGATCACGGCGCTGACGGCGACGACGAGCGCGACGATGCTCAGGACGAGCCGACGACGGAGGGTCATGCGCGGACCCGCGTCAGGAGGTCGGCTTGATGACGTAGCCCACCCCGCGCACGGTGTGGATCATCGGCTGCTCGCCGGCGTCGATCTTCTTGCGCAGGTAGGAGATGTAGATCTCGACGACCGACGACTTGCCCCCGAAGTCGTACGACCACACGCGGTCGAGGATCTGCGCCTTCGACAGCACACGCCGGGGGTTGCGCATGAGGAACCGGAGCAGCTCGAACTCGGTCGCGGTGAGCTCGATCGTCCGCCCGGCGCGCGAGACCTCGTACGACTCCTCGTCGAGGACCAGGTCGCCGACGACGATGCGCGAGTCGCCGGCTTCGGACACCGAGATCTGCGAGCGCCGGATGAGCCCGCGCAGGCGTGCCACGACCTCCTCGAGGGAGAACGGCTTCGTGACGTAGTCGTCCCCGCCCGCGGTGAGCCCGGTCACGCGGTCCTCGACGGAGTCCTTCGCGGTGAGGAACAGCACCGGGGTGTCGTCGTGGTTCTGACGCAGTCGGCTGAGCACCTGCAACCCGTCGAGGTCCGGCATCATCACGTCGAGCACCATCGCGTCGGGCCGGAACTCGCGGGCCTTCGTCAGGGCATCCTGGCCGCCGTTCGCACTCCGCACGTCCCACCCCTCGTAGCGCAGCGCCATCGAGAGCAGGTCGGTGAGACTGGCTTCGTCGTCGACGACGAGGATGCGCAACGGCGAACCGTCGGCACGCGTGAGGCGCGGGGCTGTTGAGGGCTGGGAGATGGTCACGTCTCTGAGTATGGAGAGCTTCCTATGAACCCCCTGTGGCGCATCCCGATGCGCCCTGCGGATCGAACGGGAGACCGACCCGAGGGTCGGCGGGGGACGGGGCCGAGCCGAGCGGCTCCGCCACACCTCCGGCGACGCGACCTCGGCCCCTCACGATCCTCATAGGGCACGGAATGGAGGCCCTTGGCACCCCTTCCTAGGTTCTCCCCGTCGGCCCCCGCCGCGCGATCCGCGTGACCGGTGTTCCCGGAGCCGACCCCCACCGAGGAGAACCATGTTCCTGACCTACCTCAGGCGCGAACTCACGAACCGCAGGAAGCAGACGGTCGTCATCGCGGTCGGGATGGCGTTGGCCATCGCGCTCGTCGTGATCGTGTCGTCCATCGCGAGCGGCGTGCAGTCCGCCCAGTCCAGCGTGCTGCAGTCCGTGTACGGCGTCGGCACCGACATCACCGTCACGAAGACCGAGACCCCCACGTCGAGCAGCACCGGACGGCCGTCGTTCGACTTCGGCGCTGACTCGTCGGACGCTGACGCGTCGGACGGCGGGTCCACCGACGACAGCGGCTCGACGGACCTGTCCCAGTCCCGCCTGACCGTCTCCCGCGGAGCCGGGACACTGAGCGCCGCGGATGTCGAGACGGTCGCCGGCACCGACGGCGTCGCGGCTGCGACGGGTGTCCTGACGCTCGAGAACAGCACGTTCTCCGGGCAGGTGCAGCAGAGCGACAGCAGCGACAGCAGCGGTGCGGCGCAGGGTGCCCCGCCGAGCGACGGTGGCCAGGGCGGTGGCGGGTTCGGCGGCGGCTCGTTCAGCGTCGACTCGTTCACCGTGACCGGCATCCCGGTGTCCGGCGACACGGTCGGCCCGCTCACCAGCACCGAGACCACGAAGGGCCGCACCTTCACCACGGCGGACGCCGGCGAGGACGTCGTCGTGCTCGACTCCGCGTACGCGACGAGCGAGTCGAAGGCCGTCGGTGACACAATCGCGATCGGCGGCGAGGACTTCGACGTCATCGGCATCGTCGCCTCGACCGGTTCCGCGTCGACCACGGGATCGAACACGTACGTCCCGCTCGACACCGCGCAGGAGCTCGCCGACCTCGACGGCGAGGTGACCTCGATCTACGTCTCCGCCGGGTCGTCCTCGAACGTCGCGACCATCAAGACCGCGCTGCAGGACGAGCTCAGCAGCGCGACCGTGTCCACCGAGTCCGACCTCGCCTCGAGCGTCTCCGGCTCCCTCGCCACGGCATCGACCCTCGTGTCGAACCTCGGTCGGTGGCTGTCGATCGTCGTCCTGGCGGCGGCCTTCCTCATCGCGATCCTGTTCACCATCTCCGGCGTCACCCGACGGACGCGTGAGTTCGGCACCCTCAAGGCGATCGGCTGGTCGAACGGCCGCATCACCCGACAGGTCGCCGGCGAATCGCTCGTGCAGGGCCTGATCGGCGGCGTCATCGGCGCGACAGCCGGACTCGTCGGCATCCTCGTCGTGAACGTGATCGCCCCCACGGTCTCGGCGAGCGCGGCCAGCAGCAGCCGGACCGGTCCCGGCGCGGGCGGCGGCATGCCGGGCAACGCGGCGAGCGCGGCAGCGGGCAGCAGCACGAGCGGGGGCGCTCCAGCCGGCGGGTTCGGCGGCGGCGGTCAGAGCGCCGCGACCACCGACGTCGTCCTGCACGCACCCGTCACGGTCGAGGTGATCCTGCTCGCGATCGGACTGGCGGTCCTCGGCGGGCTGCTCGCCGGCGCGATCGGGGGGTGGCGGGCATCCCGGCTCCGCCCGGCGGAAGCGCTGCGGAGCGTCGCCTGATGTCGCGACCTCCCATCACCCCGACCTCCCCACCAGCACCCTCGACGACTACCCCAGGAGCATCCATGACCACCACCGAGAGCGCACCCGCCACAGGCGACGTGCCCACCGCCTCCCGGCCCGCGTACCGCCTGTCGGGCGTGACGAAGACCTACCGCCAGAAGAACCGGACCGTCACCGCCCTGGCGGGGGTGGACCTCGAGATCCCGCAGGGGCAGCTCGTCGCCGTGCAGGGGCCGACCGGTGGCGGCAAGTCGACGTTGCTGCAGATGCTCGGCGCGCTCGACCGGCCGAGCACCGGGTCGGTGCAGCTGGGCGACCGGGACCTCGCGACGCTCGGCGACCGGGCACTCACGGACGTCCGGGGCACCGAGATCGGCTTCGTGTTCCAGGGCTTCAACCTCATCCCGACGCTGACGGCCCTCGAGAACGTGGAGACCGCGTTCGCCGGGTCCCTCGCGAACCGCTCGCGCGCCGAGGTCCGCGAGCGGGCGACCGCCGCACTGCGCGAGGTCGGCCTCGGTGAGCGCCTCGACCACCTGCCGGCCGAGCTCTCCGGCGGGCAGCAGCAGCGGGTCGCGATCGCCCGCGCGCTCGTCAAGGACCCGAGCGTGCTCCTCGCGGACGAGCCGACCGGGGCGCTCGACGAGGGGACGCGCGACGAGATCATGGGCCTCATCGAGCGGCAGTGGCGGGACCGCGGGCTGACGGTCGTCATCGTGACGCACGACTCAGGGGTGGCGCGGCGCGCGGAGCGCCGGTTGCACATCGCGCAGGGCCGGGTGCGTGACGCGTAGCCGAGCGTCCGGGCGGTGGGCAGCGCTCAGTCGGCGACCGGGTAGTCGCAGTAGGCGAACCACGACGAGTCCGGCGCCCACGGCGGCACGTTGACCGTCCCCTGCCCGCCGTCGAGTGCCACGAGCGTCTCCGGCAGGACCGCGATGCGTGCCCCGGAGGCCAGGACACCGGGCAGCAGTCGGAGCTCCACGCGGTGGTCGGCCGGGTGCCCCTGCACGCCCGGCTCGTACGACAGGTAGAGCAGGTGCGCGCCGTCCGGGGAGACGTGCGGGAACCAGTTCACCCGCTCGTCGCCGGTGATCGGCACGGGGCCGGTCGATCCGGCTCCGTCCGGTCCGGTCCGGAGCGCCGCGATCTGTGCGGTGCCGGGCGTGAACCGCTCGGTGTTGAACAGGAGCGTGCCGCCGTCGGGCGTCCAGGCGCAGCCGTCGTCGGGGTGCTCGTCGCGGGTCACGAACGTCGTCGCTCCGGTACCCGGGTCGACGACGGCGACGTCCGTCGTCCACACGCCGGCCTCGGTCCGTTCGCCCACGATCGCCGCCAGGGCGGAACCGTCGGGAGCGATGCCGTGCAGGTAGTACTTCCGCACCACGGGCAGGGCCGCGGCCGTGTCGGTGATGCGGGACCCGGGACCGCCGGCCGGCAGCGGCACGCGGTACAGCTCACCGTCGCGGGCGCTCACCACGACCGACTCCCCCGACGGATCGAGCACGTGGTCGTTGTTGATCTCCGGCACGCCGTCCATCGGCACCGGCACGAGTGCGGTCTCGTCGAGCACCGTCCCGGGCGGCGGCACCGGCAGGAGCCACAGGTCGCCGTCGCCGTTCAGCACGAGGGTGTCCGCGTCGAGGACGTTCGGCGCCTCGACGAGCACGGAACGGGACTCGAAGACGAGGCGGGCGCTCCGTCCCTCGACGTCGTACACGTGCACGCGGCTGGTCTGTCCGGGCAGCAGCTGCCGCCCGCGGGTCTCCGTCATGCGTCCATCCTGTCGTCTCGTCGGGCAACACGGACGGGAGGTGCGGTGCGGGCAGACCCACACGGCACCTCCCGTCAGGGGGTCGCGGCTACTTCACCGCGCCGGCGGTCAGGCCGGCGACGAACTGGCGCTGGACCACGAGGAACGCGATCACGACCGGGATCGACACGACGAGCGAGGCCGCCATGATCTGGTTCCAGTACACGTTCGTCTGCGTCGAGTACTGCTGCAGACCGACGGCGAGCGTCGACCCGAGGCCGTTCGTCATGACCGAGGCGAAGAGCACCTCGCCCCATGCGGTCATGAAGGAGTAGATCCCGACCGCGACGAGACCCGGGCGGGCCGACGGCAGGATGATCCGGAACAGGGCACCCATCGGGCCGGACCCGTCGACCATCGCGGCCTCGTCGAGCTCGCGCGGGATCGTCTCGAAGTAGCCCGCGAGCATCCAGATCGAGAACGGGAGCGTGAACGTCAGGTACGTGATGATGAGCCCGAGCCAGCTGCCGACGAGCTGGATGCCGAGCGAGTTGCCGAGGTTCGTGAAGATCAGGAACAGCGGGAGCAGGAACAGGACGCCGGGGAACATCTGGGTCGACAGCACCGTCGTCGTGAAGGCGCTCTTGCCCTTGAAGTTCCAGCGCGAGACCGCGTAGGCGGCGAACGTCGCGATGATGAGCGAGAACACCGTGGCGACCGTGCACACCACGAGGGAGTTCACGAAGTACCGCGCCAGCGGGACCGTCGACCACATGTCGATGAACGGCTGGATGGTGATGTTCGACGGGATCCAGGTGAAGTCGTCCTGCACGTCGCCGAGCGGCTTGATCGCGGTCGTGACCATCACGTAGAGCGGCACCACCGTGAAGACGGTGAGCAGCGCGATGACGATGATCTTGAAGGACTTTGCGCCCACTGTTTCACGCACGGACGGACCTCCGGTTGGTGACGGCCAGGTAGATGCCCGTGACGACGAGCAGGAAGAGGAGCAGCAGCACGCTCATCGCGGCGCCGGACCCGAAGTTCCAGGTGATGAACGAGGCGTTGTAGATGTGGAAGCTCAGCAGGTCCGCGGCCGGGGGCTGCGCGGTCGACCCGAACAGCACGAACGGCGTGTTGAAGTCGTTGAACGTCCAGAGGAACATCACGAGCACGAGGGTGACGTTGACCGGGCGGACCATCGGCAGGGTGATCGAGCGCCACTGTCGGAACGGCTTCGCACCGTCGACCGAGGCGGCCTCGTACACGTCGGCCGGGACGGACTGCAGGCCCGCCATGAGCATGAGGAACGCGAAGGGCCAGGTCTTCCAGATGGCCACGACGACCACGGCCACGAAGGCGTTGTTGCCGATGAGCCAGAACGGGGCACCGCTGCCGAACAGGTGCAGCTGGTCCACCAGGACGTGGTTGATGGCACCGGAGTCACGCTGGAACATGAACTTCCACGTGATGACGCCCGCGTACATCGGCAGGGCGTAGGGGATGAGGAACAGCGTGCGGAAGAGCCCGCGGCCGGCGAACGGCTTCTGCAGTGCGACCGCGGCGGCCATGCCGAAGCCCCAGGACAGGCCGACGACCAGGATCGTGAACCCGCAGGTGATGAGGAACGAGCTGAGCAGTCCGCGCCCGATGGCCTGGTCGAAGTCCACCGCGACGGAGTAGTTGCGCAGGCCGGCGAACGGGGCGGCACCCCAGTTCGCGATGAAGTACTTGGTGAGCTGCACGAAGCTGATCCAGATGCCGACGAGCATCGGCACGATGTGGATGAGCAGCTCGAAGAGGATCGCGGGACCGACGAGCGCGTACGGGAGCCACGTGACGCCACGCTTCCCGCGGGGCGACGGACCCGAGAGGGTCGGCGCCTTGGTGTGCGTCAGGTCGATGGCCTCGGAGTCTGGCAGGACCGTCGTGGACATGGGCAGGCCTTCCGGCTGGGTGGGAGGGTTCGAGGAGGGGGGCGGGAGGCCCGGACGCGACCTGTCGGACGCGGACCGGGCCTCCCGTCAAGGTCAACCTGCGGCCTGGGAGACCTGGTCCTGGGCCGTCTGCAGGGCGTCCTCGATGTCCTTCTCGGACACCGTCGAACCCGTGGCGATCTTGGCGAACATCTCGTTCATCGCCTTGCCGACCGTGGACTCGAACTGGTCCTCGGCGGGGACCAGCGGGAGCGGCTTCGCCTTGTTGTTGTAGATGTCGAGGAACGTCTTCGTCTGCTCGTCCGAGACGGAGTCAGCAGCTTCGGCGAGCACCGGCAGGGCCGAGTACGGCTTGTCCAGCGTCGTCTGCGTGTCCATGCTCGTCATGTACTTGACGAACTTCAGCGCGCCGTCCTTGTTGTCGGTGTTCTTGAAGATCGACAGGTTGATGCCGGCCGGGAAGCTGGCGATGTCCTCGCCACCGGTCGGCGCCGGGAGCGGCACGACGCCGAACTCGTCGGACTTCATGCCGAGCGACTCGATCGTGGTGTTCGCGTTGTTCTGGTTGAGGATCATCGCGGCCTTCTTGTTCGCGAAGTCCGCGACCGACTGGTTCGCGTTGTCGTACTGCGCGTTCGACGGGTTGGCCGCCTTGCTGTCCTGCATGAGGTCGAGGTAGCGCTTGATGCCCTCGACGTTCTCCTTCGACGTGAAGGTCGGCTTGCCGTCCTTGTCGAACCACTCGCCGCCGTTCTGCGCCGAGTTGATGAACGCGAAGTGCGCGTTCTCGGTGTAGGACCCACCGGCGAGGCTGAAGCCGTACTTGCCGTCGGTCGTCAGCTTCTCGGCGGCCGAGACGAGGTCCTCCCAGTTGGTGGGCGGCTCGACGCCGGCGTCGGCCAGCATCTGCTTGTTGTAGAACAGGCCGTACGCGAGGCCGTAGAGCGGGACGCTCGTGACGGTCTGACCCGGTGCGCCACCGGTCGAGAGCGCGACCTTGCCGAACTTGTCGGCACCGCCGATGGCCTTCATCTCCGCGTCACCGAACTCCTGGAAAGCGCCGGTGGCCTGGAGCGAAGTCGCCCACGTGTTGCCGATGTTGACGACGTCCGGGCCCTGGCCCGAGGTGACGGCGGTCTGGATCTTCGTCTGCAGGTCGTTCCACCCGATGACCTGGAGGTCGACCTTGATCCCGGTCTCGTCGGTGAACTTCTTGAGGACGGGGGTCAGCACCTCCTTGTCGTTCTCGAGGGAGGTGCCCTGGTTCGACGCCCAGTAGGTGAGCGTCTTCGAGTCGCCCGATGCGCCGGAGGACCCGGAGGAGCAGGCGGCGAGGCCCGACACGGTGAGTGCCGCGGCCGCGGTGATGGCCAGTGCGCGGATGGCAGTGCGCATGACTCTCTACTTTCTCGTCGTTGAGATGGTGCAGGAAGTGGTGCTGGATCGTGCTGGGTGGTGCTGGATCGTGCTGGGTGCTGCTGTGGAGGGTGGGGCAGGCTGGTCAGACCAGGGTCTGCTCCGCGGGGTCCCAGCCCTCGGGGAGGGTCGGGGAGGGTTCGACGGTGCTCTCGACGAGCACGGTCTCACCACGTTCGGCGGCCTCGGCGATGGAGACCATCACGTCGAGGACGTGGAAGGCGAGGGCGCCGGGGACCCGGTTCCCTTCGCCGGCACGGAGGGAGCGGGCCAGGTCGACCACGCCCGTCCCCCGCGAGTAGGTGGACCCGACGGCCGGGATCGTCTCGGGTTCCTCGGCGCCGAGCGCGTACAGCTTCGTGTCGCCGTCGAACTCGTTCGGGTCGGGGAACACGACGGTGCCGGTCTCCCCCGCGATCTCGACGAAGCCGGTGCGGCCGCGGTCGGACTCGAACGAGAACACGCTCTGCGCGCTCCCGCCGTTCTCGAACTGGATGAGCGCGGAGTGGTTCGTCGGGACCTCGACGGGGAACTCGGTGCCCGCCTTCGGCCCGGAGCCGATCGTGCGGGTGGCGCGGGACCTGGACGCGGTGGCGGTGACCTTCGCGACGGGTCCGAACGCCTGCACGAGCGTCGTGATGTAGTACGGACCGATGTCGAAGAGCGGGCCGGCGCCGTAGGCGAAGAGGAACTCGGGGCTCGGGTGCCAGGACTCCGGGCCGGGGCTCTGGAAGAGGGTCAGCCCGTTCAGCGGCGTGCCGATGCGACCGTCGCGGATCGTGCGGAGTGCGGTCTGGAGGCCCGCCCCCAGGAACGTGTCCGGCGCGACCGACACGGTGCGGCCGGCCGCGACCGCGGCGTCGCGCAGCTCCGCCGCGCTCTGCCGGTCGAGCGCGTAGGGCTTCTCGCCCCAGACGTGCTTGCCGGCGCGGAGCGCCTGCAGCGCCACCTCGACGTGCGCCGCGGGGATCGTGAGGTTCACGACGATCTCGATGTCGTCGATCGCCAGGAGCTCCTCGACGGTGCCCGATCCGGCGACGCCCCACTTCTCGGCCTGCGAGGCCGCCCGGGGCAGGTCGATGTCGGCGATGAACAGCACCTCGACGTCGGGGAAGACGGTGAGGTTCGACAGGTACTGGTCGGAGATGACCCCGGCGCCGATGACGCCGACGCCCACGCGGCCCGCGGCGCTCATGCGTCCGCTCCGGCGAGGAAGGCGTACGAGTCGCGGACGGCCTGGACGACGTCGCCGTCGTGGTCGTCGAGCTCGATGACCTGCTGCGCCTCGGGCGCGGCCGCGATGATGTCCCGGACCGGCATGACGCCGGTGCCGACGGCGACCTGCTGCTTGTCGTCGTGCGAGCCGTCGCCGTCCTTGACGTGCAGGAAGCGGACCTGGTCGCCGAGCCGCCCGAGGACGGCCACCGGGTCGTCCCCGCCGACCTTCGCCCAGTAGGTGTCGAGCTCGAGGACGACGTCGTCGGCGAGGGCGCCGGCGAAGACCTCGAAGGCGCTCGTGCCGTCGATGCGGTTCGAGAACTCGAAGGCGTGGTTGTGGTAGCCGAGCACGAGGCCACGGTCGGCGGCGCGCGGGACCAGTTCGTTGAACTGGCGGGCGATCGCCTCGACGTCCTCGCGGGTGGTCCAGCGGGCCTCGTCCACGTGCGGGTCGATGAGCGTGCCGAGGCCGACCGTGACGCTCGCGGCCAGGATGCGCTCGAGGTCCTGCTCGTCGGCGTCCAGGAGACGTGCGTGCCCGCTCGGCGCGACCAGGCCGGCCTGCTGCAGGGCGGCCGCGTACTCGTCCGCACGGTCGACGAAGCCGAAGAGTTCGACGTTCGTGAAACCGATGTCGGCGATCGTCGCCAGGGTTCCGGGGAGGTCCGCCGACAGCGCGTCACGCACTGTGTACAGCTGGACCGAGAGCGGTTGGGTCACCGTGTGTTCTCCTCATCGAGACGTGGTCGTCACTGACCGATCGTCACACTATGGGTGCTTCTGTCGGCGGTCAAGCAGAAGTTCGAACGAGTTCGACGACCTTCGTTGCGTGGCTCGGAGGATGTGTGGTTCACTCCGGACATGGTCGACATGACTCGGACGGCAACGTCGCCGCCGGTCGGGACGAGTGAGCTCTTCCAGATCCTGCGTGACGGTGTGCCGCGAACCCGTGGCGAGCTCGCCGCCCTGACGGGGATGGCCCGCTCGACCATCGGCGTGCGGCTCGACGCCCTCGCCGACGTCGGACTCGTCGGGGCGGTCGACACCGCGGCGTCCACGGGCGGTCGTCCACCCGCCCAGATCGCCCTCCGTCCCGCCGCGCGGCTCGTCGTCGCGGCCGACCTCGGCGCCTCGCACGGCCGGGTCGCGGTGACGGACCTCGTCGGCACCCCGCTCGCGACGCGTGACGCGAGCATCGACATCGCGGCCGGACCCGTTCCGACGCTCGAGTGGCTGATCGGCGTCGTCGACGAGCTCCTCGACTCGGTCGGCCGGGCACGCGACGACGTCATCGCGATCGGCATCGGCCTGCCGGGTCCCGTCGAGTTCTCCACCGGTCGTCCTGCGAACCCGCCGATCATGCCGGGCTGGGACGGCTTCGACGTGCCCGGTTGGCTCCGGCAGCACGTCCGCGCGCACGTGCTCGTCGACAACGACGTGAACATCGCCGCACTCGGCGAGCGGGCGCACGGCTGGCCGGACCTCGACCACCTGCTGTTCGTGAAGGTCGCCACCGGCATCGGCTCGGGCATCGTGTCCGAGGGACGGTTGCAACGCGGCGCCCAGGGCACCGCCGGGGACATCGGGCACGTCCGGGTCTCGCGCGCCGGGGACGTGCCGTGCCACTGCGGCAACACCGGGTGTCTGGAGGCCGTCGCCTCCGGCCCGGCGATCGCCAGGGCCCTCCGCGCCAAGGGACACGACGTGCACACCAGCGCGGACGTCATCGACCTCGTGGGCCGTTCGGACATCGACGCGATCGGTGCCGTCCGGCAGGCCGGCCGCGACATCGGGGAGGTGCTCGCCACGTGCGTCTCGCTGATCAACCCGTCGGTCATCGCGCTCGGTGGCTCGATCACGCAGGCCGGAGAGCACCTGCTCGCGGGTGTCCGGGAGGTCGTGTACTCCCGGTCGATGCCGCTCGCCACCGAACACCTCGTCATCGCGCAGTCCCGCGCCGGCTCGATCGCCGCGCTGCAGGGCGCGGCAGCCCTGGCCATCGCGTACGCCCTCTCCCCCGCCGGCGTGGACGAACTGGTCACCCTGTCCGAGGGGCGGCAGCTCGTTTCCTGAGCGCGGTGACCTGCCAGCGCGCCGGATCGGCCGCGCGCCGGTTTCGCCGGTGCCGGTGGTCGGGTGGACAATCATCCGGTGACGATCGTGCAGCCCACCCTGTGGGGCGACCTGGATGACGGGTGGGAGGCCCAGCCCGGCTCCGGCACGTCACCGTCCGCGCCGGCACGGCCGAGCCGCAACGCGTTCACGTCCCTGCGCGGGCACACCGAGCGCATCGTCGCGCATTCGTCGGACCGGGTCGCCTGGCTCCGCGCGCGGGCGATGGGGATCACCGCCACCGACGTCGCACGCCTCGCCTCGCTCCGCGCCGTCGACGCCGTCGTCGCGGACAAGCGCTACGGCTCCCGGTTCGCCGGCAACGTCTACACCGAGCACGGCAAGGAGCGGGAGCCCGTCATCGCCTCGTGGGTGGCCGCCACGCACGGGATCCTGCCGTCGGCCCACCTGTTCCACGCCGCCACGAACCGAGCGCACCTGGCGACGCCCGACGGTGTCGGACAGGACCGTGACGGCCGGCTCCTCCTCGCCGAGATCAAGACGACCTCGTCCGGCTGGAAGCGCGTCCCACGGCACTACATGCGACAGGTCTGGTGGCAGCAGTACGTGCTCGGCGCGGACCGCACGCTGTTCGTCTGGGAGACGCACGACGACTTCGTGCCGGTCGCCGACGAGCCGGAGTGCCGTTGGATCGACCGCGACGACGACGCGATCCGCGGGCTCATCGTGCTCGCCGACCTCGTGCTCGACCGCCTGCGCGACGCTCGCTGACCCGCACCACCCGGAGCCGACTCAGCGCCACGACGACGAGTCCCATCAGCCCGATGAACACGGCCACACCGAGGCAGTACAGCGCCACGGCCCCGTAGCCGGATGCGGGGTCGAGGAACGGGTACGGCACCCAACCGTCGGTGGCGCCGCGGGTGACGACGACCACGAGCCAGACCGCCGGGTAGACGAGGAACCACCACACGTCCCGGAACAGCAGCCGGCTCCGGTCCGAGAACAGCACCCAGTCGAGCACCACGATCAGCGGCACCCAGCGGTGCACGACGTCGTTCGACCAGGACGCCCCCAGCGGTTGGCCGACCTCTGCCAGGAGCGTGTTGTAGACGAGCCCGGTCGTCGCGATGTACACCGTGGCCGCACCGCGGAACAGGTCGAGCCGACGGCCGGTCGGACGGTCGCCGAACGCCGCGACGACGGTCAGCGTCCACACCACCGCGACGAGCAGGTTCGACTGGTTCGTGAAGTACCCGAAGAAGTCCCAGAACACGAAGTCGTCGCGCAGCGCGCCCTGCAGGTCGGTCACCACCGCGGCGACGGCGACGACGGCGACCACGAGTCGCAGGCTGTTCACGAAGGTCCGCACCCCACAACGGTAGCGGGGACCCCGAGGGCGTGTGGAACGACGAACGGCCCGCACCTTCCGGTGCGGGCCGTTCGTGTGGAGCCGTGGATCAGGCCAGGACGTTGACGTCCAGCGGGATGCCCGGGCCGAAGGTCGTCGAGACGGCGCCCTTCATGATGTAGCGGCCCTTGGCAGCGCTCGGCTTGAGGCGGACGACCTCGTCGAGCGCGGCGGTGATGTTCTCGTCGAGCTGCTCCGGGGTGAACGAGGCCTTGCCGACGACGAAGTGCACGTTCGCGTGCTTGTCGACGCGGAACTCGATCTTGCCGCCCTTGATGTCGTTCACGGCCTGGGCCACGTTCGGCGTCACGGTGCCGGTCTTCGGGTTCGGCATGAGACCGCGCGGGCCGAGGACCTTGCCGAGACGACCGACCTTGCCCATGAGCTCCGGGGTCGAGACCGCGGAGTCGAACGAGGTGTAGCCCTCGGCGACCTTCGCGATGAGCTCGTCGCCACCGACCTCGTCGGCGCCGGCGGCGATGGCGGCCTCAGCGGCTGCACCCGTCGCGAAGACGATGACGCGGGCGGTCTTGCCGGTGCCGTGCGGGAGGATGACGGTGCCGCGCACCATCTGGTCCGCCTTGCGGGGGTCGACGCCGAGCTTCAGCGCGACCTCGACGGTGGAGTCGGTCTTCGCCGAGCCGGTCTCCTTCGCGAGGGCGACTGCCTCGGTCGGGGTGTAGAACTTGTCGGCCTCGATCTTCGCGGCCGCGACGCGGTACGCCTTGGACTTCTTCGCCATGGTGGTCTCCTTGCGAGATACGTGGTTGGCGAGCCGGCGCGGCTCTCCCACGGTGAGTACTGGGGTGTGTGGGGTGAGGCTCAGGCCTCGACCGTGATGCCCATCGAACGAGCGGTGCCGGCGATGATCTTCGTCGCCTGCTCGATGTCGTTGGCGTTCAGGTCGGCCTGCTTGGTCTCGGCGATCTGACGGATCTGGTCCGCCGTGATGCGTCCGGCCTTCACCGTGTGCGGCGTCGCGGAACCCTTGTTCACACCCGCTGCCTTCTTGATCAGCTCGGCGGCCGGCGGGGTCTTGAGGATGAACGTGAACGAACGGTCCTCGTAGACGGTGATCTCCACCGGGATGACGTTGCCGCGCTGCGACTCGGTCTGGGCGTTGTACGCCTTGCAGAACTCCATGATGTTCACGCCGTGCTGACCGAGCGCCGGACCGATCGGCGGTGCCGGGTTGGCGGCGCCCGCGTTGATCTGCAGCTTGATCAGGCCCGTGACCTTCTTCTTCGGTGCCATGTTCCGTTTCCTCCTGGATTCGAACGCACGGGGACCCGTGCACTCTCCCGCGTCTCCGGCGGATCCGGATCGCGGTCACGGATCCGCAGCGCACGAGGCGCGCGGACCCAAACTCAGACAGTGTACTGGACGTTCGCCAGTACTAGAGCTTCGTGACCTGGTCGAAGCTGAGCTCGACCGGGGTCTCGCGCTCGAACAGCGAGACGAGGACGGTGAGCTTGCCGCTCTCCGGCTTGATCTCGGAGATCGAACCCGGCAGGCCCGCGAACGAGCCTTCCTTGATGGTGATGGTCTCGCCGACCTCGAAGTCGACCTCGGCCTGCGGCTGGGCCTGCGCGGCACCGCCGGACTTCGAGCCGCCCTTGGTCGGAGCGGCCTCGGCGACCTGCACCAGGGACTTCAGCATGCCGAACGCCTCGTCGAAACGGAGCGGCGTCGGGTTGTGGGCGTTCCCCACGAAGCCGGTGACACCCGGGGTGTGCCGGACGACGGACCACGAGTCCTCGTTGAGGTCCATGCGGACGAGCACGTAGCCGGGGATCCGGACGCGGGTGACCAGCTTGCGCTGCCCGTTCTTGATCTCGACGACGTCCTCCATCGGGACCTCGGCCTGGTAGATGTAGTCCTCCATCGACATCGAGACCATGCGGTTCTCGATGTTCGCCTTCACGCGGCGCTCGAAGCCCGCGTAGGAGTGGATGACGTACCACTTGCCCGGCTTCATCCGGAGCTCGGCCTTGAAGGCGTCGTACGGGTCGGCCTCGACCGGCTCGGCGTCCGCGTCGTCCTCGAGCGCGTCGGCGGCTTCCTCGGCCGCGATCGTGGCGTTCGCCTCCGCAGCGGTCTCGTCCTCGAGCTCGGACTCCTCCTCGTCCTCGACGGCCTCGACGGCGGCCTCTGCCTCGTCGGCGGTGTCGATCTCGAGCGCGTCGTCGACCACCGCGTCGGCCTCGGGGTCGCGGGCCTCGGCCAGGGCGCCCAGCGTCTCGTCGAACTCGGCGGCGACGGTGCCGTCGTCCGGCTCGTCGCTCAGGCCGAGGGACTCGTCGTCCTCGTCGTCGACGGAGATCGCGCGCTCCTCGGCGGAGTCCGTCGAACGGAGCTCGCTCGTCTCGACGTCGCCTTCCTGGTTCTCCTCGACCTCGGAAGACTGCTCGGCAGCGGTCGCGAGGTCGATGTCGTCGCGGGAGTAGTCAGACACAGTCGGTTCTTTCCGTTCGATGGTGCGGATCGGGTTGGCACTCGCGTTCCGGGCGGGGAACGGGTCGCCGTCTCCGGGAGACCGTACCCCGAGGAGGACCGGAACGGTCGGACCTGCGGTCAGTCCGTGCGCGCCAGGGATCCGGTGCGCCGGGGTTCATGCCGGCTGGGTCAGGCCGTGGGGCCGTTGCCGAACACGTAGCCGACGCCGAGACCGAACACGAAGTCGAGGACCGACACGAGGATCATCATGACGACGACGAACACGAGCACGACGCCCGTGTAGCTGAAGAGTTCCTTGCGGGTCGGGGTGACGACCTTGCGCAGCTCGCCGAAGACCTGGCGGATGAACAGCGCGATCGCGGCGAACGGACCGCGCCGCTGAGCGCGATCGACCTTCGCCTGGGCGACGACGTCGTCCGTCGTCTCCACTTCTTTGCTCGCCACTTCTACCCTTCCCGATGTGCAGGGCGGACAGGACTTGAACCTGCAACCTGCGGTTTTGGAGACCGCTGCTCTACCAATTGAGCCACCGCCCTTCGGAACGACCCACCCCGGGGGGTGCCGGATGTTCCTGGTGGCGAGTCCGTCGACCCGGGAGGGGCCTCCGGATCTGCGACGGAGCGCATGATCCGGCGGACTTCGACCGCCGCAGGACAGTGTACGGGAGTCGCGGCGACGGTGTCCACTTGGCGGGTGCTCCGGCGCGGCGCGTCGCTAGGCTGGCCCCGTGAGCACCGACGCCGTCAACCCGCAGCCCACCGACCGCCCGACCACCGACGCGGCCCCGACCACCGATCGGCCGCGCATCGCGTCGCGGATCGCCGCCATCGCGGAGTCGGCGACGCTGAAGGTCGACTCCAAGGCCAAGGCGCTCAAGGCCGCCGGCCGTCCGGTCATCTCCTTCGCTGCCGGTGAGCCGGACTTCGCGACCCCGCAGCACGTGGTCGACGCGGCCGTCGCGGCGGCACAGGACCCGGCGAACCACCGGTACACACCGGCGACGGGCCTGCCGGAGCTCAAGCGTGCGATCGCCGACAAGACGGCCCGCGTCTCCGGCATCACGGTCGACCCCGCCCAGGTGATCGTCACGAACGGCGGCAAGCAGGCGGTGTACCAGGCGTTCCAGACCGTCGTGGACGAGGGCGACGAGGTCCTCCTCCCCGCGCCGTACTGGACCACCTACCCCGAAGCGGTCCGTCTCGCCGGTGGTGTGCCCGTCGACGTCTTCGCCGGCAGCGACCAGGGCTACCTCGTGACCGTCGAGCAGCTCGAGGCCGCGCGCACCCCGCGGACGAAGGCCCTGCTGTTCTGCTCCCCCTCGAACCCGACCGGCGCGGTGTACTCCGCCGAGCAGACCCGCGCCATCGGCGAATGGGCGCTCGAGCACGGGATCTGGGTGATCAGCGACGAGATCTACCAGGACCTGGTCTACGACGGCATCCGGTTCTCCGGCATCCTCGAGCAGGTGCCCGCGCTCGCGGACACCACGATCCTGGTGAACGGCGTCGCCAAGACCTACGCCATGACCGGCTGGCGGGTCGGCTGGATGATCGGCCCGGCCGACGCCGTGAAAGCCGCGTCGAACCTGCAGTCGCACCTGTCCTCGAACGTGTCGAACGTCTCGCAGCGTGCGGCGATCGCGGCGCTCACCGGGCCGCAGGAGCCGGTCACCGCCATGCGCGACGCCTTCGACCGTCGCCGGAAGGCCATCGTCGCCGGGCTCAACGCCATCCCCGGGTTCGTGACGCCGGAGCCGGAGGGCGCCTTCTACGTCTACCCCGACGTCACGGCACTGCTCGGTCGTGAGTGGGCCGGTTCGACGCCGACGACCACGCTCGAGCTGGCCGATCTCGTCCTCGAGCACGCCGAGGTCGCGGTGGTCCCGGGCGAGGCGTTCGGTCCGTCCGGGTACCTCCGCCTGTCCTACGCCCTCGGCGACGACGACATCGCCGAGGGCGTGGCGCGCCTGGCCCGGCTCTTCGGCTGACCGTCGGGGACGCGCTCGTTCAGTCGAGCAGGTCCCCGACGACGACCGGCTCCGGCACCAGGGTGACGCCGAAGCGGTTCGCCACGGTCACCTGCACGTAGCGGGCGAGCTCGGCGACCTGGGCAGCCGTCGCTCCCCCGCGGTTCGTCAGGGCGAGCGTGTGCTTCGTGGAGATCGCCGCGGAGGAGCCCGGCACGCCGTAGCCGCGGTGCACGCCGGCGTGTTCGATGAGCCACGCGGCACTGAGCTTCACGTCGTCCCCGGCGGGCCACCGCGGCGCGTCGAGCGGCATGGTCTCGGCGAAGCCCCGCGAGACGATCGGGTTCGTGAAGAACGACCCGGCGCTCCAGGTGTCCGGGTCGGCGTCGTCGAGGACCATGCCCTTCGAGGAGCGCAGACGGAGGACCTCGGCCCGGACGTCGGCCGGCGCGACCCGGGTGCCGAGCTCGACACCGAGCGACCCGGCGAGCTGCGCGTAGCGCACCGGCACACCGTCCGCGGTCGCGGTCCCGAGCCGGAACTCGACCGTCAGGACGGCGCCGCGCCGCCCGTGCTTGAGCGTGCTCGTGCGGTAGCCGAGCGCGAGCTCGGCCGCCGGGACCCAGGACCGCTCGCCGGTCTCGGCGTCGAGGAATTCGACCGCGGTGAGCACGTCGGACAGCTCGACTCCGTAAGCACCGATGTTCTGCACGGGGGACGCGCCGACCGTGCCCGGGATGCCGCTCAGGGCCTCCAGTCCGGTCCACCCGCGCGCCACGGTGGTGGCGACGAACTCGTCCCACGGCTCCCCCGCCGCCACGCGCACGGTGACGCCGTCCTCGTCCGCCTCGTGCGTGACGCCCCGCGTGCGGACCACCACGACGGTCCCGGGGAAGCCCCCGTCGGCCACGAGCAGGTTGCTGCCGCCGCCGACCACGAGCCAGTCGTCGTCCGACCAGGCGTCGACCACGTGCGCGACGAGGTCCTCGGTGGTCTCGGCGACGAGCAGGCGGCCGGCGGGACCGCCGACGCGCAGGGTGGTGAGCTCGGCGAGCGTCGTCTCCGCCACGGTCAGTGGAACGCCACCGTGACCTGCGCCTTGCCGAGCACGGTCTGCCCGGCGGCGGTCACGGTGAGGTCGATGCGGCGGGGGCGGCCCTGCTCGTCGAGCGTGCCGACCTTCGCGACGACGCCGACGTCGGCACCGTCCCGCGGGTCGACGACGACGGGGCGGGTGAAACGGACGCCGTAGGAGGCGACCCAGCCGCGGTCACCGAGCCACTCGGACACCGGCTGGACCGCGAGGCCCATGGTCAGCATGCCGTGCGCCAGGACACCGGGGAGGCCGACCTCCGCCGCGACGTCGTCCCGGTAGTGGATGGGGTTGAAGTCCCCCGAGGCCCCGGCGTAGCGGACGAGCGAGTCGCGGGTGAGGTGGACCTGCCGCTCGGCGACGACCGCACCGACCTCGAGCCCGGACGTGGTGTCGGTCATGCGTCATCTCCTCGGACGACCAGGGTGGACGTGGCGGTGACGACGGGCGCGCCGTCCGCGTCGACGACCGCGGACTCGGCGGTGACCATGGCGTTGCCGCCGAGGGTCTTCACGCTCGTCACCCGCAGTGTGGCGGTGAGCTCGTCCCCGGCGACGATCGGACGCTCGTAGGCGAACTCCTGCGCACCGTGCACGACACGGGAGAAGTCGATGCCACCGTCCGGCTCGGCGAGGAGCTGTGCGAGCGTGGCCTCCTGCACGACGACCGCGAAGGTCGCCGGCGCGACCACGTCGGCGTGACCCGCAGCACGGGCGGCCTCGGGGTCGGAGTGGATCGGGTTCGTCGCGAAGACGGCACGGGAGAACTCACGCACCTTCTCACGACCGACCAGGTACGGCGGGGCCGGCGGGAACGTCCTGCCGACGAGCTCGGGGTTCACTGACACCACGGCAGTCTACCGAGCCGCTCGGACACGGGGCTTAGATGAGTTTGCATCGGTTATGCTGGCGACACCGGTCGGGGGGCGGCCGGGCGGGTCCGGCGGGAGTGGCCATGGAGACGACGACCGAGTACGCGGTGCGCGAGGACGACCGGGGCACCGCCGTCGAACTCGTCGGGACGGCCCTGCGCGCCGACGGCCATCGTGTCACCCACGGGGGCGACCGACTCGTCGTGTCGAGCGGCGACCGTGTCCTCACCGCGCTCCTCGGCGCCCTCGTGCACCCCGCGCGGCAGTACCGCCGGTACGAGCTCGCGCTGTCGTCGACCCCGGGGCACGCCGTGCTGACGCTGCGGCACGCCGACCACGGCGCCGCGGTGGCCGGCGGACCGATCGGCGCCCGACGTCGCCACGCAGCCTGGCACCGGACGGCCGCCCTGGTCGAGGCGAGCCTGCACGACGGCGGGGTCCTGGTGCACCGCACGGACCGGCTGGACACCTCCGGCATCACGGTCCGCGACTACTGACCGCCGACGCGCCGGCGCGACCTGGGGTCGGAGAGCCGGCAACGACGAGAGCCCGGCGCTGGTGCGCCGGGCTTCCCGTCGTTGCGATCGTTCTGAACGGTACCGACCGTGCCGGTACCACTGGTAGCGAGGGCGGGACTTGAACCCGCGACACCACGATTATGAGCCGTGTGCTCTAACCAACTGAGCTACCCCGCCAGGGATCCGCGGTGATCAGCACTGCGGGAGTGATCACACTGCGAGTCGGAGCCCCGAGTCAGGATTGAACTGACGACCCCTTCCTTACCATGGAAGTGCTCTACCACTGAGCTATCGGGGCGAGTACCGCGAGCGGCACCACACGAGGATAGCAGACCCCCGACGCTGGTCTGGAACCGACCGTGACGCCCGGGCGCGCCGTCCTCGTGGACACCGACCGCGTGCACGTCGTGCGTGCGGACGGCGTCCGTGCGGACTACTCCGCGTTGGCCTCGAGCCACGCCAGCGGGTCCACGGGGACGCCGTCGATGCGGATCTCGAGGTGCAGGTGCGGGCCCGTCGAGTTGCCCGTGCTGCCGACGAGACCGAGGATGTCCCCGACCTTCACCTGCTGGCCCTGGACGACCTCGAACGAGTTGTCGAGCATGTGTCCGTAGACGCTGACGAACTTCTTGCCAGCGACGTCGTGCTCGACCCACACGTCGTTGCCGAACGCACCGTCGTTCGCCTGGACCTTGATGACGGTGCCGTCCGCGACGACGCCGATCGGCGTGCCGGCCCCGGGAGCGAAGTCGACACCCTGGTGGAAGGTCGAGCAGAACGAGCAACCGGCGACCTGGCGACCGCCGAAGCCGGAGGAGATCGGCACGGCCGTCGGGAACGGCCAGCGGATGGCGCCCGACGTGTCCCCGGCGACGCTCGTGCCGGGAGCGGTGGCCACCCCCGCTGCGCCGGCGACCCCGCTCGTGGCAACGCCGGACTTCGGGCGGACGACGCGCTGCACCTGCGAGACCGTGTAGGCGTCGCGGTCGACCGAGCCCTCGACGGCGTCGCCGACGGAGAGTGACTGGACCTCCTGCACGGAGGCACGGACGGTCGCGGCGCCGGGCTGCGGCACGTAGAGCGCCTGCGCGGGGAGCGAGGTCGACACGACGAGCCCCGCGGTGAACAGGAGCGCACCGACGACCGTGACGCCCGAGGCCGTCCGGCGGAACGAGGCGCCGTGGCCCGGACGCGGGGTCGCCGCGGTGGAGCGGGCGATGTGCCGGGTGGCCCGGTCGACGCGGGCACCGGCGGCGGGCGTCGTCCGAACCGCTGCAGGCGCCGTCGTGCTCGCGGCGCGCTTCGGTCCGACGGGACGTCCGGCACGCTTCGCTCCGGAGGAACGCTGCGCGCCGACGCCGCGCTCCCGGGCGGCGGACCGCTCCGAGGACGTCGGGCGGTCGGACACGGCACCGAGCGGAGCCGTGGCGGCACGACGGGACACCGGGGCGGCCTCCGCCAGCGGAGCGACCACCGGGGACGCCGGCGCCGGCGGGGTGCGGGGTGCCGCACTCGAGGCGGGGAGCACCGGGGACGAGGGAGCCGGCGGGGTCACCGGACCGGAGTCCTGCGAGGTCGATCCGTTCGACGCGGTCGCTGCGGGACGGACAGCATCGTTCCGACGACGGCTCGGCTTGGCGGCAGCGCGTTCGGCTTCGATCCGAGCTCGTCTCGTCAGGTGCACGGACGGCGTCGCCTGGGAGGCGTCGCGGTCGATGGTCGTGGGCGTCTGCGAGGAGTCGAGCATGTGTTCGGTAGCGATCCTGAGTTCGAGGCACGGGCGCTCGTCGGTAACGAGCAGGTAACGGGACTCCAGAACGCTAGCAAAGGTCGGTGCTCCCCGCCAGTCGTGTGGTCGTCCGTGCAGGACCCCCAGAGCGGGTGGCGTCGCTCAGTCCCCGAGGACGTCCTCCTCGAGCGTGCGGACGAGGGTGACGAGGTCCTCCGCGATGCTCGGCGCGGCGAACAGGAAGGACCGCGTGTCGCCGGCCTCCCACGTCCGGACGACGGCCCCCGCGGCAGCGGCGACGATCGAGCCGGCCGCCATGTCCCACGGGTTGATGCCCCGCTCGTAGTAGGCGTCGACCGTCCCGGCCCCGACCGCGCAGCAGTCGAGCGCGGCCGCTCCCCCGCGGCGCACGTCCCGCACCTCGGTGATGAGCCCGGCGAGGACCGCGGCCTGCTCCCACCGCCGGTCGGCGGTGTAGCCGAAGCCGGTCGCGACGAGGGTCTCCGCCAGGGACGCCGGGGCGGCGACCGCGAGGGGCCGCCCGTCGAGGGTCGCTTCGCCGTCGGCCACCGCGCGGTACACCTGCCCGGTCGCGGGCGCGATGACGACCCCGGCGACCGGTTCCCACAGTGCCGGGTCGGGGACACCGCGCACGACCGCGATGCTCACCGCGTAGGCCGGGCTGCCGTACAGGTAGTTGACCGTGCCGTCGATCGGGTCGACCACCCAGGTGAGGCCGGACGCACCGGCGGCGGCCCCGGACTCCTCGCCGAGGAAGGCGTCGTCGGGCCGGGCCTCGGCGATGCGTCGCCGGATGAGGGTCTCGACCTCCCGGTCGGCGGCGGTGACGACGTCGGCGATGCTCGACTTGCGGTCGGCGACCTCGACGCCTTCCGCGCGTCGACGCACGGCGAGCGCGGCGGCCTCGCGGGCGATCGACTCGGCCAGGTCGGCGAGGGTGTCAGGGGCGTCGGTGACGATCTGGGCGTCTGTCATGCCCTCGATCCTGCCCCAGGCCGCCCGCGGACCAGCCGTGCCCGGGACACGGACCGCACCGGGACACGGACCGCATCGGAACGCGGACGGACCGCGATCGAGGAGAGCCGCGGGGACACGGATGGCACCGGGATCACGATCGGGGGCGGGAACACGAACGGCCCCGTCCGGAGACGGGGCCGTGCTCCCAGCTTCCTGCTGGACGGTGGCGAGTGAGGGATTCGAACCCCCGGAGGCATACGCCGGCTGATTTACAGTCAGATCCCTTTGGCCGCTTGGGTAACTCGCCATGTGCGCACCCGGCCCGTGTCGTCACCGACCGAAGGCGCGGTGAAGAGCATAGCCGATGTCCGGCGGTGCTCGCGACCACGGTCGCCGCCGCAGCCGCGAGGCGGGGGCGGACCGGGCCTCCAGGCGGCCCGTCCGGGGGTGTGCCGGGCCACCACGCCACCGGTCGCGGACCGGACCGGCGTCCTCCACAGCCGTGCGGCCCGGAGGAACGCGGCGTCCTGCTGCCGGATAGGCTGTCGGGCATGGCAGACAGCTCCTTCGACGTGGTCAGCAAGGTCGACAAGATGGAGGCGGAGAACGCCCTCAACCAGGCGGCGAAGGAGATCGAGCAACGCTACGACTTCAAGGGAGTCGGTGCATCGGTCGCGTTCAGCGGCGAGGACGTGCTCATCAAGGCCTCGACCGAGGAGCGTGCCCTGGCCGTCCTCGACGTGCTCCAGACGAAGGCGATCAAGCGCGGCATCAGCCTGAAGAGCCTCGACGCGGGTGACCCGTACCCGTCCGGCAAGGAGTTCCGCATCGACGTGTCGTTCAAGAACGGCATCGAGCAGGACGTCGCCAAGAAGATCGGCGCCTTCATCCGGGCAGAAGCGCCGAAGAGCGTGAAGAGCCAGGTGCAGGGCGACGAGCTCCGCGTGTCCTCGAAGAGCCGCGACGACCTCCAGCAGACGATCCAGCTGCTCAAGGGCGAAGAGTTCGACGTGCCGCTCCAGTTCATCAACTTCCGCTGACCGCCCGCCCCTCCCCGCACCCGACACCGTGGAGCACTGGCTCGTCGTCGCACTCGTCGTCGTCCTCATCCTGTTGGACCTGGCGATCCGGGCGTTCTCGCTCATCTACGTCCCGATCGACCGCAAGCCGCAGACCGCGACCGGCTGGCTGCTCGCCATCTTCCTGATCCCGTACATCGGGTTCATCCTGTTCCTCGTCCTCGGGTCGACGAAGCTGCCCCGCTCCCGTCGGGAGAAGCAGACCGAGATCAACCGCTACATCCTCGAGCAGACCGAGGGCATCGAGCGCGTCCGCCGCGACCACCTGTGGCCGGCGTGGCTCGAGAGCATCACCCGCCTGAACCGTCAGCTCGGAGCGATGCCGCTGGTCGGTGGCAACCAGGCCGAGCTGTACCCGCACTACGACGACGCGTTCGCCGAGATGACCACCGCCGTGGACGACGCGCGACGGTTCGTGCACGTCGAGTTCTACATCGCCTCGCTCGACCCCACCACGCGGCCGTTCTTCGAGTCCCTGGCGCGGGCGCGGGCTCGCGGCGTGACCGTCCGGTTCCTCATGGACCACTGGGCGAGCAAGAGCTACCCGCACTTCAAGGAGACGCTCGCGTTCCTCGACGCGGCCGGCATCGAGTGGAACCTCATGCTGCCGCTGCAGCCGCTGCAGGGGAAGTTCCAGCGTCCCGACCTCCGCAACCACCGCAAGATCCTGGTCGTCGACGGTTCGGTGGCGTTCACGGGGTCCCAGAACCTCATCGACCGGTCGTACGACCTCAAGGCGAACATCGACCGTGGCCTGCGCTGGCGCGACCTGTTCGCCCGCTTCGAGGGTCCGGTCGTCGCAGGCATCAACGCGCTGTTCGTCACGGACTGGTACAGCGAGACCGACGAACTCCTGCTGCGGGAGAGCGATCCCGTGCACCGTGCCGATCGCGCGGACGCCCTCGACTGCCAGGTCGTCCCGTCCGGTCCCGGGTTCGACGGCGAGAACAACCTCCGCCTCTTCAACGCGCTGCTGTACTCGGCGCAGGAGCGGGTGACGATCACGTCCCCGTACTTCGTGCCGGACGACTCGATGCTGTACGCCATCACGACGACGGCCCAGCGCGGGGTGCAGGTCGAGCTGTTCGTCGGGGAGATCGGCGACCACGCCATGACCTGGCACGCCCAGCGCTCCTACTACGAGGGGCTGCTGCGAGCGGGCGTGCGGATCTGGCTGTACCGCGCGCCGACGGTGCTGCACGCGAAGCACTTCACGATCGACGACGACGTCGCCGTGATCGGGTCGAGCAACATGGACATGCGCTCCTTCACGCTGAACCTCGAGATCTCCGTCATGGTGCGTGGCCGCACGTTCGTCCAGGCCCTGCGCGGGGTGCAGGACGACTACCGAGCCGCGAGCCGCGAGCTCACGCTCGACGAGTGGCTCGCGCGGCCCCGCCGGTCGCGGGTGTTCGACAACATCGCGCGGCTCACCGCAGCGCTGCAGTAGCGGGGCGGAGGGGCACCACCGACGCGACGGCCGCGGTCAGCCGTTCGAGCGGTCCGCGGCCGAGGAAGGTCCGCCAGGCCATCGCGAACAGCACGGCCCCGACGGTGAACGCCCACCAGGTCGTCGGCCCGTGCGGCAGGTCCGGCCACGCCGCGATGACGACGAGGTGCAGCGCGTAGACGCTGAGCGGCATCGACCCGACGGCGGCCAGCGGGAACGCGACCCGCGCGAGGACCGGACCGTGTCCGTCGAACACGAGGCGGCACAGGGCGATCACGGCGACGGCGACCGCGGCCGTGCCGACGACGTCGACGATCGAGGACGAGTGGTCCCGCGGGGACAGGAACACCTGCGCGACCGCCTGCCCGGTGTCCGAGCCAGCCGGCACGAAGGGCACCCCCGGGAACGCACCGGTGGTGTCCGCGGGCACGGGCGCGGCCACCGCACCGACGACGTACGCGGCAGCGGCGACCCCGGCGGCCGACAGGAGGAGCACGACCTGTCGCACCGTGTCGGTCCCGTCCGCTCGTGAGCGGGTGCGCGCGACGGCGAGGCCGACGAACACGTACGCGGCGAACGTGACCACCGGGTAGACGAGTCCGAGCTGCACCCCGGCCATCCCGGCATCCGCGTACACGGGCAGGACCGCGATCACGACCGGTGCGGACGCGAGCACACACGCCGCGGCGAGCACGAACAACGCCCACGGCCGCCAGCGGAGCACGGGCAGCGCGAGCAGGAACAGCGCGCCGTACGTCGGCAGGACCACGTAGACCGGCGTGCCGAGCGTCATGAGCAGCAGCCCGACGGCGACCACGACCACGGCCCGGAGCGCCAGGCGTGCCCGGATGCGTCCGATCGTCGGCGGGCCGGGAGGCGCCTCCCGGCCGCTGACGAGTCCGATCGACACCCCGGCGAGGACGGCGAACAGCGCCGCCGAGCGCCCGTTCACCACGGCGCCCCAGCTCGCCGGGTCGGCCCAGTCGACCTGCTCGGTCACGTCGCCGACGTGCGCCGCCATCATGCCGAGCAGTGCGACCGCACGGGCGACGTCGACACCCACCAGGCGCCCGGACGACGGCGCGCCCGGCACCCCGGTGTGGGGTGCCGGGCGCGTTCCGGTCATGGTCAGCCCTGGGACCCGGCGCGGCTGCGGCGGAGCGAGACGTCGATCATCTCGTCCCGCGGCACGACCTTGACGCGTGCGCGGCCCTCCGCCTCGCCGAGCGCGATCTCGTGCTCGTCGAGCGCGTGCCATCCGTCCAGGTCGGTGAAGTCGACGCCGCGTTCGCGGAGGAGCGCCGGGACGGCCTCCTCGGACGGGTCCTCCGGCGTCCACCAGCTGCCCTGGTCGGTGACGATGTGCTGCACGGTCTCCATCGCGTCGGACTTCGTGTGGCCGATGAGGCCGACCGGACCACGCTTGATCCAGCCGGTCGCGTAGACGCCCGGGATCGGGGTGGCGTCGGCGTCGAGCACCTGACCCTCGTGGTTCGGGATGACGCCGTAGCGCTCGTCGAACGGGACGCCGGGCAGCGGCGAACCGACGTACCCGACGGCGCGGTACAGCGCCTGGATCGGCAGCTCCCGGACCTCCCCCGTGCCCTCGACGCCGCCCTGCCCGTCCGGACGGGTGCGCTCGTAGCGGATGGCGCGGACCTTCCCGTCCTCGTCACCGAGCAGTTCGAGTGGCTTCGCGTAGAAGTGCAGGTGCAGGCGGCGGCTGGCCGTGCCGACCTCGCGCTTCCGCCACTGCTGCAGGACACGGTCGATGACGGTGACCTGCTTGTTCGTCTGGATCGCGAGCTTCGAGGCCTCGTCGTGGTCGAAGTCCTCGTCGTACACGACCATGTCGACGTCGCGGAGTTCGCCGAGCTCGCGGAGCTCCAGCGGCGTGAACTTCACCTGCGCGGGTCCACGGCGACCGAACACGTGCACGTCCGTGACCGGCGAGGAGCGCAGCCCCTCGTACACGTTCGCCGGGATCTCGGTGGGCAGCAGGTCCTCGGCGTGCTTGGCGAGGATGCGGGAGACGTCGAGGGCCACGTTGCCGTTGCCGATCACCGCGACGCTCTCCGCCGTGAGCGGCCAGGTGCGCGGGACGTCGGGGTGCCCGTCGAACCAGCTGACGAAGTCCGCGGCTCCGTACGACCCGTCCAGGTCGATGCCCGGGATGTCGAGGTCGGCGTCCTTGATGGCGCCGGTCGAGAAGACGACCGCGTTGTAGTGCCGCTTCAGGTCGTCGAGGGTGATGTCCTGACCGAACCGCACATTGCCGAAGATCCGGATGTCACCCCGGTCGAGCACGTCGCGGAGCGCGTTGACGATGCCCTTGATGCGCGGGTGGTCGGGCGCGACGCCGTACCGGACCAGCCCGTACGGGGCCGGGAGTTGCTCGAAGAGGTCGATCGAGACGTCGAAGCCACGTGCCTCCCGCAGGAGGATGTCCGCGGCGTAGATGCCGGCCGGACCGGCGCCGACGATGGCGAGTCGGAGGGTGGGCACTGATCGGTCTCCAGTTCGTTCAGGTCAGCGGACGCGGCCGAGGACCGCCGCCGCGGGTCAGCGGCTGCGGTCGACGACCGTCTCCGCGAACCGGGTGAGGGCTCGTTTCACCGTGCCGTCCGGCAGCGGGGCCAGTGCGGCCACCGCCTCGTCGGCCCAACCGGCGGCGAGGGCCCGGGTGGCCCGGGTCGCCTCGTGGTCGTGGAGTTCGGCGACCGCGCTCTGGTACGCCTCCGAGTGGACGGCGTCGTCGGGGGCGTCCCGCACGTCGCGCTCGATGCGCGCGAGCAGCGCCGCTGCGCCCGGGTCGGCCGAGGCGCGACGGCGGAGCTGGAGCAGCGGCAGCGTGTCGACACCGGCGCGGAGGTCGTTGCCGGCGATCTTGCCGGTCTTGTCCTTCGCCGGGGCGAGGTCGATGACGTCGTCGACGAGCTGGAACGCGACGCCGACCTTCTCCCCGAACGTGCCGACGGCGTCGAGCAGCGAGCGGTCCGCCCCGGAGAACATCACGCCGGCCCGGGCTGCGGTGGCGATGAGCGAGCCGGTCTTGTCGCTGAGGACCTGGATGTAGTGCTCGACCGGGTCGTCGTCGGGCTGCGGGCCCGTCGTCTCGTGCAGCTGCCCCATGCAGAGGCGCTGGAAGGTCTCCGCCTGCATGCGGATGCCCTCCGGCCCGAGGTCCGCCGTGATGAGCGAGGCGCGGGCGAAGAGCAGGTCGCCCGTCAGGATCGCGATGTTGTTGCCGTACGTGACGTGGGCGGCCGGGACACCGCGGCGCACCGGCGCCTCGTCCATGACGTCGTCGTGGTAGAGCGACGCCAGGTGGGTCATCTCCACGCTCACCGCGGCCTTCACGACGTGGTCGGTCACGCCGTCGCCGAGCTGGGCGATGAGGAGCGTCAGGGTCGGGCGGATGCGCTTGCCGCCGGCGGAGAGCAGGTAGCGGCTGGTCGTGTCCGCCAGCGTGTCGGCGGAGCGCATTGCGTCCTCGAGCCCCTGCTCGACGAGCTCGAGACCGTCGTCGACCGCGGCGATGAAGCGCCGGTCCGCGGGGGTGGCGAACAGCCGCTCCCCGATGCCCAGGGAGGCTCGGAGACTCGGCGCGCGTCGTGCGACCGGGACACTCGGGTTCAACTGCTGCTCCGTACTCGCAGGTGGCGGTGGGGACCTGGGCCGCGGGGCCTAGGCCTGGGCCTCGGGCTCGACGCGGGGCTGCTCGCCCGTCGGCTGGTGGTCCCGACGCGCCTTCGCACGACGGGCAGCCGACTCGCGGACGCTGCCGGCGACGGGCTTCCGGCCGCGGTGCAGCGCGACGATACCGGCGGTCAGGTTGCGGTGCGCCACCATCGTGAAGCCGACGCCGCGGAGCCACTGGCTGAGGACCTGCTGCTCGGGCCATGCCTCGATCGACTCGGCCAGGTAGCGGTACGCGGCCGGGTTGCTGCTGGAGAGCTTGGCGATGCCCGGCAGCACGCGCTTGAGGTACGTGTTGTAGCCGAACCGGAGTGCGGCGAACGGCGGCGTCGAGAACTCGCAGATGACGAGCCGGCCACCGGGCTTGAGGACGCGGAGCATCTCGGTGAGTGCCTGCATCGGGTCGTTGACGTTGCGCAGCCCGAACGAGATCGTGACCGCGTCGAAGGACTCGTCCTCGAACGGCAGGTGCTCCGCGTCGCCCTCCACGAAGGTGATCTCGGGGTGGCGCTCACGACCGACCGCGATCATGCCGGACGACAGGTCGAGTGCCGTGACCTCGGCACCCTTCTTGGCGAGGGCAGCCGAGCTCGTGCCCGTCCCCGCCGCGAGGTCGAGCACGCGCTCACCCGGCTGGGGGTCGACGGCCTTGACCGTCGCGACGCGCCACAGCGGGGCGTTGCCGGCCGACAGGATGTCGTTGGTCAGGTCGTACTTCGCCGCGACGTCGTCGAACATGGCCGCCACTTCGTCCGGCCGCTTGTGCATGTCCGCTCTGCTCACCCGGTCATCCTAGAGCCCGCGACCCGGCGCTTCCCGGCAGCCGTGCAGGAGTGGAGCACTCCGGGCGCGTCCCGCACGGGCGCGGCGGTGTGCACACCCGCCCCGGGACCCGGCGGCCGCCGTGCGGGTCGGCGCGTAGCATCGGTGCGTGACCCGTCCCGCCACAGCGGTGCAGCCGCTCACGGTCTCGACCCGGATCCTCGACGACCCGGGCGCCGTGCTCCGCCACACCCTCGCCGAACACCCGCTGGCCTTCGTGCGGAACGGGGACGGGATCGTCGGCATCGGCGAGGCGCTCCGGTTCGAGTTCTCCGGCCCGGGTCGGATGCGCGAGGCGTCCGCCGTCTGGCGCGACGTCACCGCCGCCGCCACCGTCGACGACCCGGTGCGCATGCGGGGCAGCGGACTGGTGGCGTTCGGGACGTTCGCCTTCGCGGATGACTCCGACGCGACGAGCGTGCTCATCGTGCCGCGTGTCGTGGTCGGCCGTCGGCGGGGTCGCGCGTGGATCACCGCGATCGACACGACGGACTCGCCCGCACCCCTGCCGTTCTCGAGCACGTCGGTCCCGGTCCCCCGCGTCGGCCCGCACGTCTCGGTGCCGCTCCGCCCGGGTGCGGTGGACGAGGACGCGTACGCCGCCTCGGTCGCCGCCGCGGTCGGCGCCATCGCGGACGGCCGCGCGCAGAAGGTCGTGTTGGCGCGGGACCTGGTCGGGACGCTGCCGCCCGGCGCCGACCGCCGCGCGGTCCTGCTCGACCTGGCGGCCGCGTACCCGTCCTGCGTCACCTTCGCGGTCGACGGGCTCGTCGGCGCCACCCCCGAGACGCTCGCCCGGACCGAGGGCCGGACGCTGACCGCACGGGTGCTCGCCGGCAGCGCTGCCCGCGGTGCCGACGCGGAGAGCGACCGCGTGGCCGCGGAGACGCTCGCCGCCAGCGTGAAGGACCTGCAGGAGCACGCCTTCGCGATCTCGAGCCTCGTCGCCTCGCTGCGTCCGATCGCTGCCGACCTCCGCGTCGATCCGCAACCGTTCCGGCTGCAGCTGCCGAACCTGTGGCACCTCGCCAGCGACGTCGAGGCCGTGCTGCCCGCCGGGGTCACCGCGCTCGACGTGGCCGACGCGCTGCACCCGACCGCCGCCGTCGCGGGCACCCCGACCGACGTCGCCGTCCGCCTGGTCGCCGAGCTCGAGGGCGTGGACCGCGGTCGGTACGCCGGTCCCGTCGGCTGGCTCGGGGCCTCCGGTGACGGTGAGTGGATGCTCGCCCTGCGGAGCGCGCAGATCGAGGACGACGGGACCGTCCGTGCCTGGGCCGGTGCCGGGATCGTCGCCGGTTCGGACCCGGCGCGCGAGGTGGCGGAGACGCGGCTGAAGTTCCGACCGATCACGGACGCCCTGGCCTGAGCGCCGGGACGACCGGCCGGGCGTCGGGGCCGCCGGGCTGGCTGGCCTCAGGAACGGCGCCCCCCGGACCCCGTCAGTCTGCCAGCGGCACCTCGATGACCACACGTCCGGCGGGGTCGGTCAGCACGCGCTCCAGGTCCCCCCACGTCGCCGCGCGCCGGTACTCCCACCCGAGCCCGGTCACGACGCGCTCGAGGTCGACGTGCTGCGGCGTCGTCATCATCCGCCGCATGTCCTCGGGTGCCGTGGTCGCGGCGACCTCGAGTCCGCGGAAGATCGCGCCGCCGCCGTCGTTCCCGACGACGACCTGGAGCCGAGGGCGGTGTTCCTCGGTCCCGGTGACGAGACCCCCGAGGTCGTGCAGGAACGTGAGGTCCCCGACGACGACGCGGGTCGTGCCGACCGTGCCGGCCGCGGCCTCGAGCGCGGTCGCGATGCCGAGCGCCGTCGAGATCGTCCCGTCGATGCCCGCCAGACCCCGGTTCGCGTGCACCCGGATCTTCTTGCCCGGGACGGTCATGTCGGCCTCGCGGATGATCTGGGACGCCCCGAAGACCAGTCGGTCGTGCGGCCACGTCACGCCCCACACGGCCGCGGCGAGCATGGCCCGGTCCACCGGACGACGGCGCAGCGCGACCTCGTCCTTGAGGAAGCGGTTCCGTTCGGCGCGGTCCGCGGACCGCTTCGCGTCGAGGTCCGGTCCGGCGTCGCCGCCGCCGAGCAGCGACCGGCTCGCCGCCACCCAGCGTCCGACCCAGGCGCGGTGCGCGGGGCCGGTCGGTCCGGTCACGCGGACGTCCGAGACGACCTGCGTGGACGCCGACGGCCGGGAGGCCCGTGCCGGGTCGTACACGTCGGCACCGGCTCCGCGGACCACGATCGTCTCGACGTCCGCGCGCTGCAGCAGCGCCGGCACCTCGCGGCTCAGCGTCGGGTGCCCGAGCACGACGGCCCGGCGCACACGACCGCCGAAGGACTCGTCCCGGAGGAGGTCCCGGTAGGCCGCGACGGCGTTGCGTCCGAAGCGCGCCCCGCTGGAGACCTCGGCGAGCAGTGGCGCTCCGAGCTCCCACGCGATGCGCTCGGCGTCGACGCCGGCGTCGTGCCCGGCGATCACGACCGTGGCCGGCTCGTCGTCGGGGGCGAGTTCCGCCGCCGGCAGCGCTGCGGCCGTGCGGCGGAGCGCGTACTCGCGGTCGACCTCGTCGTCCGGGACGCCCTCGACGCCGTCGAGTCCGGCGGAGAGCGGTTCGCGGAACGCGAGGTCGAGCTGGACCGGGCCGGGCTGCCCTGCGTGACCGGCGGCAGCGGCCACGGCCTCCCGGACCAGGGCCCGGACGGTGGCGCGCACGTCGTCGTCCACCCCGTGGGTGCTCGGCGCCTGGACGTCCCGGACGAAGTCGACGGCCGACCCGAACATGCCCGGCTGCACGGTGGTCTGGTTGCTGCCGATCCCGCGGAGTTCGGCGGGCCGGTCGGCCGAGACGACGATCATCGGCACGCCGGAGTGGTGTGCCTCGAGCACGGCAGGGTGCAGGTTCGCGACCGCGGTGCCCGAGGTCGTGACGACCGCAGCGGGTCGACCGGACTCGACCGCGAGACCGAGCGCGAAGAACCCGGCCGTCCGCTCGTCGAGCCGCACGTGAACGCTGATGCCGCCCGCGCGCTCGAGGGCGACGGCCGCGAGTGCCAGGGCCTGCGAACGGGAACCGGGACTCACGACGACATCGGTCACGCCGGCCCGCGCGAGCTCCTGCAGGAACGCGAGTGCGAAGTCGGTCGCGGGGCTGCCGGACGCGACGCTGCCGTCGGCGGACGGTCCGTCGGCGGACGGTCCGTCAGCGATCGGGGCGGCCGTCGTCGTCGCCGTCGTGGAACTGTTCTTCGAGGGATCGGAGGGTCGCGTCGTCCTGGTCCTTGTCATCGCTCAGCAGCCCGGGAGGCGTCGTGCCCCCGAGGAAGTCCGGGTCGTCTTCGGGACCACGGTACCCGGCACCGCCGCCCCCGCCACCGCGCTGCCCGCGTGCCGGCGTTCGGCCGAGCAGGAACCACAGCACGCCGCCGACGACCGGGAGCACGAGGACGAGCAGGATCCAGATGCCCTTCCGCAGCGACCGCACGCGGGACCGGGGCATGGTGGCGCAGTCGATGAGCGCGAACACCGTGAACGCCACGGCGGCGACGACGATGACGAGCCACAGTCTGACCATCTCCGGAGTCTAGGTCGACAGCCTGTGACCGCCCTCCGACCGTCACGGCGACGCCGAGCCGTGCGTCCGTACACTTGCAGGGTGAAAGCGTGGCTCGTCTACACCCTCGCCCGGCTCGGCATCTTCGCGGCGGCGCTCCTCCTGCTGCTGCTGGTCGGCCTGCCCTGGTACTGGGCGGCGATCGGCGCAGCCCTGATCGGCCTGCTCGTGTCGTACATCGCGCTGCCCGGACTCCGGAGCGCCGTGACCTCGTCGATCGCCCAGCGCCGGGCCCGCCCGGAGCGCGACGCCGACAGCGACTTCGAGGACGACTTCGTCGACGCCGCCGACTCCGATCCCGCCCATGAGGCTGGCCACACCGGCACGGGCGGCACCGACACCGCGAAGCAGTAGCGGCAGCGCAAGCGTCCGTCCGCTACGGCTGGACGGCGAGCGTCGCGGCGAGCACGACACCGAACGCCAGCGCCGAGAACGACGACAGCTGCAACGCCGTGATGAGTTCCCGGGGCTTGCGCGAGGACACGCCGATCGCCAGCGCCGGCAGCGCGAGCAGGAGCGAGAAGTACGTGTACCCGCTCCGGAAGTACAGCAACACGAACCAGACGAGCACGACGTACGGCAGCATCAGGAAGAGCGCGAACAGCACGCGGGCGACCGGCCGACCGACCACGACCGCCAGGGTGCGCTTGCCCGCCGCGGTGTCCTCGTCGATGTCACGGATGTTGTTCACCATGAGGACGGCGCACGCGAACAGGCCCGCGGCGACCGCTGCGGCCCAGCCGCTCAGGGTGACCTGACGGATGAGCACGAACTGGGTGCCGAGCACCGCGACCAGCCCGAAGAACACGAAGACGAAGACCTCGCCGAGCGCGTTGTACCCGTAGGGCTTCTTCCCACCGGTGTAGAACCAGGCGGCGACGATGGCTGCTGCTCCGACGAAGAGCAGCCACCACAGCTGGGTGAGCAGCACGATGACGAGGCCGGCGACCGCCGCGAGACCGAAGAACGTCAGCGCCACCGTCAGGACCGTCCGCGGTCGGGCGAGCCCCGATCCGGTGAGCCGGGCCGGACCGACCCGGAACTCGTCCGTGCCGCGGACCCCGTCTGAGTAGTCGTTGCTGTAGTTGACGCCGATCTGCAGGAACAGCGCCACGGCGAGGGCGAGCAGCGCGATGGCGACGCGTGCGTCCGCCGACAGGAAGGACCCGAAGTCACCGGGGACCCGGCTGTCGACGTAGGCCACCCCGGTTCCGAGGACCACCGGGACGACGCCGAGCGTCAGGGTCCGCAGCCGTGCTCCGCCGATCCAGTCGCTCGCGGTCGCGCGGCGGGTGTTCCGCTGCGGCGCTGCCGCCTTCGCCGGGTTGCCGGACCTGCCCTTGGGACGTGTCGTCTTCTTCGCTCCTGCCACGACCGCCCATCGTATCCGCGCGTGGTGCGTCCGTCGCACGACCACCACCGGTGGGACGACCCGGCGGGTCAGGAGCGCGAGCTGCTCAGGCGTCCGGGTCGGCCAGCGCGCGGACGGCTCGTCGGTCGGGCTTGCCCGACGGGAGCATCGGCATGCGGTCCACGACGAGCACCGCGGCGGGACGTGCGGCACGGCCGAGTGCGTCGCCGACGCGGGCCCGGACGACCTCGAGCGGCACGGCCCGCTCCGTCACCACGACCGGCACCTCGCCCCACTCCCCCGACGCCCGGCGCGTCACGACCGCGCCGTCCTGGCCCGGCAGCTCGCGCACGACCCGCTCCACCGCGCCGAGCGGGACCTTCTCCCCGCCGGAGACGACCACGTCGTCCAGTCGACCGGACACCCGGACGCGTCCGTCCTCGATCGTCGCGGCGTCGCCGGTGCGGTACCAGCGGCGGCCGTCACGCTCGGTGAAGACGGCCGCCGTCCGCTCGTCGTCACCGAGGTACCCCTCGGCGAGCATCGGTCCGGTCAGCTGCAGCTCGCCGTCGAGCACTTCGGCGTGGACGGTGTCGAAGGGGACGCCGTCGTAGACGCAGCCCCCGCTCGTCTCGCTCGCGCCGTACGTCGTCACGACGCGGACACCGGCACCGCGCGCCCGGTCGGCCAGTGCGGCGGGGGTCGCCTGCCCGCCGACCAGCACCGCGTCGAACCGCGCCAGGGCCGCGGTGGCCCGGGGGTCGTCGAGCACGCGCGCGAGCTGGACGGGCACGAGCGAGGTGTACCGACGCGGGCCTGCCGGGCCGACCTCGAGCCGGTCCGCTGCGTCGGCGAACGCCCCGGCGTCGAAGTGCCCGGGCGGGACGACGACCGGGGTCGTGCCCGCGACGATCGACCGGGTCAGCACGTTGAGGCCCGCGATGTAGTGGGTCGGCAGGGCGAGCACCCAGCTGCCCGGACCGCCGAGGGCTGCGTCCGCGGCGGCGGCACCGGCGAGCAGCGCCGCCGACGACAGCGCCACGCGCTTGCCCGTCCCGGTGGAGCCGCTCGTCTCGACGACCAGGGCGACCCCCTGCGGGACGTGGGTCGGCGCGCGCGTCGGCAACGGCGGACCGTCCACCGCGACGGGGAGCAGTGCGGGGCCGCCGGTCAGGGCGGCCTCCAGTCCGCGGAGCACGACCAGCGGGTCGGCCGCGCTCGTCGCGACCAGCGGACGCGGCATCAGTAGTGCCAGGGGAACGCTGTCCAGTCGGGCGAGCGCTTCTCGAGGAAGGAGTCGCGGCCCTCGACGGCCTCGTCCGTGCCGTACGCCAACCGCGTGGCCTCGCCGGCGAAGACCTGCTGACCGACCATGCCGTCGTCCACCGCGTTGAAGGCGTACTTGAGCATCCGGATCGCGGTCGGCGACTTGCCCAGGATCGTCTCACCCCAGCGGATGGCCTCGCGCTCCAGGTCCTCGTGCGGCACGACCTTGTTCACGGCGCCCATCTCGTAGGCACGCTGGGCGGAGTACTCCTCGGCCAGGAAGAAGACCTCACGCGCGAGCTTCTGGCCGATCTGCTTCGCGTAGTAGGCGCTGCCGTAGCCACCGTCGAAGGAGCCGACGTCGGCGTCGGTCTGCTTGAACTTCCCGTGCTCCGCGCTCGCGATGGTGAGGTCGCAAACCGCGTGCAGCGAGTGCCCGCCGCCCGCCGCCCATCCGGGGACGACCGCGATGACGACCTTCGGCATCATCCGGATGAGGCGCTGCACCTCGAGGATGTGCAGCCGTCCCATCGACGCCTGGGCGGCAGCGGGGTCGACGCCCTCCGGCGGTGCGCCCTCGTCGCCCACGTACTGGTAGCCGCTCCGGCCCCGGATGCGCTGGTCGCCGCCGGAGCAGAACGCCCATCCGCCGTCCTTCGGGCTCGGCCCGTTGCCGGTGAGCAGGACCACGCCGACGCGGGGGTCCTGGCGGGCGTCGTCCAGTGCCCGGTGGAGCTCGTCGACCGTACGCGGGCGGAAGGCGTTCCGTACCTCGGGGCGGTCGAACGCCACCCGGACGATGCCGCCGGAGACGTGCTTGTGGTACGTGATGTCGGTGAACCGCTCGGCGATCGGAGCAGCGGTCCAGACGTCGGGGTCGAACAGGTCGGAGACGGCAGAGGGCATGTCCCGAACCTACCGCGGGCCCCGGTGGCCAGGTCCGCTCCCGCCCGGTCGGACCGCTCCTACTGCATGCCGGCGAGCATCTCCGGCGCGACGATGACGACGAGCACGATGAGGATCACCGGGTTCGCGAAGAAGGCGAGCACGACCCCGACGACCCCGTACCAGCGGCCGAACGACCCGACGGCCGAGATGAACCCGAGGACCGCCGCGACCAGGGTGAGGAAGACGACCACGAAGCAGATGCCGAACGCGAACGTGGTGTCCCCGCCCATGAAGACGGCGAAGGCGCTCGCGTCCACCGCCGCGGCGACGACGGCCAGGCCGAGCGCGATCTTCCCGATGACGGGGTTGCGGCGACGGCGGTCGGCAGGTTGACGGCGGACGTCGACGGTGCCCTGGCGCATGAGCCGCGCGAACTCGTCGGTCGCCACCGAGCCTCCTCGTCGATCCACCTGTCGCTCCACGGTCAGCTCCGTGGACGGTGCCGACCCGGCCGACCGGTGGTCGACCGGAGCGATGGTAGTGCGCTGCCCTGGCGGTCCCCTCGGAACAGCCGGGAGGACCCATGGAGCGTGCTGCGAGGATGGCCGCGTGCCCGATGTGACCCCGCCGACCACTCCGTCATCACCGTCCGACCACGGCGCACCGCCGTCGTCCACGGCCGCCGTCCCCGACCTGGACGACCTGCTCGCGACCGCCAGGGTCGTCGCCCTGCCGATGCGGGTCCGCTTCCGCGGCATCACCGTGCGCGAGGCACTCGTCCTCCGCGGCCCCGAGGGGTGGACCGAGTTCTCCCCCTTCGTCGAGTACGACGACGCCGAGGCCGCCGCGTGGCTCCGCGCCACCATCGACTTCGGGTGGACGCCGCACCGACCGGCGGCCGACTCGGTCCCGGTCAACGCGACGGTGCCCGCGATCGCCGCGGCGGACGTCCCCGACCTGCTCCGGCGCTACCCCGGGTGCACCACCGCGAAGGTGAAGGTCGCCGAGCCCGGGACGGGCATCGAGGACGACGTCGCCCGGGTCGCCGCCGTCCGCCGCGCGATGGGCGAGGACGCCGCCGTCCGCGTCGACGCGAACGGGCTCTGGTCGCTCGACGACGCGACCCGCGCCCTGGAACGGCTCGCTCCGTTCCGCCTGCAGTACGCCGAGCAGCCGGTCGCCTCGGTCGCGGACCTCGCCGCCCTCCGGTCGCGCGTGGCGGGCCTCGGTGTCCTGATCGCGGCCGACGAGAGCGTCCGCAAGGCCGCGGACCCGCTGGCCGTGGCCCGGGCCGGAGCCGCCGACGTCCTCGTGGTCAAGGCGCAGCCACTCGGCGGCGTCACCGCGGCACGCGCGGTGATCGCCGAGGCCGGCCTGCCCTGCGTGGTCTCCAGCGCGCTCGACACCTCCGTCGGGCTCGGGATGGGCGCGTTCCTCGCCGCCGCTGCGATGGCCCCCGGCTACGCCGCCGGACTCGGCACGGGCGTGATGCTCACGGGCGACGTGACCGCCGACCCGCTGGTGCCCGTCGACGGGCGGATCGCCGTGCGCCGGGTCGAGGCGGACACCGCCCTGCTCGAACGCTGGGCTGCGGCTCCCGACCGCACCGCGTGGTGGGAGGCGCGACTGCGTCGGGTGCACGCGCTCCTGACCGCGCGGTGACCACGCCGCCCACACGACGGACGGGAGGCCCGACACCAGCTGGTGTCGGGCCTCCCGTCCGTCCGGAGCCGCGTCGTCGACGCGCCGGTGTCAGAGCCCGGAGTAGCTGTGCAGCCCCTTGAAGAAGACGTTGACCACCGAGAAGTTGAACATCACGGCCGCGAAGCCGATGAGCGCCAGCCACGACGAGCGCGCACCACGCCACCCACGGGTCGCGCGGGCGTGGATGTACCCGGCGTAGAGCACCCAGATGATGAAGGTCCAGACCTCCTTGGTGTCCCACCCCCAGTACCGGCCCCAGGCGCGCTCGGCCCAGATCGCGCCGGCGATGAGCGTGAAGGTCCAGAGCACGAAGCCGACCAGGATCACGCGGTAGCTGAGGACCTCGAGGCGGTCCGCGTCGGGCAGCGTCGCCATGAAGCGCAGCTTCCGCGACTCCGGACGTCCCAGGCGGTACGTCTGGACGAGCTGCGCGACCGCGAGTCCCGCGCCGAGGGCGAAGAACCCGGTGCCGGCGATGGCGACGAAGACGTGGATGACGAGCCAGTACGACTGCAGCGCGGGCTGCAGCGGCACGACGGGCACGTAGTAGTTCACCGTCGCGATGCCGAGCAGGATGATCGTCAGGCCGGTGATGAACACACCGAGGAACTTGAGGTCCTGCCAGAACTGCACGAGCAGGAACACCAGGATGATGAGCCCCGTGCCCGTGAGCGAGAACTCGAACATGTTGCCCCACGGCACCCGCTCGGCCGCGATGCCCCGGAGGACGATCGCGCCGACGTGCACCACGAGGGCGAGCACCGTCATGGCCATGCCGACCCGTTCGAACCGGGATCCGCGCTGACCGCCGCCCGGGCTCTGCTGCTCGACGCGCTCCAGGACGACGGTGCCGCCCTGCACGGTCGCCACCGTGGCCGCTGCCCCGTCACGCGAGGCGGTTCCGGTCGCCGAGCCGGCCGCGCCGACGTCTCCGGCGCGCTTGGCCATGTCGAGCGCGAACGAGATGAACGCGATGACGTAGACCGCCATCGCGGAGTACGTCAGGACCACCGAGTAGGTGGCGAGGGTTGTCGTGTTCACTGGGCGATCCTAACTCCGAGGTCCGACATGTGCCGCTGGGCGATGTCCGCCACCGCCCGCTCGAGGTTCGGGTCCTCACCGCGGGCCAGACCCGCGTACTCGAGGTCGAACTCCCCGTGCTCCGCACCCGTCCGCCGCACGGCCTTGACCCACACGCGTCGGCGCGGGACGAACAGCGAGGTGAGCAGGCCGAGCACGGAGAGGATCGCGAAGGCGGCGACCCAGAGCTGCGACGGGTCGTGGTGCACGTCGAGGGACACGTAGCGCTTCACGCCGTCGAAGGTGATCGACCCGGCGCCGTCCGGGAGCTGCTTCGTCTCGCCGGGCTTCATCGAGATGCTCGGGGTGTCCGCCTGCCGGCCCGCGATCTGCGTCAGCCCCTTCGTCGAGAGCTGGTAGACGCTCTGCGGGACACCGTCGTCCAGGCCGAGGTCGCCCGTGTAGACCTGCAGCGACAGCATCGGGTTCTCGGTGTCCGGGTACGCCGACGCGAAGGCACCGGTGCTCTGCTTCACCGCGGTCGGGTAGAAGAACCCGATCATGCCGAGCTGGTCCGGTGACGCGTCCGGGACCTTGATGACGCCGGTCGAGGTGTAGTTCGCGTCCTCGGGCAGGAAGGGCACGACGTCCTGGAACGCCACGTCGCCCTCGCCGTCCCGCACCGTTACCTGCATCGCGTAGCCGTTGCCGAGCAGGTACACGTTCGTCCCGCCGATCGCGAGCGGCTCGTTCACGCCGAGTCGGCTCGTCTTCTCCGCGCCGTCCCGGGTCCGGCCGGTCACGGTCGCGGAGTAGTCGGTCGCCTGCCCGAGCGCGTCGAGGTTGGTCTCCTCGTACTTCGTCTCGAAGTCGTCGAGCGTCAGGTTGTAGCCCTGCAGGTCCGACTGCGAGAACCAGCGGCCGGGGTTGAACGAGTCGTACGAGCCGAGGACGTTCGTGAAGGTCTGCCCCTCGACGAGCAGTCGCTGGCCGGTGTAGCTGAACCCGCCACCGAGGCCGACGGCCAGGAGCACACCCACGAGGGCCGCGTGGAACACCAGGTTGCCGGTCTCGCGGAGGTACCCGCGCTCGGCGCTGACGGAGTCCCCGAACCGCTCGACGCGGTAGCCGGAGCGCTTCAGCTGCGCCATCGCGGACGTCACGGCGTGGTCGACGGACGGGAGGCCCGGGGCGGCGTCCGCCCCGGCGGTCGCGGCCACGCCCTCCGCGCCGGCACCGGTCGCGGTGGCACGGACCGTCTCGGGGGTCACCGCGACGGTGCGGAAGCCGGCGAGCCGACCGAGTCGCGCCGGCGTCTTCGGGGGCCGTGTCCGCAGCGCCTGCCAGTGGTGGCGGGTGCGCGGCACGATGCAGCCGATGAGCGAGACGAAGAGCAGCAGGTAGATCGCCGAGAACCAGACGGACGTGTAGGTGTCGAACACCTGCAGCTTGTCGAGCACCGGGAAGAGCGTCGGGTGGTCGTTCTCGTACTGCACGACGCCGTTCGGGTCCGCCTGCCGCTGCGGCACGAGCGACCCCGGGATGGCCGCGAGGGCGAGCAGCATGAGCAGGAAGAGCGCCGTGCGCATGCTCGTCAGCTGACGCCAGGCGAAGCGGAGGTACCCGACGACACCGAGCTTCGGCTGCGCGATCCCGTCGTCCCGGGCGCTCGACGCGGCCGGGGTCCCGTCGACGTGGTCGGACGGTCGCTGGGGGTCCGACGTGCGGTCGGCACCGGTCCCGGCCTCGTCGACCAGGTCGTCCTCGTTGCGCTCAGACCGCGGGGACAAAGCTCTGGATCACCGCCCCGACGCTCGACATGACGGCCGACCAGATGCCGGTGACCATGAGCAGACCGATGACGATCAGGATCGCTCCTCCGATGATGTTGACGGTGCGCATGTGCCGCTTGACGACGCCGATCGCGCCCGAGGCCCATCCGGCGCCGAGTGCGACGAGCAGGAACGGGACGCCGAGTCCGATGCAGTACGCGATGCCGAGCACGACGCCCTGCCAGGCGCTGCCGGACTGGAAGCTGATGAGGTTGATCGCCGCCAGGGTCGGGCCGATGCAGGGCGTCCACCCGAGCGCGAACACGATGCCGAGCAGCGGGGCGCCGAGCAGCCCGGTGCGCGGGGTGAAGGACGACTTGACGGTCCGCTGCAGGAACGTGAACCGTCCGATGAAGACCAGGCCCATCGCGATCACGACGATGCCCATGAGCTGCACGATGAGGTCCCGCCAGCGCACGAGCCAGAAGCCGACCGCGCCCGCCGCGGCGGACCCCAGGACGAAGACGACGGTGAAGCCGAGCACGAACAGGAGCACGCCGAGGAGCACGCGGCCGCGCGAGTGCCGCGAGCCGTCGGCGATCCCGCCCACGTACCCGAGGTAGCCCGGCACGAGGGGCAGCACGCACGGCGACAGGAACGAGACGAGCCCGGCGAGCGCCGCCACGGGCAGCCCGACGAGGAGCTGCCCGCTGAAGATCGCGTCGGCGAAGGGGTTGCCGCTGGACACCGGTCAGGACGCCTTGCCGGTCAGTTCGTCGTCCACCAGGGTGGTGAGGATGCCCGGTCCGTCGACCGCACCGAGGACCCGCGCTGCGACCCGGCCCTGCTCGTCGAGGACGATCGTCGTCGGCACGGCGTTCGGGGCGATCTCACCGGAGAGCGCGAGCTGCATGGTGCCGGTCCGGGCGTCGAGGACCGTCGGGTAGTCGACGCCGAACTTGCGCTCGAAGGCCTCCGCGGTACCGGCCTCGTCACGGACGTTGACGCCGACGAACTGCACGTCGTCGTCGGCGAACCGGTCGTGCACGGTGTTGAGGTGCTTCGCTTCTGCCCGGCACGGCGGGCAGCCGGCGTACCAGAAGTTGATGACGACGACGTCGCCGCGCATCGCCTTCGACGACAGCTCGTCGCCCGTGATCGACTCGGCGGTGAAGTCGACGGGGTCGGAGCGGTCGGCTGCCGCGACCTCGGTCACCGCACCGGTCCCGGAGATGTAGTTCTGGGTGCTGCCGTTCCCGTACTGCTTCGACAGGGAGTCGTTGCTCGAGGAGCAGCCGACGAGCACGAGCACCGTCGCGATCGCGATCGCTGCAGCACCGGCGGTCCGGGTCCGGGTCCGGGTGCGGGTTGTGCGCATCACACTGCTCCTTCGTCGATGGCCGAGGCGCGGAGCTCTGCCGCCGGGTCCGCGTACCCGACCTCGGTGAACCGGACGGCCGCGGTGCCGGGGGTCCGCACGAGGGTCGTGATGCTCGAGAGGTCGCACCGGCGCTTCCGGGGGTCGTGCCAGAGGGGCTCCCCCGCCAGCCGACGGTGCACCATCCAGATCGGCAGCTGGTGGCTCACGAGGACGACATCGCCCTCGTCGACGCTCTCCCACGCGGTCGTGACGGCGGCGAGCATCCGGTTGGCGATCGACTCGTACGCCTCGCCCCAACTCGGGCGCATGGGGTTCGCGATCCACGGCCACTCACTCGGCCGACGGACCGAGCGCTTGGTGAACCCCGGCGGCTGGCCCTCGTAGCGGTTCGTCGGCTCGATGAGCCGTTCGTCGATGCGGACGTCCAGGCTGTAGACCGCCGCCCACGGCGCGGCCGACTCCTGCGTGCGCTGCAACGGCGAGGCGACGATCGCCCGGACGTCGATGCCGGCGTCCTTCCAGGCGGTGGCCGAGGCCTGGGCCATCCGGGTGCCGAGCTCGCTCAGACCGAAGCCCGGGAGCCGCCCGTAGAGGACACGGTCGGGGTTGTGGACCTCGCCGTGCCGCACGAGGTGGATCTTGGTCGCGGGCATGGGTTCCAGTGTAGGTCGGTCCCGCTCGTCCACCGGCCCCACAGCGGATCCACGGACTTCGGGACCGTTCAGTCGAGGTGCCCGGACAGCCGACCGTGCAGGGCGGTCGAACCGGTGTTCAGGTTGACCACCTCCACCGTGGACCCGTGCTTCGCGAACCGCTGCTCGACCCCGTCCAGGGCGGCCACCGTGCTCGCGTCGAACACGTGCGCCTCGGACATGTCGACGACGACGTACTCGGGGTCCTCGGCGTAGGAGAACCGGTTGACGAGGTCGTTCGAGGACGCGAAGAACAGTGCCCCGCGCACCCGGTAGCGGACCGTGCGCTTGTCGACCGGTTCGCGCACGACCTCGACGACGTGGGCGACCCGGCGGGCGAACACCAGTGCTGCGACGACGACCCCGACGAGGACCCCGGTGGCGAGGTTCTCGGTCGCCACGACGACCAGCACGGTGATGACCATGACGGCGGTCTCGCCGAGGGGCATGCGGCGGAGGGTGCGCGGCCGGATGCTGTGCCAGTCGAACGTGGCGACGCAGACCATGAGCATCACCGCGGTGAGCGCCGCCATCGGGATCTGTGCGACCAGGTCGTGCAGGACGATCGTCAGGACGAGGACCGCTGCCCCGGCGACGAAGGTCGAGACCCTGGTGCGGGCACCCGCGGTCTTGACGTTGATGACGGTCTGCCCGATCATCGCGCACCCGCCGGTGCCGCCGAAGAAGCCCGAGGCGACGTTCGCGATCCCCTGACCCCACGACTCCCGCCAGGCACTCGAGCGGGTCTCGGTGACGGCGTCGACGAGCTGCGCGGTGAGCAGCGTCTCGATGAGGCCGACGATCGCGACACCGAAGGCGTACGGCGCGATGATCCGCAGGGTGTCCAGGGTGAACGGGACCGTGATGCCGGTGAACCCCGGCAGGGCGGTGGGGAGCGAGCCCTCGTCGCCGACGGTGGGGACCGCGATGCCGAACACCATCGTGATCGCCGTCACGACGACGACGGCGATGAGCGGTGCCGGGACGGCCTTGGTGAGGAACGGGACGCCGACGATGAGCGCGACGCCGAGGGCGGTCAGGGGCCACACGACGGGTGGCACTCCGTCGCCGAGGAGGTTCGGCAGCTGCGCGGTGAAGATGAGGATCGCCAGCGCGTTGACGAACGCCAGGTTGACGCTCCGCGGGATGAAGCGCATCAGCCGCGCGACGCCGAGGAACCCGAGCACGAGTTGGAACACGCCGCCGAGCACGATCGCCGGGACGAGGTACGCGACGCCGTGGTCCCGCACGAGGGGTGCGATCACGAGCGCGACCGATCCGGCAGCGGCGGAGATCATCGCCGGCCGGCCGCCGACGACCGAGATGACGATCGCGAAGACGACGCTCGAGAAGAGGCCGACCGCGGGGTCGACGCCCGCGACCACGGAGAACGAGATCGCCTCCGGGATGAGGGCGAGCGCCGTGACGACCCCCGCCAGGACCTCCCGGGTGAGGAGGCGCGGGGACCGCAGGGCGGTGCGGACGCTCGGCGTGACGGGAGCAGCGGTGGAGATCGACATCGCCGCAACCCTACCCTCACGTGAGGGTAGGGATGACGAGGCCTCGACAGCAGGAGCGCGGCGACCAGCGGGAGGGCAGCGCGGCCGGGCGTCCCGCTGGCGGGCGCGGCCGCGCGGTCAGCCTCCCACCCACCGGGCTCTGCCACGATGTCGGACATGACCGTTCCCGACGTCCCCGCGACCATGCACATCGGCGAACTCGCCGAGCGCACCGGGATGTCACTCCGGTCCATCCGGCACTACGACGAGGTCGGGCTCCTCGTCCCGAGCGGCCGCACCGCCGGCGGGTTCCGCGTCTACACGGCCGGTGACCTGGAGCGGTTGCTCGTCATCCGGCGGATGAAGCCGCTCGGGTTCACGCTCGAGGAGATGGCCGGGCTCCTCCGCGTCGTCGACGGACTGACGGCCGGCGACCCTGCCGAGGCCGCGGACCTCGCCGCCCGGCTCGACGCGTTCCTCGAGGACGCCACCGCCCGGCACGCGAAGCTGTTGGAGCGGGCGGCCATGGCCGAGGAGTTCATCGGCACCCTCGGGTCCTTGCGCGCCTCGCTGCCCTAATCCGTCCTCTCCCGTCTGCTGGGACGTCCGCCTGACGCGGGCGCGCTCGTCCGGCACGAGCGGGAGGGGTGACCAGGCCGCAGCACCTTCCCGGACCCTCCGTCACGGGTACCGCCCCGTTCGTCCTCCGACCTGGCCACGACGACGACGCTACGGACGTCGCCGGGCCGGCACGGGCCTCCCGGCCGGACTGTGGACAACCGAGCGACGAGTCGCGGCTGTGGACAGAAGGCCACCTCCCGGACCCGGGTTCTGCACAGGCGACGCCGTTCCCGCGCCCGGCCGGTAGACTCGACGACCGTGATCGAACGCACCCGCATCGCCGACCTGGCAAGCCTCCCCGACGGCCCCGTCTCCGTGGCCGGATGGGTCGAGACCGTCCGCGATCAGAAGAAGGTGCAGTTCGTCGTGCTGCGCGACGAGACCGGCGCCGTCCAGCTCGTGAACCCCGCGACGCGTGAAGCGACCGAGGGCGACGACGCGTCCGCTGCGGCCCTCGCGACCACCGAGACGATCTCGGGACTCGCGCACGGCTCGTTCATCCACGTCGCCGGCACGCTCAAGGCGGACGAGCGCGTGAAGCTCGGCGGGCTCGAGGTCAAGGTCGGCGAACTGACCGTCGTCAGTGCCGCCATCCCCGAGACCCCGATCGCGGACGACTCCTCGCTCGACAAGCGCCTCGACTGGCGCTTCCTCGACCTGCGCAACCGCAAGCAGAACCTGATCTTCCGCATCCAGACGACCCTCGAGCACGCGTTCCGCACGTACTGGGTCGAGCGCGACTACATCGAGATCCACACCCCGAAGCTGATGGCCTCCGCGTCGGAGTCCCGCGCCGAGCTCTTCCAGCTCGAGTACTTCGAGACGACGGCGTACCTGGCGCAGTCGCCGCAGAACTTCAAGCAGATGGCACAGCCCGCGGGCTTCGGCGCCGTGTTCGAGATCGCTGACGCGTTCCGCGCCGACCCCTCGTTCACCAGCCGGCACGCCACGGAGTTCACCAGCGTCGACGCCGAGTTCTCGTGGATCGAGTCGCACGCCGACGTCATGGCGATGCACGAGGAGGTCCTCGTCGCCGGCATCACGGCCGTCAAGGAGAAGTACGGCACCGCGATCGAGGAGGTCTTCGGCTTCGAACTGCAGGTCCCGACGACGCCGTTCCCCCGTGTGACCCTCGCCGAAGCGCGGAAGATCGTCGCGGACAGCGGCTACGAGGTCGTCCGCGCTGACGGTGACCTGGACCCCGAGGGCGAGCGCCGCGTCTCCGCATGGGCGAAGGAGCACCACGGCTCCGAGTTCGTCTTCGTCACCGACTACGACGCCTCGATCCGGCCGTACTACCACATGCGTCACGCCGACGATCCGACGCTCACGAACAGCTACGACCTGCTGTTCAACGGTGCCGAGATCTCCACGGGCGCGCAGCGCGAGCACCGCGTCGACGTGCTGACCGCACAGGCGGAGGAGAAGGGCCTGGACCCCGCCGAGCTCGGCTGGTACCTCGACTTCTTCCGCTACGGCGTCCCGCCGCACGGTGGGTTCGGGATGGGCCTCGCGCGCGTGCTGATGCTCATGCTCGGCGAGCCGTCCATCCGCGAGGTCACGTACCTCTTCCGCGGCCCGACGCGCCTCACGCCGTAGCGCGCCTCACGCCGTAGCCCGGCGCGGAGCGCCGCCGACCGGCGCCGACCGGCGCGGGAGCGGCGCCGACCGGCGCCGCAGGGCGCGGCGCCGCAGGGCGCGGCGCCGCGCAGCGTGGCGCCGACCGGCGCCGCGTGGCGCGGACCGGCGCCGCACAACGAGAACCGGCTCGAACCACGGACGTCCGTGGTTCGAGCCGGTTCTCGTTGGGCCTGTCCGACGCGCGCCGGCAGCAGCGGCGCGCTGGCAGCAGCGGCGCGCCGGCAGCGACGCGCGCTGGCAGCAGCGACGCGCGCCGACAGCAGCGACGCGCGCCGACAGCGGCGACCCGCGCCGCTCAGTCCTGCCAGTCGATGGCCGCCCGCGCGGTGACGAGACCGCGGATCTCGGCGGCGGCCGTCTGGTGGTCGGGGTGCACCTGGTACTCGTCGAGACCGGCCAGGTCGTCGAACTCCGCGACGACGGCGACGTCCTGGTTCTTCCCCGGGTAGGCGACGTTCTCGACCACCTGGAGCGACTTGATGGACGGGATGACCCCGACGAGCCCCGTCAGGAGTTCCCGGATCCGGGCCACGGCGTCGTCGCGGTCCAGGTCCTCGCGCAGGGTCCAGGAGACCACGTGGCGGATCATGCGCGGGCCTCGGCCTGCTCGAGCGCCCGGGCGAGTCGCTCGGGATCGACGTGCCAGTTGCTGTGCACCCGTCCGTCGACGAGCACGACGGGGATGTCCTCCGCGTACTCCAGGCGGAGGGCGTCGTCGTCGAGGATCGACCGCTCCTCGAACGTGACCCCGGGACGGTCGGCGACGACACGTTCGACGATCGGACGGGCGTCGTCACAGAGGTGGCATCCGGGCTTGGTGAGGAGCGTCACGGCTGGCATGCGACCAGGCTACCCGCGCCGGTGCGGGCACTCACGATGTGCCGACGGGCCTCCAGGCGGCGTGTCCGGCGGCGACGTCCCGGTGCGGTCGTCGACGGACCCGGGAAACGCAAGAGCCCCGGCGGACCGGGGCTCTTGCTGCGGGTCTCTCGACCTACTTCTTGTTGCGACGCTGGTGGCGCGTCTTGCGAAGGAGCTTGCGGTGCTTCTTCTTCGCCATGCGCTTGCGACGCTTCTTGATGACAGAACCCATGTGGACCTCGCTCGGACTGATGCTGATGTACGGACACCGGGCCGATGAAGCCGCGGAAAATCAACCTGCCCGAGTCTACCGGCTGGCTGCTGCGATGTCGAACGGCGCCGGAACGGACGGTGGACGCCCGGTGTGGAACGGTCGTGCTGCGTGCGGGTCAGCCGACGTCGGCGATGCCGCCGCGCAGGAGTTCCGCCACCGCCGACTCCGGCACCCGGAAGGAGCGGCCGAAGCGGATGGCGGGGAGCTCCCCCGCGTGGACCATGCGGTACACCGTCATCTTGGAGACGCGCATCATCTCGGCGACCTCCGCGACGGTGAGGAAGCGCACGTCGTCGAAACTGCCGGTCATGGTCCGCCTTCGGGCTGGCTCGTGGTGTGACCTGTGTGGTCCCTGGTCACTGTAGGGGCGCGTGCAGCCCGGTGTCCAGCAACTGTTCAGTCGTCCTCGGGCCGCTTCGTGAAGCGACGCCGGCTCCGGTCCACGACCCGCTCCCAGCCCTGCTGCGCACCGGTGATCGCGACCGTCGCGCGGTGCGACGCCTCGGCCATCACCCGCCCGAGTTCGGTGCCCACCTCGACGGTCGCCTTGCCGGCCGCACCGCTCCTCCGGACGGACACGGGCTGACCGTCCGGCGTCCACGACGTGGTCGCGGGCGTGCCGTCGGCGTCCACGGCGGTCGTGAAGGGGACGACCCACTCCTCGATGCCGAGCAGGGGCTCCGGGTCGAGCCGGTAGTAGCGGTGCTGCCCCTCCTCGCGGCTGGTCACGAGACCGATGTCGCGGAGGACGCGGAGGTGCTTCGAGACGGTCGGTTGGCTGACCCCGAGTCGCAGGACGAGTTGCCCGACGCTCAGTTCGCCACCGGTCGCGTCGGCACCGAGGGCGGTGAGGAGCTCGCCCAGCAGCGCCCGGCGCGTCGGGTCCGCGACGACGCTGAAGATGTCGGCCATGCGGCAAGGCTAACGGCGGCCGTGCGGATGTACCATGACGAACCGTCCCGCCCATGTCCCCGGAGGCATACGATGCTCGACCGCACCGAGCCGGTCCCCACCGTCGGGGACCTGTCGGGTCAGCGCCGCCCGGGGAAGCTCGTGACGGCCCTGCGCTCGTCGCCCTCGCGGCTGGCGATCCTCGTCTTCATCGTGCTCATCTTCCTGTTCACGGCGCTGTTCATGACCCCGATGGCGTCGGCGGACGGGACCGTGACGCACTTCTCCGACGCCCTGTTCACCGCGGCGAGCGTCGTCTGTGTCACCGGCCTGGCGACGGTCGACATGGCGACGCACTGGTCGGTGTTCGGCAAGGTCCTCGTCGTCATCGGGACGCAGATCGGTGCGCTCGGCGTGCTCACCTTCGCCTCGATCCTCGGGCTCGTGGTCACCCGCCGCCTCGGGCTGCGCGCCAAGCTCATCGCGGCCGGGGACTCGAACCCGCTGCGCACGCACCACGGCGCCGTGCCGGAGGGCCAGGCGGTCCGCCTCGGCGACGTCGGCACGCTGCTGCTCACCGTCGCGGTGAGCACACTGACGATCGAAGTGGTCATCGGTCTGCTGCTCCTGCCGAGCGTGCTCGTCACCGGTGTGCCGTTCTGGACGGCGGTCGGCGACTCCTTCTACTACTCGGCGATGGCCTTCACGAACACGGGCTTCGCGCCGAACGCCGACGGTCTCGACCCGTACGCCCACGACTACTGGTTCCTCAGCCTCCTGATGGTCGGCGTCGTGGCCGGGTCGATCGGGTTCCCGGTCATCCGGACCCTGACGAAGCAGCTCCGGTCCCCCCGCCGCTGGCCCATCCACGTGAAGCTCACGCTCGCGACGAGCCTCGTGCTGCTCCTCGGCGGCACGGCGGCGTACATCGCCCTCGAGGCGTCGAACCCCGAGACGTTCGGACAGGAGGGCGCCGGGCGCACCGCGTTCCAGGCGCTCTTCCTGTCGACGATGACGCGGTCGGGTGGGTTCTCGCTCGTCGACTTCGACGAACTGAACGGCTCGAGCCTGCTCGTCACCGACATGCTCATGTTCATCGGTGGCGGCTCCGCCTCCACCGCCGGCGGCATCAAGGTCACCACGCTCGCCGTGCTCTTCCTCGCAGCCGTCGCGGAAGCCCGTGGCCGGCAGAGTATGGAGGCGTTCGGCCGTCGGATCCCGAGCGACGTCCTGCGCGTGGCGGTCGCGATCGTCCTCTGGGGGGCGACCATCGTCGCGGTCGCCACCGTCGTGCTGCTGCAGATCACGCACGAGCCGCTCGACCGCGTCCTGTTCGAGGTGATCTCGGCCTTCGCGACGTGCGGGCTGTCCTCCGGGGTGTCCGCCGACCTGCCGGAGTCCGGGAAGTACGTGCTCGCCGCCACGATGTTCCTCGGTCGTGTCGGTACAGTGACCATCGCCGCCGCGCTCGCCGCCAGTCAGAGCCGGCAGCTGTTCCGCCGTCCCGAGGAGAGGCCGATCGTTGGCTGACCGACACCGTCCGCACGCCCAGCAGGGTCCCGTCAGCCACGACGCCCCGGTCCTCGTGATCGGTCTCGGGCGGTTCGGTGCCGCGACCGCCGGGCAGCTCGAACGGCAGGGGCGTGACGTCCTCGTCGTGGACACGGACGCCGCGCTCGTGCAGAAGTGGTCGGACCGGGTGACGCACGCGGTCCAGGCCGACGCGACCGACATGGACGCGCTCAAGCAGATCGGCGCGCAGGACTTCGCCATCGCGGTCGTCGGCACCGGTTCGGACCTGGAGTCGAGCGTGCTCATCACGGCCAACCTGGTCGACCTCGGCGTCCCGCAGATCTGGGCCAAGGCGATCAGCCGGTCGCACGGCACGATCCTCAGCCGCATCGGCGCGAACCACGTGGTCTACCCCGAGCGGGAGGCCGGCGAGCGCACGGCACACCTGGTGTCCGGTCGGATGCTCGACTTCATCGAGTTCGACGACGACTTCGCCGTGGTGAAGATGTTCCCGCCGCGGGCGGTCCGCGGGCGGGACCTGGCGACCACGGTCATCCGGACGCGGCACGGTCTGACGGTGCTGGGCATCAAGCCGCCCGGTCAGGCGTTCGTGCCGGCGACGCCGGACAGTGTCATCGGCGAGGACGACGTCATCATCGTCTCGGGCACGGAAACGGACCTCGAACGGTTCGCGGCGCTCGAGTAGCCCCGCCGGGGGTCGGGCTCAGAGCCGCGACAGCTCCTCGGCCCTGGCCATCGCGGCCCGGGCGGCGTGTTCGAGCACGTCGGCCAGGTCGGCGTCCTGCAGCACGGCCACGGCACGCTCGGTCGTGCCCTTCGGGCTGGTCACCGCGCGGCGCAGGTCGGCCGGCTCGCTGCCGGACCGCGCGAGGAGCTCGACCGCCCCGCGGACCGTGCCCTGCACCATCGTCCGTGCCTGGTCGGGGCTGAACCCGAGCGCCTCCGCGGACCGCTGCCACTGCTCGACGAACAGGAAGACGTAGGCGGGGCCCGACCCGGACACCGCGGACAGCGCGTCGAGCTGCGCCTCCGGGACGTCGAGGACGTCCCCGGACACGGCGAACACGGACGATGCGAGGGCGACCGCCTCGGCGTCGGCCGACGCGCCGGCACTGATCCCGGTGACCCCGAGGCCGACCCCGATCGGCGTGTTCGGGAGGGCACGGACGACACGGACGCCGGCAGGCACGTGGGCCTCCATGGAGGCGGTGGTCACGCCGACGGCGACGCTCACGACGACCGCGTCCGGCTCGAGGTCGGCGGCGACCTCGTCGAGCAGGTCCACGACGCCGAAGGGCTTCACGCCGAGCACCACGACGCCGGCCCCGCGCACGGCGGCCCGGTTCGCGTCCGGATCCACCTCGGACGCGACGGCGTGCAGCCCGGTGAACCGGTGTGCCGACGCGGACGCCTCGGACCGGGTGGTGACGGCCACGGAGTCCGGCGAGACCCCGGCGGCGAGGAGCCCCTGCAGGACCGCGCCGGACATGGAACCGACGCCGAGCATGGCGACGCGGGGCAGTGCGATGGTCATGGCCCGACCCTACCGACGACCGGGACCGTCTCGACGGCCGGCGGCCCAGTATCGTGGTCGAGGTCGGTACGAGAAGGGGTCGGACAGCCACATGAGCGCTTCCGGAGGGACCAAGGCGATCTTCGCCGCACTCGGTGCGAACGTCGGGATCGCGATCGTGAAGTTCATCGCGGCGGCGATCAGCGGGTCCGCGTCGATGCTCGCGGAGGGCGTGCACTCCCTCGCCGACTCCGCGAACCAGCTGCTCCTGCTGCTCGGCGGCCGGCGGGCGAGGAAGGCCGCCGACGAGGAGCACCCCTTCGGTCACGGCCGTGAGCGGTACGTGTACGCCTTCGTCGTCTCGATCGTGCTCTTCTCGGTCGGCGGCGTGTTCTCGCTGTACGAGGGCATCGAGAAGTTCGCCCACCCGCACCCGCTCGAGAACTGGTGGCTGCCGATGGCCGTGCTCGTCATCGCGATCGGGCTCGAGGGCTTCTCGCTGCGCACGGCGCTCGGGGAGGCACGGCCGCACAAGGGCGACCAGTCGTGGGTGCAGTTCGTCCGCCGCGCGAAGGCCCCGGAGCTGCCGGTCGTCATGCTCGAGGACACCGCGGCCCTGATCGGCCTCGTCTTCGCGTTCTTCGGCGTCGGCCTCACCGTGCTCACCGGCAACGGGGTCTTCGACGCGATCGGCACGGTGCTCATCGCGGTGCTGCTCATCGCCGTCGCGCTCGTGCTCGGTGTCGAGACGAAGAGCCTTCTCGTCGGCGAGGGCGCCAGCTCCGGTGACGTCGCCCGGATCAAGCAGGCCGTGCTCGACGGCCCCGAGGTCGATTCGGTGATCCACCTGAAGACCCTGTACCTGGGTCCGGACGAGCTCATGGTCGGCGTCAAGGTGGCGGTCGACGGCGACCGTCGTCTCGGGGACGTGGCCGCCGGCATCGACACGGTCGAGGAGCGCGTGCGCGCCGCGGTGCCGATCGCCCGGGTCATCTACATCGAGCCGGACGTCCGACGGGACGGGCCGCACCCGTCGACCGAGGCGATCGTGCTCCGCGCCGCCGACTGACGGACCGGTCCCGGCGGCCGCCCGGGCTCGTCAGCGGCGCCCGGCGAAGAAGGCGTCGAGGAGCGCCGCGCAGTCCTGCTCGAGCACCCCGGCGACGACCTCGGCGCGGTGTGGGAGCCGACGATCACGGGCGATGTCGTAGACGCTGCCGCTCGCGCCCGCCTTGGGGTCCCACGCTCCGAAGACGATCCGTGGCACGCGCGCGGCGAGCAGTGCCCCGGCGCACATCGGACACGGTTCGAGCGTGACGACGAGCGTGTGCGCGGTCAGGTGCCAGTCCCCCGTGACCGCGGCGGCCGCGCGCAACGCCAGGACCTCGGCGTGCGCGGTCGGGTCCTGACGGGCCTCCCGTTCGTTGCGACCCACGGCGACGACGTCCCCCGCGGCGTCGAGCACGACGGCACCGACCGGGACGTCGCCGGTGGCCAGGCACGCCCGCGCCTCCGCCAGCGCCAGCTCCATGGCGGGGACGAACGGTCGTCCGGCCGGGTGCTCCACACGTCCTCCACCCCGACGCCGACGACGGCCGCGACCGCCGGTCGGGGTGCGGCGCGGTACGCTCGACCCTATGCGAGTCCATGTCGCCGACCACCCGCTCATCACCCACAAGCTCTCGGTGCTCCGCGACCGGACCACTCCCTCCCCCACGTTCCGTGCCCTGACCGAGGAGCTCGTCACGCTCCTCGCGTACGAGGCCACGCGCAACGTCCGGGTCACGGCGACGCCGATCAGCACGCCGGTCGCGCAGACCATGGGCGTGGCCATCGCGAAGCCCCGTCCGCTCGTCGTGCCGATCCTCCGCGCCGGACTCGGCATGCTCGAGGGCATGGTCAAGCTCGTCCCCACGGCCGAGGTCGGCTTCCTCGGCATGGCCCGCGACGAGGAGACCTTCGAGCCGCAGACCTACGCCGAGCGGCTGCCGGACGACCTGTCGAACCGCCAGTGCTTCGTGCTCGACCCGATGCTCGCGACCGGTGGGACCCTCGCCGCGGCGATCGAGTTCCTCTTCGACCGCGGTGCGGTCGACGTCACGTGCGTCTGCATCCTGGGCGCGCCCGAGGGCCTCGCCGCCCTCGAGAAGGCGGTCGGCGACCGTGACGTCACGATCGTCCTCGGCGCGCTCGACGAGCGCCTCGACGAGAACGGGTACATCGTCCCGGGCCTCGGCGATGCGGGCGACCGCCTCTACGGTCTGGCCGACTAGCGACCGCACCACCTGACGGACGGGAGGCACTCCATCGGACGGATGGAAGGCCTCCCGTCCGTCACGTGGCGGCACTGTCCGCGCACGTCACCGTCCGTGCGGACGGTTGACACGGCGTTGGTACACCACGGATACTCGGGCCATGACTGCAATCCCGTCCACCCGAGCCCTCCGCGAGGCCAAGGGGACCGTCGGCATGATGATGCCGACCACGGCGGTCATGCGTTGTCGAATGTGTGCCTGATCGGTACCCGTTCCAGCCGGATCCTCCGCGACACCACCCCCGTCGCGCGAGCGTGATCCCGCGGTGACGACCCCGTCGACGACGCGCACCACCGTCACGAGGTCGGACCCCGTTCCCCCGGATGAGCCCCGGTCCCGCACAGGGACCGCAGGGCAGATCGGCGTACCGCCGACCCGGGCCGACGCATTCGACACCGGCCGATGCTCCACCACTCCGCTCGGCCGCACCACCCGGAGACCGCACCATGTCGCTCACCATCGCCCAGCCCCGCACCGCCCACACCGACGCCGCCCGTGACCGGAGCGTCGCCGGGCTCCGGACGACCGCGTCCGCACCCACCGACCTCGGCAGCGTGACGCCGATCGCAACACGTCGCACTCCGGTCGCCCAGCCCGTGCGGCCGGCCGCCGACCGGACGGCCGTCCCGACCAGCCCCGTCGTCGCCCCGCAGCGCAACCGCGCACTGCCGGAGGGCACGGAGGCCCGCGGGTTCGCGCTGTACGTCGGACTCGACGAGGCCGCGGCAGCTGCAGCCGGTACGACCCTGGCTGCCGTCGTCGAGCAGCTCAAGGCGCTCACCGCTCAGCTCGTGCCGTCGGCGGAGACCTACGCCGCCGTCGCCGTCGCCGCGGAGGGGTCCGGCGGACGGGACGTCGACGTGGTCCGGCTGGCGCTGCAGGACCGGTCGGCGGTGGCCGCGCGCAAGCAGACCGAGAAGCCGGAACCGGAGGAGACCGGTGTCGTCATCGACATCTCGCGCAAGCGGGTCGTCCTCGACGGCGAGACCGCGCCGCTGACCTTCAAGGAGTTCGAGCTGCTGCAGTTCCTCGTCCTCCGCGAGGGGCGCACGGTCGACCGTTCGGCGATCATCGAGGGCCTCTGGTCCGCCGGCGACGACGAGACGCCGAACGAGCGCACCATCGACGTCCACGTCCGCCGTCTGCGGGCGAAGCTCGGCGCCTTCGAGGAGATCGTGCGGACGGTCCGCGGTGTCGGGTACCGCTTCGACCGGCACGCCGACGTCTCCGTGCGCTACGCCTCCACGCCGTCGCCCGACCTCTTCTGAACCGACGCTCGACGAGCGCTCGGGCAACTCGCAGGAACAGGCGGCGTGGCCGCCTTCCCTGGCGTTACCGCTTCGTTATACAGTCGGACGTGCAGTCGGTGTTTGCTGTGGCACCGGCTGTGGAATGTGATTGCAGGAATCTCCCGGTGCAAGGGAGCGGGCCGGTCGTCCACTCGGGCGGCCGGCCCGCGTTCCTCGTCGGTACCCCTCGGTAGGGTGGGGGTCCACCGACCGGAGGGACACAACCGTGAGCGATCACCGCAGCGAGAAGGCCACCGCGGTCGCGGCGTGGGAGTCACTGTTCCGCGCCCAGGTCACCGTGATGCGGAACCTCAACACCGAGTTCCCCTCGGCCGAGATCTCCTTCAACGAGTACGACGTCTGCTTCAACCTGTCGACCCAACCCGGCCGCCGCTGCCGGATGCGCGACCTGACGGGCCACCTGCTCCTGACGCAGCCGAGCGTCAGCCGCCTGGTCGACCGCCTCGCGTCCAAGGGCATCGTCGAGAAGCAGCCCGACCCGACCGACGCGCGCGGGGTGATCGTCGCCCTCACCGCGCACGGCTACGACGTGTACCGCACCGTCGCCGTGCAGCACGCGGCCACCATCGCGGCGCAGGTCGGCGCCGGGCTCGACGACGCCGAGCTGCGGACGCTCACCGAGCTCTGCACGAAGCTCCGCGTCGCCGCCGCCGCCACACCCGCGACGCGCAGGTCGGTCGCGACCGTGCCGGATCGGGCGTCGGCATGAGCGGCTCGGTCGTCTGGCTGCGCGACGACCTCCGGATCGCGGACAACCCGGCGCTCCGCTCGGCGGTGGACCGCGGGGGCCCGGTCACGGTCGTCTACGTGCTCGACGAACAGAGCGAGGGGATCCGCCCGCACGGCGCCGCGGCCCGGTGGTGGCTCCACCAGTCCCTGGCCGCACTCGACACCGACCTCCGCGCGCACGGCACCGCGCTCGTGCTCCGGCGGGGTGCCGCGGCCGACGTGATCGCGGACCTCGTCGCGGAGTCCGGCGCGGACGCCGTGTTCTGGAACCGTCGCTACGGCCGCGTCGAACGGGAGATCGACGCGGGCATCAAGGCCGGCCTCGTCGCCGGCGGCGTCGAGGCGCACAGCTCCGCCGGCACCCTGCTCTGGGAACCGTGGACGGTCCTGACCGGGAAGGGCGAACCGTTCAAGGTGTTCACGCCGTTCTGGCGCGCCGCGCAGGCGATGCCGGAGCCGCGGCACCCCTGGCCCGAGCCGGAGACGATCGCCCCGCCTGCGGACGTCGCCTCGGACACGCTCGAGGACTGGGCACTCCTGCCGACCGCGCCGGACTGGGCGGGTGGCATGCGGGATGCCTGGACGCCCGGCGAGCACGGCGCGTGGGACCGCATGGAACGGTTCATCGACGAGGCGCTCGCGGACTACGACCAGCGGGACGAGCCCGCGCAGGCAGCGACCAGCAGTCTCTCCCCGCACCTGCGCTGGGGCGAGATCAGCCCGTACCAGGTCTGGCACCGCCTGCACGAGACGCTCGAACCCGACCAGCGCCGCGCGGCACCGGCCTTCCTCCGGCAGCTCGCCTGGCGGGAGTTCAACTGGAACGAGTACTTCCACTGCGACGACATCGCCCGGACGAACGTGCGGCGGGAGTTCGACGCGTTCCCGTGGCGGGAGGCCTCGGACGCCGAACTCGACCGGTGGCGACACGGCACGACCGGCTTCGACCTGGTCGACGCAGGGATGCGTGAGCTCTGGCACACCGGCGCAATGCACAACCGGGTGCGCCTGGCCACGGCGAGCTTCCTGGTCAAGAACATGCTCGTGGACTGGCGCATCGGCGAGCAGTGGTTCTGGGACACCCTGGTGGACGCCGACGCGGCGAACAACGCGGCGAACTGGCAGTGGGTGGCGGGCTCGGGCTTCGACGCCGCGCCGTACTTCCGGGTGTTCAACCCGGACCGTCAGCTCGAACGGTTCGACCCGCACCGCGAGTACGTCCGCCGGTGGGTGCCCGCGGACGAGGACCGACCGGAGCCGATGCTCGACCTCAAGACGAGTCGGCAGCGGGCACTCGACGCCTACGCCGAGATGCGCCGGGCATGAGCCGGCCGGGTCCGGGCGTGCTCGGCACCGTCGACGCGATGCACCGGCAGCGCGTCCTGGACGGCATCGCGCCGAGCAGCGTCTGGGGCGTGTTCGACCGGGACGGGCTCGTCGCCTCGGGCGGACACGGGGACCGCGGGGACGCCCGGGCACCCGATGCCGACACCGTCTACCGCATCGCCTCGTGCACGAAGAGCGTCACCGCCGCGACCCTGCTCGGCCTCGTCGCGGACGGCCTGGTGTCCCTCGACACCCCGGTCACCGAGTTCGTCCCCGCGTTCGCCGCGGTCCGGCTGCCCACCGCGGACTCCCCCGTCCCGACCCTCCGGATGCTCCTCACGATGTCCGCGGGCTTCCCGACGGACGACCCGTGGGCGGACCGACAGGAGGCGCTCCGGGACCAGGACCTGGACGACGTCCTCCGCAGCGGTCTGCTGTTCGACTCCGTGCCGGGGACCGGGTTCGCCTACTCGAACCTCGGCTACGCACTCCTCGGTCGGGCGGTGTCGGTCGTCGCCGGGGCGCCCTTCCCGACCGCGGCGACCGAACGTGTGCTCCGCCCGCTCGGGCTCGACGACACCGTGTTCGCCGCGGCCGACGCCCGTGGTCTCGTGGTCACCGGCCACCGCCGCGTCGACGACGACTGGGAGGCGTTGACGACGACCGGCCCGGGCGCGTTCTCGCCGATCGGCGGCCTGTTCTCGACCGTGCGGGACCTGGCCCGGTGGGGTCGGTGGCTCGCGGCGGCGTTCGACGGGACCGCCGCACCGTTCGCGGAGGCGGGCAGTGCCGGATCCGACGTCGGACCCCTCACCACGGCGGAGCGTCGCGCGATGCAGCAGGCGATGCGGGTCCTCCCGCCCGGGAGCCTGCCCGGGTCGACCCGGACCGCCGGTTACGGCTTCGGCCTGTTCGTGGAGCACGACCCGGCCGTCGGCCCGATCGTGTCCCACTCCGGCGGCTACCCGGGGTTCTCCGCCCACATGCGCTGGTCGGTCTCGACCGGACTCGGCGTGGTCGCGTTCGAGAACGCCACGCAGGCGAAGGTCTCCGTGGCCGCGACGCGGGCACTCGACCTCCTCCTCGCGGACGCCGTCCCGGGTGTCGCGGTCCCGCACGCGGTCCCCGCCGCGACCGGCGCGCCCGTGACCCGGTCGCGGGACGACGAACGAGCTCCCGGCAGCGAACCGGTCCTGCCGTCGACGCGTGCTGCGCAACGGTCCGTGACGCGTCTGCTGGCGGACTGGTCCGATGCGGAGGCCGGCGCGGTCTGCGCCGAGAACGTCCCGCTCGACGTCCCGTGGCACCGTCGACGAGCAGCGATCGACCGCGCCGTCGCGGAGGTCGCCGCCGACCTGTCCGCACCGCCCTTGGCCGAACGATCCGTGACGCCGACGCACCTGCGTTGGTGGGTGCCGGGCGCCCGCGGCCGGCTCCGCGTGGAGATCCGACTCGCCCCGCTCGCGTCCGGCCTCGTGCAGACCCTCGTCGTGCGGGCGGAACCGGACGAGGTGGTGCCCGCGGAGGCCGCGGCAGTACCCGCGCACACGGCGGCAGCACCGACCGACCCGGCGGCAGCACCGACCGACCCGGCGGCAGCGCCGACCGAGCCGGTGGCACCAGACCCGACGGCCTGATCCCGTCGTCTCGGAGCCCCCCCTCCCGCAACCGGTTCGAACGCGGCCGCGGACGTGTCCGGTAACATGCTGCATGTCCGCTCGGCCTCGTGGCGGTCGTCCGCCTGTTCCTCGCTCGGGAGAGACCATGCCTCGTCAACCGGACCCGTCCCTGAAGCCGGCGATCGTCGCCAAGGTCACGGACCACCTGCACGGCACCTGTCTGCAGGACGTGTCTGTGCGGAGCCTCGGTCGCGTCCTCGGGACGAGCGCGTACCCGATCGTGTACCACTTCGGGTCGCGTGACGGCCTCATCGACGCCGTGGTGGAGCACCTCAGCCGGCACGTGTCCGGCATCGGCCTCGACCCGGACGCCGACGAGCAGGTGCTGACGGAGTACCTGCTCGCGGTCTTCGGCGGCCTCGAGGACCCGGACCGCTTCCTCGCAGCCCGGCTGACGTTCGAACTCGGCGCCGTGGAGGCCTTGACCGGGCACGACCGGCACCGGTGCCAGCACCGGGCACACGTCGAGACCATCGCGTCATGGTGTCGGGCACACGGAGCGGACGGCTGTACGGCGCTCCGGGCCGCGAGCGCGGCGGTCCTCGCCTGTCGCGGGGCCCAGTGGGGTGCCGTCCTCGACGGCGACGTCACCGCCGTCGAGGTCACCCTCCGGGAGGCCGCGCGCCGGTTGGCAGCCGAGATCGGCGCCCTCGACCCGTGCACCCGTCCCAACGAGGCCGATCACGTCGGCGAGACCGTGGCGTCCCGGGTCGGCGCTGTCCGCTCCTGAGTCCGGGCGCAGGGACGAGGACGACGGACGGGAGGCCCGGTACCAGCTGGTACCGGGCCTCCCGTCCGTCGCGGGGTCGCATTCCACGACCCGCACCGTCACGTCAGCACGTGGTCCACGAGGTCCCGGTGCTCAGCGTGGTGGTGCTCAGAGCGTGACGAAGCTCTGGGACTTGGCGTTCTCGAAGCGGGCGGCGACGTTCTCCCAGTCGACGATGTTCCACACGGCCTTGACGTAGTCCGCCTTGACGTTGAGGTAGTCGAGGTAGAAGGCGTGCTCCCACATGTCGAGCATGAAGATCGGCACGAGACCGAACGGGATGTTGCCCTGCTGGTCGAACAGCTGGAAGGTCGTCAGCTTCTGGCCGACGACGTCCCATGCCAGGACGGACCAGCCGGAGCCCTGGATGCCGTTGGCGACCGCGGCGAACTGCGCCTGGAACTTCTCGAACGAGCCGAAGAACTCGTCGATCGCGGCGGCGAGCTCGCCCTCCGGGACCTTCGTGTCCGGGCCGAGGTTGGTCCAGAAGATCGAGTGGTTGACGTGGCCACCGAGGTGGAACGCGAGGTCCTTCTCGAGCTTGTTGACGTTCGCGAAGTTGCCGGACTCGCGGGCCTCGCCGAGCTGCTGCAGCGCGGTGTTGGCACCGGTCACGTAGGCCTGGTGGTGCTTGTCGTGGTGCAGCTGCATGATCTTGCCGCTGATGTGCGGCTCGAGGGCGGCGTAGTCGTAGGGGAGCTCGGGCAGGGTGTACTCAGCCATGTGCGGTCCTTTCGATCGGTGATGTGCGGTGCGGGGTTCCGCGGCTCACGAGAGCCGGGAACGATCGGTCAGGGAGTGGAATTCCCGGTTGTGGTAGACCAGCGGCTCGCCGCGGTCGAGGCCGACGACGATGTCGAGCACCTCGGCGACGACGACGGTCGAACTGCCGATCGGGGTCGTCGACAGCGGACGGCAGCGCAGGGCACTGGCGGCGTCGGGCAGGTAGCGGTCGCCGCTCGGCAGGGCACCCCAGATCGGGTCGTCCGCGGCGGGGCTGCCGGTCGACGCGAAGCGCTTGGCCAGCGCGACGCCGCGGGCGTCCATCAGGTGCACCACGAAGACCGGGGCACCGAGCACGACGCCGGCGGACCCGGAGTTCGTGGAGAGCGAGAAGACCAGGACCGGCGGGTCGACCGCGACGGAGGCGACGCTCGAGGCGGTGAGACCGGTCGGACCGTCCGGGCCTTCCGCGGTGATGACCGCGACACCGGCGGGGTGTCCGCGGAAGGCCGCCTTGTACGCGGCGGCCATGTCGGCCTGGGGGACGTCTGCCTGCGGGAGGTCGGCGGCGTCGGGCATGTCAGTCGTGGTCGTTCCTCGTTCGGGGGGACGGCCGCGGACGTCGCAGCCATCCCCCAACGTAGGACCTGCGGCATGGTGCGGGTCCATGATTCACAGGTTCGGCCCATCCCGGGCGTGCCGTCACGCGGCCGTGCCCGCTCGGGACCGCACCGGACGACGGCGCGGCGCGGCGCGGGCCGACGGCTCGGGCTGCCCGCTCGGGACCGCACCGGACGGCGGCGCGGCGCGGGCCGACGGCTCGGGCTGCCGGCTCGGGCTGCCGGCTCGGGCCCGCACGAGCCGACGAGCTCAGTGCCGCCGCAGCATCACGACCGCACCGGCGGCCGCGACGACCATGAGCGCCGCGGCGACGCCCGCCGTCGTGGTCACGCCCGAGTCGAAGGCGGCCCGCGCGGACTCGAGCAGCGCCTGCCCCGCCGGTCCACCGAGTTCGGCGGCCGCGGCGACCGCTCCGCCGAGGGTCTCCCCCGCCGCGGTGTGCGCGGTGGACGACAGCCCCTCGGGGACGACGACGTTCGCCCGGTACGCCGACGCGAGGATCGTCCCGAGGACGGCGGTCCCGAGCACGGCGCCGATCTCGTACGCGGTCTCCGAGATGGCCGATGCCGCTCCGGCCTTGTCCGCCGGGGCGGTGGAGATGATCAGGTCGTTCGTGACCGTCTCGGACGCACCGATGCCGATGCCGAGCAACACGAAGGCGAAGGCGAGCGCGGCGATGGTCGCGTGGTGCCCGAGCCCGGCGACGAGGGCGTACGCGACCGCGGAGAACAGCAGCGACGCCGAGACGACCCAGCGCGGCGCGACCCGGGCGACGACCGGTACGACGACGAGCCCGGCGACGATGGTGAGCACCGCACCCGGCACGAGGACGAGCCCGCTCGCGAAGGGGTCCAGGCCGGCGACGAGCTGCAGGTGCTGGGCGACGAAGAACAGGAAGCCGGTGAGGGAGAACATCGCGGCCATGTTCATGAGCACGCTGCCGGTGAAGGCCGTGCTGCGGAAGAGGCGCATGTCGAGCATCGGCGTGCGGGTACGCAGCTGCCGCCGGACGAACGCGATGCCGCACAGCACACCGACCGCGACCATGGCGACGGCAAGACCGCGTTCCTCCGGGTGCACGAGCGACTTGATGGCCCAGACGAGCGGGCCGAGGGCGCCGAGGGAGAGCAGCATGCTCGGGACGTCGACGGGCCCGGGCTCGGGGTCGCGGGACTCCGGCACGCAGAACGGCACGGCGACGAGCATCACGACGAGGATCGGCACGGCGACCAGGAACACGCTGCCCCAGTGGAAGTGCGCGAGCAGGACGCCGCCGACGAGCGGGCCGAGGGCGTTGCCCGCGGCGAACATGGTCGACCAGACGGCGAGCGCGAGGCGCCGCTCCCCCGCGTCCGGGAAGACGTTCCGGATGATCGAGAGCGTGGCGGGCATGAGCATCGCGCCGAAGACGCCCATCGCGAGCCGGGCGGCGACGAGCATCCAGGCCTCGGTCGCGAACGCGGCGGCGACGGAGAGCACCGCGAAACCGGTCGCTCCGGTCACCAGGATCCGACGGCGACCGATGCGGTCACCGATGCTGCCCATGACGACGAGCAGGCCGGCGAGGACGAGCGGGTAGGCGTCGACGATCCAGAGCTGCGTGGTCGCGTCGGGGTGCAGGGCGCGCGCGATGGAGGGCAGCGCGAAGCTCAGGACGGTGTTGTCGACCGAGATGAGCAGCACCGGCAGCATGAGCACCGCGAGCGCCGCGAACCGGGAGGCGCGGCTCGCGGTGATCCGGGTGGCGACGGGGCTGGTGAGCAGTGCGGACATGGCGGACTCCAGGACTTCGAGCATGTCGCGCCGCTGGTCCTCCGGACCGGCGCAGACGAGACGGGACGCGGAAGTCGTCACGCGTCCCGTCAGGGTCCCGTTAGTGTACCGTCCGGACGGTGACGGTTGCAAATGCAACCAATTGACGGCCGGGAGGCCCGGTGGCGAGCCGTCCCGTGCCTCCCGTCCGGCAGGCGGTCGCGCCCGCGGCGTCAGCGGACCGTCAGGCCTCCCCGTCCGCGGGGGTGTCCTCCGCCGCCTCCGCTTCGAACGGGTACCGCAGCCCGATCGCCGCGCGCCAGCGGTCGAGCGTCCGCGCGGTGGCCAGGGTCTCGTCGGTCGTCATCTGCGGTGCGTCGACACGGCCGGCCAGCAGGGCGTCGATCGTGGCCGCGGCCTCGAGTCCGTACGGGGCCACGTCCGGGAAGGACCTTTCCGTGCCGGCGTCGTCGACGGTCTGCACGACGATGACCGGCTCCCCGCCGATGGTCCACGGATCCCGGAGGGTGATGGTGCCCCGGCTCCCGTGCACGACGACGGCGTTCGCGTCCTCGACGCGGATGCCGGTGCGGAGGCTCGCGGTGATGCCCGACGCGTACGTCGCATTCGCCACGGTCCACTCGTCGACCCCGGTCGGACCGATCGTCCCGACGGCGGAGAGCTCCACCGGCTCGGCGGCCGCCGTCCCCGTGGCGGCCTGCACGATCGCGGCCGTCATCGTCACCGGGTAGCACCCCACGTCGAGGATGCCGCCGCCGGCGGTGGCGACGTCGAACAGGCGCCCGGAGCGTTCCTCGACCCGGAACGCGAACGCGGCGTCGACGTGGGTGACCGTACCGACCGCGCCGTCCCGCACGAGGTCGAGCAGCGCCGCCGTCTGCGGGTGGAAGCGGTACATGAACGCCTCGACGAGCGGCAGCCCGGCACGGCGGGCCGCGTCGACGAGCACCGTCGTCGTGCGGTGGTCGGGCGTGAGCGGCTTCTCACACAGCACGGCCTTGCCCGCCCGCAGCGCCGCGAGCACCAGGTCGGCGTGCCCGGTGTGCACGGTCGCGATGTACACGGCGTCGACGTCGGGGTCGGCGAGGACCTCGTCGTAGGTGCCGGCGGTCACGTCCGGGAAGCCGTGCTCCCCGGCCTCCGCCGCGAAGGCCCGGGCACGCTCGACCGAGGAACTCCCGGCGGCGACGAGCACCCCGCCGCTCGCGGAGAGCTGGGACAGGAAACGTCGGGCGATGCTGCCGGGACCGAGGACGGCCCATCGGGGGTCCGCGGGCGGGGTCGGGCTCGGGGTGGTCGCGGTCTGCGCTGACATGCGGCTCCTGTTCGTGGTGGACCTCGACGGTCTCGGTGAGGCTATCCGCCCCCGACCGGCACGGCCACGGCGTGTGTCCGTCTCCGGGCGCCGCGGAGCGCCGGGTGTCCCTAGACTCAGCGCATGGCCAGTGCTCGCGACCGCGTCCTCGACAGCTTCGTCGCCATCGTGTGCGAAGAGGGTGAACGTCCCGCGACGCTCGATGCCGTCGCCGCACGCGCCGGTGTCTCGAAGGGTGGACTGCTCTACCACTTCGGGTCGAAGGCGGCCCTGGTCGAGGGGCTGTGCGAGCGGCTCGCCGACCTCTCCGCACTCGACGTCGAGCGCATGCGTGCGGCCGAGGACGGACCCGCCCGCTACTTCGTCGAGAACTGCCAGTTCGTCGGCAGTGAACTCGACCTCGCGCTGTTGGCCGCGTCCCGCCTGCAGCAGGCCGGGTACGAGGAAGCCGGCCGCACGCTCGACGAGACCGAGAACGCCTGGCTCGCGACCCTCGTCGACGCCCTCGGGGACGTGCCGACCGCGCAGGCGGTGAAGCTCCTCGGTGACGGGCTGTACCACGCCGCGTCACTCGGGGCGGCGAGTGAGGTCCGGCCCGACCGCGGCACCGTCGACATGGCCGCCCTGCTCGAGGTCGTCGACCGCCTGATCGCGACGAAACCGTCCCGGTGAACCGTCGCGCCCGGTCCTGGGGATAGACTGGATGCGATCCACCCGCTGATTCCCGGAGGTACCACCGTGGGCCGCGTCCTCGCCGCTGTTTTCTCGATCCTGCTGCTGCTGGTGTCGATGTACCTGTTCGGGTTCGCGTTCCAGCTCGACTCCGGGCAGGGCTTCGTGTTCATCGCCGGTGTGCTCCTGATGAGCCTCTCCTTCTTCCTGCCGATCCACGTGTTCGGCAAGCGGTAGTCACCTCCCGCAGCAGAACGGCCCCGCACCGTCCGGTGCGGGGCCGTTCTGCGTCGTCCGGACCGGAGTCCAGGTCCGGAATCAGGTCCGAGCCAGGACCGGCGGCGCTACGCGGGCGTGCGCAGCCCGCGCAGCGTGACGGCCGTGGCGACCGCGGCGTGCGCGGCCTCGGCGCCCTTGTCCTCCTTGGACCCGGGCAGCCCGGCGCGGTCGATCCCCTGCTGCTCGTCGTCCAGGGTGAGCACCCCGAATCCGACGGGCTTGCCGGTGTCGATCGCGACCCGGGTCAGGCCGCTCGTCGCCGCGTCCGAGACGTACTCGAAGTGCGGGGTCCCGCCGCGGATGATCACGCCGAGGGCGACCGCCGCGTCGTAGCCGGCCTCGAGGGCGGCCTTCGCGACGACCGGCAGCTCGAAGCTCCCGGGGACGGGGAACACCTGGCCGGTCGCTCCGAGCCGTTCGATCTCGCGCTGGGCGCCGTCGAGCAGCCCCGCCGCGATGACGTCGTGCCACTGGCCGGCGACGATCGCGACCCGGATGCCGCTGCCGTCGACGTGCTCGCGCTCCGCCGCTCCTGCTCCGCTCATGCGTGTGTCCCTTCGGTGTGGGCGGCGTCGTCCGCCGTCCGGTCGGCCGCGTCCAGCCAGGAGGCCAGCGCGGCGATGGTGATGACGGGGACGCCCTCGCGTTCCCCGAGTCCGACGAGCTGCGGCAGACGCATCATGTCCCCGCGCTCGTCGACGATCTCGCAGATCGCCGCGGCCGGCCGCAACCCCGCGGCGGTGACCAGGTCGATGGCTGCCTCCGTGTGCCCCGCGCGCTCGCGGACGCCGCCCGGTCGCGCACGCAGCGGGACGATGTGCCCCGGGCGGTGCAGGTCGTCCCGGACGGACGCCGGGTCGGCGAGCACCCGGAGCGTCCGCGCCCGGTCGTGGGCGCTGATGCCGGTGGTGACCCCGACGGCGGCGTCCACGGTCACGGTGTAGGCGGTCCCGCGGACGTCCTCGTTGTGCTCCACCATCGGCGGCAGGTCGAGGGTGTCGGCGATCGCGGCGCTGACCGGCGCGCAGATGAAGCCGGACGAGTGCGCCACGGTCCAGGCGATCCACTCCGGGGACGCGAGCTCGGCGGCGAGGACGACGTCGCCCTCGTTCTCGCGGCGCTCGTCGTCGGCCACGATGACCGGTCGGCCTGCGGCGATCGCGGCGAGGGCATCTTCGACGGTCGACAGTCCGGAGGTCGGCCGGGATCCGGTCGGGCGCGCACCCGTGGTCGGCCCGGCGTTCGTGACGGGGGCGGTCTCGGCGGTCATCACCGGGCCTCCGCTCCGGCGCCGACCACGCCTGGTGCCGCCGCGGCGGCGTCGAGGCGCAGCATGCGGCGGACGTGCCGTGCCAGGACGTCGGTCTCGATGTTGACCCGGTCGCCGGGCACCCGTGCGCCGAGGGTCGTCGCCGCGAGCGTCTCGGGGATCAGGCTGACCTCGAACCACGCGGCATCCGGAGCGGTCGACTCCGGGGACACGGCGCTCACGGTGAGCGAGACGCCGTCGATCGCGACCGACCCCTTGTCGACCACGAGCGGGCTCAGCTCCGGGGTCAGCGCGAAGCGCACCCGTCGCCAGCCGTCGCCGTCGTCGGTCCCGAGCACGGTCGCGGTGCCGTCGATGTGTCCCTGCACGATGTGTCCACCGAGCCGGTCCCCCACCGAGGCCGCTCGCTCCAGGTTGACGCGGTCGCCCGACCGCAACGACCCGTGCGCGCTCATGTCGAGCGTCTGCTTCATGACGAACGCCGTGAAGGTCTCCGGGGTCTGCTCGACCACGGTCAGGCACACGCCCGAGACCGAGATCGAGTCGCCGTGCCGAGCGTCGGAGACGACGAGCGGACCGCGGACGGTCAGGGCGACGGAGTCGCCGCGTTCGTCGACGGCGGTGACGGTGCCGAGTTCCTCGATGATGCCGGTGAACACTGGTGTCCTCTCAACGGGACTCCGGGTGCGCGCGACGGTCATCGGCGGACGGGAGGCTGGGGTCGCGGAACGACCGTCACCTTCCGTCAGCGCTTCCTCCCGTCCGGACTCTCACCGTCGGTCCTGGGATTGCACCAGGTCAACCCCGCACCGGGCGGACCCGGCGCGGCGCTCGTGGACTGTCACCACCGGTTCGGACTTGCACCGACCCCGGAGCGCTTGCGTGCTCCCGACGATACCCCAGGCTCCCGACCGCTGCCTCCGGCGCTGCACCGGACGTCACACAGCGTCGCGGGCGGCGGCCGGAGCGGCCGTCCTCGAGGTGTGTCCCGCCTCACGTGCGCCGGTCCGAGCGACCGTCCTGGAGGCGCGACCCGCTGCCATGCACCCGGGTCGCGCCTCCGGACGACGTGACCCGGCGTCACGTTCGGTCGCGATGCACCGGACGCGGCATCGGCCGGAGCGCAAGTGGGTGCGGAGCGCCGGTCACCCGGCGCTCCGCACCCGCTCTCATCGGGCCGTCAGTGGCGGCGTCGCAGGGCGAGCGTCCCGAGGCCGGCGAGCAGCAGCAGGAGCGCCGCCAGTGCCGGGAACGCCGGGTCGTCCGCGCCCGTGTAGGCGAGGGCACCGTCGGCGTCCGCCGTCGCACGGTCGGCCGTCGCTGCCGGTGCCGCAGGACCTGCGGTGACCAGCGTCGCGGTCGACCGGACCCCGTCGGTCACGAGGACCGGGGTGGTGCCGGCGTCCACGATCGGGACGGTGTCGGTGACCGGGGTGGTGCGGACGCCGGGAGTGGTGCCCACGACCGGGTCCGTGCCGACGTCGGGCGTGCTGCCCGTGCCGCCGGGGGTGGTGCCGGTGTTCGGCGTCGAGCCCGGGACGGTACCCGGGTCGGTGCCCGGCGTCGTGCCCGGGTCGGTGCCCGGCGTCGTGCCCGCGTCGGTGCCGGGTGTCGTACCCGGGTCGGTGCCGGGCGTCGTGCCCGGGTCGGTGCCCGGCGCCGTCACGATCGGGGTCGTGGAGCCGTCGCCGATGATGCCGATGCCGTTGTCGCCGATCGTGATCGGGACGTCCACGACCGGGATCACCTGGGTGCCGGAACCGATGCCGTCCTCACCCGAGGTCGTCCCACCAGCCGCCGGACCGGTACCGGTCGACGGGGTCGAGCCGGTCGTCGAGCCACCGGTGCTCGTGCCGTCACCGACGACACCGATCCCGTTGCCGCCGACCGTCACCGGGACCGACACCACCGGCGAGACCTGCGTGCCGGAACCGATGCCGTCCTCGCCCGAGGTCGTCCCACCAGCCGCCGGAGCGGTACCCGTCGTCGGGGTCGAACCGGTTGTCGAGCCACCGGTGCTCGTGCCGTCACCGACGACACCGATGCCGTTGTCGCCGATCGTGATCGGGACCGACACCACCGGCGAGACCTGGGTGCCGGAACCGATGCCGCCCTCACCTGAGGTCGTCCCACCAGCCGTCGGGGCGGTACCGGTCGTTGGGGTCGAGCCCGTCGAGCCACCGGTGCTCGTGCCGTCACCGACGACACCGATCCCGTTGCCGCCGACCGTCACCGGGACCGACACCACCGGCGAGACCTGCGTGCCGGAACCGATGCCGTCCTCGCCCGAGGTCGTCCCACCAGCCGCCGGAGCGGTACCCGTCGTCGGGGTCGAACCGGTTGTCGAGCCACCGGTGCTCGTGCCGTCACCGACGACACCGATCCCGTTGTCGCCGACCGTGATCGGGACCGACACCACCGGCGAGACCTGGGTGCCGGAACCGATGCCGCCCTCACCTGAGGTCGTCCCACCAGCCGTCGGGGCGGTACCGGTCGTTGGGGTCGAGCCCGTCGAGCCACCGGTGCTCGTGCCGTCACCGACGACACCGATCCCGTTGCCGCCGACCGTCACCGGGACCGACACCACCGGCGAGACCTGCGTGCCGGAACCGATGCCGTCCTCGCCCGAGGTCGTCCCACCAGCCGTCGGGGCGGTACCGGTCGTTGGGGTCGAGCCGGTCGTCGAGCCACCGGTGCTCGTGCCGTCACCGACGACACCGATCCCGTTCCCCGTCACCGTGATCGGGACCGAGACGGTCCCGAGCAACTGCGTGCCGGAGATGAGCCCGTCCGACCCGGAGGTCGAGCCGCTCGTCGTGCCACTGGTCGGAGCTGCCGGGGCCGCGGAGGTCCCGGTGGCTGATCCGTCTCCGAGCACGCCGATACCGTTGCCCGAGACCGTGACGGGGACCGTGACGTCCGGCAGGACCTGGGTGCCCGAGAGCACGCCGTCCTCGCCGGAGGTCGAGGCGGTCGTCGTGTCACCGGCCGGAGCTGCCGGAGCCGAGGACGATCCGGAACGCGTGCCGGTGGCGGCAGCGTCACCGAGGACACCGACGGCGTTGCCGGTCGCCGTGACCGGCACGTCCACCGCACCGGCGACCTGGGTGCCGGAGAGCACGCCGTCCTCGCCGGACGTGGTGGGCGAGGAGGCCACCGGAGCAGCCGGCGCGGGAGCGGGAGCAGCCGGCGCGGGAGCCGGGGCAGCCGGCGCAGGGGCCGGAGCCGCCACCGCGTCCCCGACGACGGCGACCGCGTTGCCGGTCACGTCGACGGGAGCGCTGACGTCGGGTACGACCCGGGTGCCGGACGCGAGGCCGTCGGCCCCGCTGGTGGTGGGCGCTGGTGCTGCCTGCGCGGGCTCCGCGGGTGCCGGCGCAGGTGCCGCCGGTGCAGGTGCAGCCGGCGCAGGTGCAGCCGGAGCGGTCGTGGAGACCGCGTCGCCGACGATGCCGAAGGCGTTGCGGGTGACGGAGACGGGCGCGTCGACGGTCGGCGCGACCTGGGTTCCGGAGACGGTGCCGTCCTCACCGGTGGTCGTCGCCGCGTTCGCCGCGACGGCTCCACCGAAGGTCAGCCCGCCCACACAGAGGGCGAACCACAGCCCTCGGGAGACGTTCTTGTTCATGGTCGTTCACTCCTGATCGAGATGGATGGTCGACCGCACACAGAGGCGGTCGGTGGCGCGTCCTGCCGTGACGGGCAGGTGCGCCGATCTCAATCGGGAGCGACGTCGTGGTCGCCGACGAGCGAAGCCGGCACGGCGTCGTCGGAGACCGAGCCGCGGAGGCCCGCGGCGAGGGGGGTGGTGTGGTCCTCGACACCGACGGTGCCCAGGATGTTCGCGCCGGCGGAGCCGCCGGAGGTGCTGCCGCCCGTGGCGCCCACGGTGCCGCCGTCGAAGGGCGTGTGCGCCGGTGCGCCGCCCTCGGGGAGGACGAGGGCCTCGCCGCCGAACGTCGCCGTCGCGGGAGCCGGGACGAGGACCTCGTCAGCGACCGTCCCGACCATCGACCGCGACGAATTGTCTGCTGCGACGGCGACGGCGGTCGCCGAGCGCTGTCCCGCAGCGGGTGTCACGGACGCATCGTCCGTCGTCCCCACCGACGGCACGACGGCCCCGACCTCGCCGCCGTCGCGGCCGACAGGACCCTCGCGGTCGACCGGGAGGGTCGGGGCCGAGGTCGGGGCCGGCCGGGGCCCGACGACCGGGGCCCCCGGCAGCGCACCGCCGGAGCCGGGGAGCACCGGGCGGACGGGGACGTCGACGACGGGGAGCGGGCCTCCAGGCAGGAGCCCACCACCGACGGACGGGAGCCCGCCGACGACCTCGGGCACCCCGGCCACCACGTCCGGCACGACGCCGACGGTGTCCCCGACGGTGCCGAGGGTCCCGTCGACGATGCCGGTCACGGGGTCGGTCACCCCGCCCAAGGCGTCGTCGCCGAGCAGCGTGCCGACGACCGGGAGGCTCCCGACCACCCGGTCGACGGTCGCCACGATGGAGGTCACCGGGCCGACGGCCGTCACGGTCTGCACCGTCCCGGTGACGGGGGCCAGTGCCCCGGAGACGCCGTCCGCGACCGGCCGGGAGGCACTGGTCACGTCCGACACGAGGCCGTCGACGAGCGACGTGTCGGGACGGGACGGGTCCGGACGGGACGGGTCCGGACGGGACGGGCCCGGACGGCTCGTGTGCTCCGCCGGAGTGCCGGCGGCGGTGGTCACGGGTGCCACTGGCGCGGGCCCGGAGTCGTCCCCGACCGGCCGGGAGGTCGTCGGTGCTGCAGGCGTCGCCTCGGCCACGGGGGTCGTGACGGGGGCAGCGGGGGCCGGCGTGACGGGAGCCGGCGCAGGTGCCGCCGGGGCGGATGCGACGGGTGCCGGAGCGGCCGGCGCGACGGGGGCCGGGGCCACAGGAGCCGGAGCGGCCGGTGCCGGGGTGACCGGGCGCGGAGCCGGCGGGACGGGGGCAGGAACGGCGCTGCGGACCGGTGCCACGGCGCGGTCGACGACGTCGCCGACCCCGCTCGTCACGCGCTGGGCAGCACTGCCGACGCCGGAGACCACTCCGCCGACCAGGCCGTCGGGCCGCGGTGCCGCCTGGGTCTGCGCCCCGCTCCCGAGCAGGGAACCACCGACAGCGGCAGCCGGTCGGGCGCCGAGGACGATCGAGAGCAGCACGACGGCTGCGACGATCCCGCAGGCCATGAGCGCCCATCGCAGGACCGTGCGCCAGGGTGCACGCATCATCGCGTCCATGCGCTCACCTCCTGATCTCGGCTGCGCACGTAGAGTGGTTGACCGGCACGGTAGACCAGCACCGGTGCCCTGCTCCTCATTCACATCGAACAGTCAGGAACGGCGTGACCTCGACCTTCAGTGCCCCCACTCGCAACCTCGACATCGTCACGCTGCACGAGATCCTCCGTCTGCGGCAGGACGTGTTCGTGGTCGAGCAGGAGTGCGCCTACCCGGACATCGACGGCCGCGACCTCGAGCCGGGCACCGTGCAGTTCTGGGCCGGGACCGGGTCCGTCGACGCCACCCTGCGACTCCTCCGCGAGCCCGACGGCACCGAGCGGATCGGCCGCGTCGCGACCGCGGCGCACGCCCGCGGCAAGGGGCTCGGGGCGGCGCTGATGACGGCGGCGATCGCCGAGAGCCGGTCCCCCAGCATCGCGATCAACGCGCAGGCACACCTGGGCGAGTGGTACGCGCAGTTCGGCTTCGTGCGCTCGGGCGAGGACTTCCTCGAGGACGCCATCCCGCACACCCCCATGGTCCGCACGCGCTGACCCGGCCGGAGCGGCTGCGGCGCTAGGCCTGCCAGCGGCGCAGCTCGCCGTACGAGCGGGCCTGGTGCTCCCGGTCGGCGACCAACCGCTCGAACACGATCGAGGTCTGCGTCGTCGCGACCGAGGGGTCACCGCTCAGCTCGTCGGCGACGAAGTCCCGCAGTTGCTCGGTGGACGTGCACGCGATGTGCACGAGGAAGTCCTTGTCGCCGGCCAGGAACGACACGTCGAGCACCACCGGCACCCGGAGCAGGCGCTTCGCGAACTCCCGGAGTTCGTGGCGTGCGGCCGCGTGCACGCGCACGGACACCATCGCCTCGATCGAGAACCCGAGTCGGGCGATGTTCACGTCGGCCCGGTAGCCCGCGATGACGCCAGCGTCCTCGAGCGCTCGGACCCGGACCAGGCACGTCGACGGTGCGATGCCGACCGCTGCTGCGAGCCGGTTGTTCGGGATCCGGGCATCGGCCGCCAGCACCCAGAGGATCCGCTCGTCGACCTCGTCGAGTCGGGGCGACGGAGCGTCGGGGCGGCGGACGATGCGGTCGGACACCACGCAACCGTAACGCGGTGCTCCCGTGACGCCGGGCAACCGCGTCGGCGGTACCGGGTCACATCGCCAGGGTCATCCCGACGACGGCGACGGTCATGGCGAACACCTCGCCGCTGCGGACGGCACGGCGGTCCTCCCGGGCCCACTCGTACCGGAGCAGCCAGCCGCTGAAGGCGCAGTACCCGATCACCCCGGCACCGAGCACCGCCGTCAGGACGAGCGCGTGCGCGTGCACGGCACCGCCGACGAGTTCGGAGGCGTGACCCATGAACAGCATGCCGGCCATGACCACCGCCGAGAGCGCCCGGTGCACGTCCATCGGTTCCGCGCGACGGCCGTCACCCCGACGCCGTCGCACGACGGGCAGCGGCGCGAGGAACAGCAGCAGCGCCGCGGCGAGGATCGTCCACGACGGCCCGGCCTGGACCACGGGCATGAGCATGGCGACGAGCATGACCGCCGCGGGCACGATGACCCCGGGCCGCGGGCGGTACCGGTCCCCGACGATGCAGCAGACCGAGGCGAACTGCGGCACGACGAGCACCGCGTCGGCGACGGTCGCGTGCATCGGGGGTGTCAGCCCTCGGTGCGGGCGGCGCGCTCCTGCTTCACGCGCACGTTCTCGGAGCGGACCGCGGCCTGCGTCGAGCGCTCGCGGACGAGCCACTCGGGCATCTCCTGCAGCAGCTGCTTGATCTGCTCGGTGGTGAGGACGTCGTCGACGCCGGCGCGGGCGAGTCCGGAGATCGAGACGCCGAGGCGCGCGGCCACGACCGGGCGGGGGTGCGGCCCGTCGCGACGGAGGTCCTGGAGCCACGTCGGCGGCTCGCTCTGCAACTCGTCGAACGTCGTGCGAGCGATCGGGCCCGCGCGGAACGACTCCGGGGTCGCCGAGAGGAGGACGCCGAGCTTCTTGGCAGCGGTCTCGGGCTTCATGGTCTGTTCCTGGGCCATGGTGACAAGGGTACGGCCCGTATGCTCGGGTGCATGACCGCGCTCGCCATCGCCTTCGTACCCGGGGTCTCCCCCGCCAAGTGGGTGCGGGTGTGGCGGGAGCGTCGTCCGGACGTCGACCTGGTGCTCCTGCCCGTGGAGGCCGACGGCGTCACCGCGGCGATCGAGGGCGACGCGGACATGGTGTTCGCCCGGATGCCCGTGCCCGAGCAGCACCACGCGATCCCGCTCTGGACCGAGACCGCGGTCGTCGCTGCCCCGAAGGACTCCCCGCTCGCCGACCTCGACGAGGTGACCGAGGCGGACCTCGCCGACGTCACGGTCCTCGACGCCGGCCCGGTGCCGCCGGACGTGTCCGCTGCGCTCGACCTGGTCGAGGCGAACGTCGGCGTCGTCGTCCTACCGCAGTCGCTCTTCCGCGCGGCGAGCCGGAAGGACCTCGTGTCCCGACCGCTGGCCGGCTCCCCCGGCACCCGCGTCGCCCTGGTCTGGCGCGACGAGGACGCCTCCGAGCTGACCGAGGAGTTCATCGGCGTGGTCCGCGGCCGCACCGCCAACAGCTCTCGGAACCAGGCGGACCAGCCGGGAGGCCCGGATCCCGACACCGCGGACCGTGCCCGCCCGGCGAAGGGCGGTGGCAAGGCCACGGCGTCCAACGCGAAGACCGTCGCCAAGCGGAGTGCGACGAAGGGCACCGGCGCGAAGAGCGGCGGCGGGAAGAACTCCACGGGACGCGGCCGGACGCCGCGCGGCATGTCCGGCAAGCCGAAGCGCGGCTCGAAGGGCAACCGGTGACGGCCCCGGACGACGGGCGAGCGGAGCGGCCGATGCGTGCCGTCCGCCTCGTGCCGATGCCCGCGGACCGACTCCCCGGGTGGCTCGACCGTTCCATGGCGGAGTACGTCGAGTCCCGCGTGCGGTCCGGTGAGAGCCGCGAGCAGGCCGAGGCCAACAAGCAGCGCTCCCTCGACACCTGGTTCCCCGGCGGGTCACCCGCGGCGGGGCACCACGTGTGGGAGCTGACCGACCAGGACGACACGGTCGTCGGGCACCTCTGGATCGGCCCGTTCACCCCGGGCAGCAGCGACTGGTGGGTGTTCGACATCGAGGTCGACGTCGACCACCGCCGGCAGGGGCACGCGCGACGGGCGTTCGAGCTCGCCCACGAGGTCGCCCGCAGCGAGGGCGCGACGAGCATCGGTCTCAACGTCTTCGGCTACAACACCGGCGCGCGCGAGCTCTACGAACAGCTGGGGTACGAGGTCGCCTCGCTGCAGATGCGGCTCCCGCTCGGCTGACGCCGGTGCGGACGGGCTCGTCAGTCGGGCCAGACGCCCGACGTCCCCCGGCGGTGGCTGCCGACGAGGTGCGTGTCGACGATCCCCAGCGCTTCCATGAGCGCGTGCATGGTGGTCGGTCCGACGAAGGCGAACCCGCGTTTCCGCAGCGCCTTCGACAGCGCGGTCGACTCGGGACTGGTGGTCGGGACCTCGGCGACGGTCCGTGGCCTCGGGGTGTCGGCGGGCCGGAAGGACCAGACGAAGTCCGCCAGTCCGCCGTCCGCACGGAGCGCGATGGTCGCCCCGGCGTTCGTGATCGTCGCGGCGATCTTCGCCCGGTTCCGGACGATGCCCGCGTCACCGAGCAGCCGTGCGACATCGTCCTCCCCGAACCCGGCGACGACGTCAGGGTCGAAGTCCGCGAAGGCCGCCCGGAACGCCGGGCGCTTGGCCAGGATCGTCCGCCACGACAGGCCGGACTGGAACGCCTCGAGCGACAGCCGCTCGAAGACGCCTCGTTCGTCCCGGACGGGCATGCCCCACTCGGTGTCGTAGTACTCCCGCAGCATCGGGTCGACCGATGCCCACAGCGGTCGGGCGCGGCCGTCCTCGCCGGTCACGAGATCCGTCGTCATCGTCCCATCCTGGCGGACGGCACGACCGGTGCGGCGTCAGTCGGCGTGCGGGCCGTCCTCGGCCGCGGCCGGGTCCATCCAGACGTACTCCCAGCGGTGGCCGTCCGGGTCGACGAAGCTGCGCTGGAACATGAACCCGAGGTCCATCTCCGGTCGGTCCTCGGTCCCGCCGGCCTCGACCGCGGCGTCGACGATCCGGTGGACCTCGTCCTTCGTCTCGGCGCTCAGGGAGTTGATGACCTCGATCGTGTCCGACGCGGCGATGGTCTTGTCCGTGAACTCGGAGAACTTCGCGTGCGTGAGGAGCATCACGTACACGGTGTCGCTGATGACGATGCTCGAAGCGGTGTCGTCACTGAACACCGGGTTCAGTGGGTAGCCGAGTGCCCGGTAGAACCCGGTCGCCCGGTCCAGGTCGGACACCGGCAGGTTGATGAACACCATGGTCGACATGTGCGGTCCCTTCGTCGAGACCAACCTGACCCCTCGTGCCCGCTCGCGCAACCGTTCCGTGGCGGAACCGCCCCGGCCACGGCCGCTCGCTAGGCTCGGAGCATGCGCATCCTCGTCCTCAACGGCCCGAACCTGGACATCCTCGGCCGCCGTGACCCGGAGCAGTACGGCACGGTGACGCTCGCCGAGATCGAGGCGATCGTCCACACCGAGGCCGCGGTGCACGAGCTCGAGGCCGACTTCCGACAGACGAACCGCGAGGGTGAACTCGTCGAGTGGCTGCACGAGGCGCTCGACGACTTCGCGGGCGTCGTCATCAACCCCGCGGCGTACGCGCACACCTCGATCGCACTGCACGACGCCGTCGAGGCACTGCGCGTCCCCGTCATCGAGGTGCACCTGTCGAACACGTGGAAGCGCGAGCCGTTCCGGCACGTCGACCACGTCGCCACCGCGGCGACCGCCGTCATCGCCGGCGCGGGCGCCGACGGGTACCGGCTGGCCGTCGCGCACCTCGCGTCGCTGCTGCCCCGCTGACGGCGGCGTCCCGCCGAGACGCCGCCACGTCGTCGCGGCGCCGCCGGATCCGGAGCCGTTTCGCGCCTCCCGGGGCGTCTCACCGTGACGGGGGCGTTCCGCGAGCCGGCCGGGAGGCCCGTCAGAAGTCGGCCGGCCGCCGCACGTCGTCGACGCCGGCGGCGACGAAGCCACCGCGGATGATCGGCAGCGCCCGACGGACGGCCTGGTCGATCCGCAGCTCGAGGTCGACGCTCGCGATGTCGTACCCGCCGGCCCGCTTCGTGAAGTCGCGCTCGTTCCCGAACACCGCGAGCGGGAGCGTCGTCGACTGGAAGAACCCGAACAGCGGTCGCATCTGGTGCTCGACGAGGAGCGCGTGGCGGTCGCTGCCGCCGGTCGCCGTGAGCAGCACCGGCGTGTCGACGAGGTCGTACTGGCCGATCCAGTCGAAGAACAGCTTGAACGCACCGGAGTACGCGGCGCGGAACGCCGGGCTCCCGACGACCAGCACGTCCGCCGCCTCCACCGCCGCCAGTGCGGCCTGGGTCTCGGCGGCCATCTGCTCCCGCCCGGCGGCGGCACCGAGGTCGGCCAGGAGCGGCCCGATCTCCACGGTGACGGACTCGGCGTCGGGCAGCTCGGCCACGAGCCGCTCCACCGTCGCCCCGACGAGCGTCGAGGTACGGGACGGGTCCGATGGGCTGCCGCTGACACCGACGACGAGGGTTCCGCTCATGCGCTCGATGCTCACACGTGCCCGCCGAGCAGGGTGTCGTTGTGACGACTTGTGTCGGTTCCCGGCCCGCCGGCGTACCGTCCGACAGATGCAGACCTTCCTGCCGTTCGCGGACTTCCGTGCCTCTGCCGAGGTGCTCGACGACAAGCGTCTCGGCAAGCAGCGGGTCGAGACGCTGCAGGTCATGCGTGCGTTGACGCTGCCGGACTACGGCTGGCAGCACCACCCGGTCACGGCGATGTGGCGCGGCTTCCGGCCGGCGCTGATGGCGTACCAGGACGCGACGTGCCGGGTCTGGCTCGAGCGCGGCCATGCGGACACGTGCCTCGAGAAGACCCTCGCGGACCTGGCCCTCGTGCCGGAGGACCTCGTGGCGTACGAACGCGGGGACTTCGAGGTCCCGTCGTGGAACACCGACGAGCGGGTGCACCTGTCGCACCGGTCCAAGCTCGTGCAGAAGGCGCCCGAGCACTACCGACCGTTGTTCCCCGACGTCCCGGACGACCTGGACTACCACTGGCCCGGCACCGTGGCGCACCGCACCTCGGCCTGACGGGACCGGACCCGCCGCAGATCTCAGGGGGAACGGGAGCGATCGTTCAGGGGTCGATCGTCCCGGATCCGCAGCGGGCCCGGTCGTTCCGGGAGCAGCACGGCAGGGGCCGGCGTCCCGGCCGGACGCGCATCAGGGGGTGCGTCCGGTCCAGCGCACCGCCAGCACGGCGGTGCAGACCTCGGGTGGTCAGGGGTGGAGCCGGCCCTCCCGGTACCGGTCGGCCTCCGTCGGCGCCGCCATGGACCGTCCAGCCCGGTCCAGGTGCGCCGGCAGCAGGGCACTCGCGAGGGTGGCGAGGGCACCGACGACGGCGATGACGCCGAGGGGCAGCGCATCGAGACCGTGTGTTGCGCCGACTGCCAGCGCGAGGACCGTGGCGGGCGCAGGCAGGAGCTGGACAGCTCGGAAGCGGTCGTCCTGCGTCGCCGGTCGGATCGTCACGTTGGCCATGTGACCACTCTGCCGGACACCTCCTGTCCGCAGAAGGGGGGACACGGCCCCAGAGCTGGAGTAGAACGTCTAGTACACCCGCTCAACCGAGCATCCGGACCGCCGCGACGGCCGCCACGACGGCGTCCACCACCTGCTCGCCGTCCGCCCGGGTCAGCGTCTCGTCGAAGGTCAACCGCACCGCCGAGCGGGCCACGTCCTCCGGCAGGCCGAGCGCCGTCAGCACGTGTGACGCCTCGGTGCTGCCCGCGGCACAGGCGCTCCCCGACGACGACACGACGTCCCGGCGCTCGAGTTCGAGCAGCACCGTCTCGCCGAGCACGCCCGGGAAGCAGAACGACGCGTGTCCCGGCAGTCGGCGGTCCGGCGACCCGGTCAGCACGGCGCCGGGCACCCGGGCGAGCACCCCGGCGACGACGGCGTCCCGGACCGTGGTGGCCGTTCCCGCGGCTGCGTCCCGTCCGGCGAGGACACTCCCCCACGCCGCCGCCAGACCGACCGCACCCGCGACGTCCTCCGTGCCCGAACGTCGGCCGCGCTCCTGTCCACCGCCGTGCAGGAGTGGCTCGAGCGCGACACCGGCCCGGACCGCCAGGGCCCCGATGCCCTTCGTCGCACCGAGCTTGTGCCCGGACACCGAGACCGCGTCGACCCCGAGCACGTCGAGCCCGACCGGCAGCCACGGTGCGGACTGCACGGCGTCGGTGTGGAACCGCGCACCCACGGCGTGCGCGACCTCGGCGAGTGCCCGCACGTCCTGCACCGTGCCGATCTCGTTGTCCGCGTGCGCGACGGTCACGAGCGTCGTGTCCGGGCGGAGTGCGGCGCGCAGGGTCTCGGGCAGGACGGTGCCGTCCGCCGTGACCGGCACGACCGTGACCGTGAAGCCGTGGTGCCGTTCGAGGTACCGGCAGCTCTCGAGGACGGCCTCGTGCTCGACGGCGCTCGTCACGACGTGCCGCCCGCGGGGTGCACCGAGCGCGATGCCCTTCACCGCGGTGTTCGCACCCTCGGTGCCGCCGCTCGTGAAGACGACCTCGCCGGGCCGACAGCCGAGGGCGCGGGCGACCGCCGAGCGCGCACCTGCCAGGCCCCGGGCCGCGGCGTCCCCGACCTCGTGCGTGGAGGACGGGTTGCCGAAGGTGCCGGTCAGGTACGGCCACATCGCCTCGAGGACCTCGCGGCGGACGGGCGTCGTCGCGGCCCGGTCGAGGTAGAACACGGCGTCAGACCGGGCGGACGTCGACGTCGAGCCCGAGGTCGAGCGCCCGCGCCGAGTGCGTGAGGGCGCCGACGGACACGAGGTCGACCCCGGTCGCGGCGATCGCGGCCACCGTGTCGAGCGAGACCCCGCCCGACGCCTCGACGAGCGCGCGGCCCGCCACGAGGGCCACGCCCTCCTCGAGCATCGGCACGGTGAAGTTGTCGAGCATGACCGTGTCGACGCCCGCGGCGACGACGGGTTCGATCTGGTCGATGCGGTCCACCTCGACCTCGAGGTGCACGGTGTGCCCGAGACGCCGTCGTGCGGCCCGGATCGCGTCGCCGATGTCCGTGCCGCCGGCCAGGAGCACCGCGAGGTGGTTGTCCTTCGCCAGGACCGCGTCCGACAGTGACGTCCGGTGGTTGTGGCCGCCACCGCAGCGCACCGCGTGTCGTTCGAGCGCGCGGAGACCGGGCGTGGTCTTCCGGGTGTCGACGACCCGGGTACCGGTCCCGGCGACGGCGGCGACGTACTGCGCGGTGAGGGTCGCGATCCCGGACATGCGCTGCACGAGGTTGAGGGCGACCCGCTCGGCACGGAGCACGGACCGCGCCGACCCGGTCACGCTCGCGATGACGTCCCCCGCGGCGAAGACGTCCCCGTCGCGGAGTGCCACGGACACGGCGAGGTCGGGGTCGACGGCGTGCATCACGGCGATGAACACCTCGCCGCCAGCGAGCACGCCGGGCTCGCGCGCCGCGAGGGTCGCGGCCGCGGTCGCCGTCGCGGGGATGAGGGTCTCGCTCGTGACGTCACCCCACGGCGCATCCTCCTCGAGCGCGGTGTCGATCACCCGCCGGAGCACGTGCGGCGGGACCGTGCCGGGGTCGGTGTCGGCGGGGGCGGTGGGAGCGGCCTGGGCGGTGGGAGCGGTCATGCGAGTACCTCCTGCAGGGCGGTGGGCGCGGCGTCGGACGGTCCGGCCGGTCGTGCCCGGACCCATGCGGTCGTCATCGGCGCGGTCGGGTCGGTGTCAGGGTGGTCGGTCCGGGCGTGCGCACCGCGGGACTCGGTCCGGGCCTCGGCGGCGAGCGCCGTCACCCGGGCGAGGTCGAGCAGCGCCCGGTCCTCGGCACCACGCACGGTCGTCGGCAGCGGCGCCGGCACCGCGGCGAGCACCCGCCGGGCCTCCGCCGACCCGGCGGCGTCGCGCAGCAGGCCGACGTGCTCGGTCATCACGGCCTGGACCGTGTCGCGGACGGCGGTGTCGGTGCCGACCCGGCCCGGGCCTCCCGGCCGGTCGCCGACCGACAGACGCACGCCGTCCACCGGACGGGAGGCCCGCCTGCCGTCCGGCGGATCGGCGACGACGGTCGGCGCGAGCGTCGCGTCGCCGCGCAGCCGCGGCCGGTCGGGGCGGGGGGACCCGAGTGCGTCGGCGGCGCGGACCGCGAACACCAGGCCCTCGAGCAGCGAGTTCGAGGCGAGGCGGTTGGCGCCGTGCACCCCGGTGCAGGCGACCTCCCCGACGGCGGAGAGCCCGGGCAGGCTGGTGCGGCCCTCGGTGTCGGTCGCGACGCCGCCCATGGCGTAGTGCGCGGCGGGTGCGACCGGGACGCCCTCCCGGGTCCAGTCGACGCCGGCCGCCCGTGTGGCCCGGGTGAGGCCGGGGAACCTGGCGAGCAGGAACGCGGGGTCGAGCCCGGTCGCGTCGAGGAGCACGGGGCGCCCGCCCTGGGCACGCATGGCGCTCGCGATCCCCCGCGCGACGACGTCCCGCGGCGCGAGCTCGGCGTCCGGGTGCACGTCGCGCATGAAGCGGTGCCCGCGCTCGTCCCGCAGGACGGCTCCCTCACCGCGGACGGCCTCGGAGACCAGCCCACCGCCGGGCACGGCGAGACGCGTCGGGTGGAACTGGACGAACTCGAGGTCGGCGAGCACGGCGCCGGCCCGCCAGGCCGCGGCGGCACCGTCCCCGGTGGCGACGAGCGGGTTGGTCGTCTCGCGGTACAGGTGGCCGGCTCCCCCCGAGGCGAGCAGCACCGCGTCCGCGTCGATCCGCCGCGGTTCGCCGAGCAGGTCGAGGACGTCGACGCCGACGACCTGTCCGTGGCGGACGACGAGGTCGGTGAGGCAGGTCCGCTCGAGGATGGTGACGTGCCGGCGGTGCAGTGCGGCGACGAGGGTCCGTTCGACCGCGGCCCCGGTCGCGTCGCCGCCCGCGTGCAGGATGCGCCAGCGCCCGTGGGCGGCCTCGCGCCCCCGCGCCAGGTCGTCGCCGTACCGGTCGAGTGCGGCCGGGTCCGCCGTCCGGTCGAACGGCACCCCGAGGGCGAGCAGGTCGCGCACGCGGGCCGGACCGTCGGTGCAGAGGACGTCGACGGCGCGGGCGTCCGCCGTGCCCGCGGCCGCGACGTGCGTGTCGTGCTGGTGGAGGGCGGCGGTGTCGTCGGCCCCCAGGGCGACCGCGATGCCACCCTGCGCGGACGCCGTGGCGCCGTCGGTCAGGGTGCCCTTCGTGACGAGGGTGACGTCGTGCTCGGTGCTCGCGCGGATCGCGGCGGTCAGGCCGGCGATCCCCGACCCGACGACGACGACGTGCATCAGGCCCGGGTCCCCAGCGGGCGGGGCTTCGCGGCGAGCATGCGTTCCAGCGCGACCTTCGCGTCGACCTGGACGTCGGCGGGGACCACGATCTCGTTGAGCACGACACCGTCCACGAGCGCCTCGAGCACCCACGCCAGGTAGCCGGGGTGGATGCGGTACATGGTCGAGCACGGGCACACCACCGGGTCGAGGCACGTGATCGTGTGCTGCGGGTACTCGGCGGCGAGCCGGTTGACCATGTTGACCTCGGTGCCGATCGCGAACGACGTCGGCTCGGTGGCCGCGGCGACGGTCTTCCGGATGAGGTCGGTGCTGCCGGCGACGTCCGCGGCGTCGACCACGGCCATCGGGCACTCCGGGTGCACGATCACGCGCACGTCGGGGTCCTCGCGGCGGGCCTGCTCGATCTGGTCGACCGTGAAGCGGCGGTGGACGGAGCAGAACCCGTGCCACAGGACCACCTGGGCGTCGAGCAGCTCGGCGGCGGTGTTGCCGCCCCCGGCCAGGCGCGGGTTCCACATCGGCATCCGGTCGGTGCTGATCCCCATCGCCTTCGCGGTGTTCCGGCCCAGGTGCTGGTCGGGGAAGAACAGCACGCGCTGCCCCCGCTCGAACGCCCACTCGAGCACCGTCGCTGCGTTCGACGACGTGCACACGATCCCGCCGTTCCGACCGCAGAACGCCTTGAGGTCGGCGGCGGAGTTCATGTACGTGACCGGGATGACCGGGACACGGCCGTCGGCGTCGGGCTCGGAGCCGTACAGCGCGGTCAGCTCCGCCCAGGCGGCCTCGACGCTGTCGATGTCGGCCATGTCCGCCATCGAGCACCCGGCTGCCAGGTTCGGCAGGATGACGCGCTGGTCGTCCCGCGCCAGGATGTCCGCCGTCTCGGCCATGAAGTGCACACCGCAGAACACGATGGCCTCGGCGTCGGGCTTGGTCAGGGCGGCGTTCGCGAGCTGGAACGAGTCGCCGAGGAAGTCCGCGTGGCGCACGACCTCGTCCCGCTGGTAGAAGTGCCCGAGGACGACCACCCGGTCGCCGAGGGTCGCCTTCGCCCGCTCGATCCGCTCGTGCAGCTCCTCGTCGGGCGCGTGCTTGTACTCGTCCGGCAGCACACCCTGGCGGGGCGCCGTCGTCGGGATGACGTCGGACATCGACGACCCGGGGCCGTACCCGGGCACGGCGTCGAAGTCCCAGGTGGGAGCGGCGAGGTCGGGCGTGCAGGTGGTGCCGGCCGCCCGGCCGTTCGAGATCAGTTCGATGGTGGTCGCGATGGACACGGTTCCGTCCCCGTTCAGTGCGCGGTGGTGGGTCGGGTCGTCAGCGGGCCGTTGTCCGCGTACGACAGGTCGGGGTTCGAGCGGTACAGGCGGGCCGGTCGGTGCCGGTCGCCGCTCGTGGTCTCGTCGGTGGGCAGGACCGCGTTGCTCTGCGCGACCTGCCGCCGGAAGTTCGCCGGGTCGAGCGTCCGGCCGAGCACGGCCTCGTAGACACCGCGGAGCTCGGCGAGGGTGAACCGGTCGCCGAGGAACGCCTGCGCGATCCGCGAGTACGACACCTTGTTCCGGAGCCGCCAGAGGGCGTACTCCACGATGCGGTCGTGGTCGAACGCGAGCGGCGGGTGCTCGTCGGCGAGGAACCACCGCACGTTCCAGTCGTCGGGAACGACGTTCGCCTCGTCCGGGTGCACGAGCGCCCAGTAGACGACCGACACCACCCGGCTCGGGGAGCGGCCGACGTCCCCGAACGCGTAGAGCTGCTCGAGGTACCGCGGCTGCACCTTCGTCGTCTCGCGGAGGCGCGCGGCCGCGGAGTCGTCGAGGCCCTCGTCCGCGCCCACCCATCCGCCCGGCAGCGCCCACGAGCCCTCGTGCGGTTCGGTCACGCGGCGGACGAGCGGCATCCAGAGTGCGGGGACGCCGGTGTCGGGATGTGGGCGGAGCGCGACGATCACGGTGGAGACCGCGACGCGGATGCCGTGCTCTGCCATCCCCGCTCCTCGTGTTCAGGTCATGCTGACCCGATCTGTTCGGGTACTGATGACCGTATCACGGCGGTCACGGGACCGGAACGCACCGGGAACGTGAGGGAAACACGCCGCACCTAGCATCGCGTCATGGGCAGCACGACCACGAGGAAGCACGCCGTCGTCAGTGGCACGGTGCAGGGCGTCGGGTTCCGGTGGTGGACCGCGCGGAAGGCCGACGGACTCGAACTCGCCGGGTACGCCCGGAACCTGTTCGACGGCACCGTCGAGGTCGAGGCCGAGGGCCCCGCTCCCGCGGTCGACGCGCTGGTCGTCATGCTCCGCTCCGGCCCGCCCTCGGCGAGCGTCACCGACGTGGCCGTGCGGGAGGTCGCGCCGCACGGCGACGAGGACGGCTTCCGCATCCTGCACTGACCGTCCACACGCCGTTCCACCCGACGTTCCCCGACTCGGGAATGATCGGGACCCGCCAGTGCTTCCAGCCTCGGTACCCGTCCGTCCGGGTGCGCGCCACACCACGATCCTCCAGGAGCCCCCTTGACCCAGGCCGTCGACTCCGCGCCCCGTACCGGGAGCCTCGAAGCCCCCTCCCCCGCCGGCACCCGACTCGTGATCGGGCTGCTGCTCGTCTCCGCGTTCGTCGTCATCCTCAACGAGACGATCATGGGTGTGGCGCTGCCGCGGCTCATGGACGACCTCGGCATCAGCGCCGCGACCGGTCAGTGGCTCACCACCGGCTTCCTCCTGACGATGGCCGTGGTGATCCCGGTCACCGGCTACCTGCTGCAGCGGTTCGACACCCGCCCGGTGTTCGTCTGGGCGATGAGCCTGTTCTCCGCGGGCACCCTCGTCGCGCTGCTCGCGCAGGGATTCACGATGCTGCTCGTCGGGCGCATCGTGCAGGCCAGCGGCACGGCGATCATGATGCCGCTGCTCATGACCACCGTCCTCACCCTCATCGAGCCCGCGCACCGCGGCCGCGTGATGGGCAACATCTCCATCGTCATCTCGGTCGCCCCGGCGATCGGGCCGACGATCTCCGGCCTCATCCTCAACGCCTTCTCGTGGCGCTGGCTGTTCGGCTTCGTGCTCCCGATCGCGCTCGCCGCGCTCGTGCTCGGCATGGTCAAGGTGCGCAACGTCTCGACACCCCGCAAGTCGGCCATCGACGTGGCCTCGGTCATCCTGTCGGCCTTCGCGTTCGGCGGGATCGTCTACGGCCTGTCGAGCATCGGCGAGAGCGGCACCACCGGCCCGGCGCTGCCGATCACCTCGCTCGTCGTCGGGTTCGCAGCCCTCGCGGTGTTCATCGTCCGCCAGACCCGACTGCAGCGTCGCGACGCCGCCCTCCTCGACCTCCGCACCTTCAGCACGAAGGGCTTCACGATCCCGATCGTCGCGATGGCGATCAGCTTCATGGCGATGTTCGGCACGCTCATCCTGCTGCCGATCTACCTGGAGCGCGTGCTCGGTCTCGAGGTCCTCAGCGTCGGCCTGCTGCTGCTCCCGGGTGGGCTGCTCATGGGCCTGTTGTCCCCGATCGTCGGTCGCATCTACGACCGCCACGGACCGCGCGTCCTGCTCGTCCCGGGCTCCGTCATCATCAGCGCCGTGCTCTGGGCGCTCTCGACCGTCACGGCGGACACCAGCGTCTGGTTCGTGCTCGGTGCCCACGTCGTGCTGAGCCTCGGCCTCGCGCTCACCTTCACGCCGCTGTTCACCTCGGCGCTCGGCGGACTCCCGCCGCGGCTGTACTCGCACGGCAGCGCAGTGCTCGGCACCGCCCAGCAGCTCGCGGGCGCCGCGGGCACGGCACTGTTCGTCACGCTCCTCACCATCGGGGCCACCAGCGCGGCCACGAGCGGTGACGCCGCGGACACGGCGACGGCCACCGCGTCCGGAGTGCACCTGGCCTTCCTGGTCGGCGCCGTGATCTCCCTGTTCGGGATCGTCGCCTCGTCGATGGTCCGGAAGCCCGTCACCCCCGAGGGCGCCCCGGCACCCGTCATGCACTGACGCTCCCGACCGTACACGAGGCGCACCACGCGCCCCGGCACGCACATCGCGCCCCGTCCCGACGGGGCGCGATGTGCGTCCGGGGGCGCGATGCCGGGTCACGCCGTGGCATCGTGGGCGCATGCGGTCGACGACGAGCGAGCTGAACTGGTCCGGCACGGTCACCTACACGGCCGAGCGCGTCGTCCGGCCGACCTCGCTGGACGACGTCGCCGACCTCGTCGCCCGGAGCCCGCGCGTCCACGGGATCGGCACACGGCACTCGTTCAACGACGTCGCGGACACCCCCGGCGTCCTGCTCGACCTCACCGCCGTGCCCACCGACCTCGTCGTCGCGGAGGACCGCCGCACGGCCACCATGGGAGCCGGCACCCGGTACGGCGTCGTCGCACCCGACCTCGACGCCGCCGGCGTCGCCCTGCACAACGAGGGCTCGCTGCCGCACATCTCGCTCGGTGGTGCGGTCGCGACCGGGACGCACGGTTCCGGCACCGCGCTCGGGTCGCTCAGCACCGCGGTCGCCGCCCTCGAGGTCGTCGGACCGGACGGCACCACGAGCACGATCCGTCGCGGTGACCCGGCGATGCAGGGCGCCGCGATCCACCTCGGCCTGCTCGGCATCGTCACGCGGGTCACCGTCGACGTGCAGCCCTCGTACCGGATGCGGCAGGACACGTACGGCCCGATCGCCTGGGACACCTTCACGGCCGGTGCCGCCGAGGTCTTCGCCGCCGGGTACTCGGTCTGCGCGTACACGGTGTTCGGCGACACCGTCTCCGAGGTGCTCGTGAAGTCCCGCGTGCCGGACGGTGCCGACGACGTCGGGGTCCCCGCCGACCTCCTCGGTGCCCCACGTCTGCCGGGTGCCCCGGGCGACGGCCACCACACCGCGCGGGACGGCTCGGTCGGGCCGTGGTGGGACCGCCTGCCGCACTTCCCGATCGACGCCGTGCCCTCCGTCGGGTCCGAGGTGCAGAGCGAGCACTTCGTCCCGCTCCGGCACGCCGCCGCCGCCCTCGACGCCCTGCGCGGGCTGGCCGACCGGATCCAGCCGCACCTGCACGTGTCGGAGCTCCGCACCATGGCCGCGGACGACCTCTGGCTCAGCCCGACACAGGGCGAGGACGTGCTCTGCATCGCGTTCACCTGGAAGAAGCACCCCGCGGAGGTCGCCGCCCTGCTGCCCGACCTGGAGGCGCGACTCGCCGCGTTCGGCGGTCGACCGCACTGGGGGAAGATGAGCTCCCTCGACGCCACGGCGGTCGCGGCGCTGTACCCACGACTGCCGGACTTCCGCGCCCTGGTCGCGACCCGCGACCCGGACCGGAAGTTCGCGTCCGCGTTCGGCGAGCGGGTGCTCGGGACCTGAGCCGTGCCTCCCGGGAGGCCCGTGGCGCGACCGGTGCGTCGGCTGCGGCGACCTGACGGAGCGCCTGCGACCGGTCGCAGGCGTCAGCCGACGGTGGTGACCGTCTTCGTCTCCCCATCCCAGTGACGCACCCCGGCGACGCCGAGCTCCTCGGGGAGCGGCACGGCCGCGAGCACCTCGAGCATCCGGGGCAGGTCGACGTCCCGCGGGTGCCGGGCGAGCGTCAGGTGCGGTGCCCACCGGCCGGGCAGCGAGGTGTCGACGCCACCGGGGGCCACGCGGTGCACCGCCTCGTGGAAGGCGGCGAGCGCGCGGTCGACCACGACGCCGACCCCGAGCACGTGCCGACCGGGGCCGGCCGGGAAGAGCAGGAGCCCGGCGGGGCGCACGGTCGACGGCAGCGCCACGTCGAAGCCGGGCGGCACGGGCAGGGTGTCCCCGGCCGCGAGCGTGACGTGCGGCGCGTTCGTCGCCGAGGTGTGGCGGCCCATGCTCGGCAGGTCGGCGTCGACCAGCGCATCCCAGAGGTCGCGCACGGCCCGCTCGGCGGCCGGGTCGAGGACGAGTTCGATGCTGCGCACACTCCGAGCCTGCCCGCCGGGGACGCCGCCCGTAACACGACGGAACGCGAATCGACCGTGTCCGCGTCGCCGTGCACACTCGTGGAGTCCCCGCCGGACGACACCGGACCGAGGACCCGACAGCACCCGTCCCTGCCACCAGGGCGACCCCCTCACGAGGAGCACCCATGACCGCCGCACCCGTCCTGCCCGACCGTCCGAAGCGCAAGCGCCCCATCGGGTGGATCGTCGCGGCCGCAGTCGTCGTCGTCGCGATCGTCGTCGCCCTCGTGGTCGTCGCCGTCCGCGGTGGCGGCTCCGAGCAGGCCGGAGCCGCCGGGTCCGGGTCCGACCGGAAGGCCCAGACCGTCACCATCGGCGTCGCGGACAAGGCGCTGCCCTACTGGAAGACCTACACGGAGCTCGCGAAGGAACGGTTGAACGTCACCGTGGAGCTGACGAACTTCGCCGACTACTCGCTGCCGAACCCCGCGCTCAAGGACGGGCAGGTCGACATCAACCAGTTCCAGCACATCCAGTACCTGGCGAACTACAACGTGACCTCGAAGGACGACCTGCAGCCGATCGGCTCCACCGCCGTCTACCCGCTCCCGCTGTACGCGACGAAGGTCGACGAGCCGTCCGACCTGCCCGAGGGCGCGAAGGTCGCCATCCCGAACGACGCCATCAACGAGGCCCGCGCCCTGCTCGTGCTGCAGGCCGCGAAGCTGCTCGAGTTGCAGGACGGCGGCAGCGCCTTCTCGACCACGGACGACATCGAGTCGGCCAAGGTCGACGTGCAGCCGCTCGACGCCTCGCAGACCGCCAACGCCCTGCAGCAGGGTTCCGTGCAGGCCGCCGTGGTCAACAACAACTTCGCGACCGCCGCCGGGCTCCCCGCGTCGGACAAGGTCTTCACCGACGACCCGACGAGCTCATCCGCCGCCCCGTACGTGAACGTCTTCGCGGTCCGCAACGAGGACAAGACGAACAAGACGTACCTCGAACTGGCCGAGCTGTTCCAGGACGACGCCGTGCAGAAGGCGTTCAAGCAGGACTACCCGGACGCGGTCTCCCGGGACCAGGACGCCGCCGAGCTGCAGGACGAGCTCGCCACGGTCGAGCAGGACGCGAAGGCGGCAGCGGAGTAGTGGCCGCCCTCGTCGAACTCCGCGGCGTCACCAAGAGCTACCGCCGCGCCGACACCGGAGAGACCGTCACCGCGGTCGAGGGTGTCGACCTCGACGTCCACCAGGGAGAGGTCCTCGGCGTCATCGGCTACTCCGGTGCCGGCAAGTCCACCCTGGTCCGACTCGTCAACGCACTCGAGCTGCCCACCTCGGGCACGGTCACGGTCGCCGGTCAGGAACTCACCGCGATCCCCGAGCGCGACCGGCGCACCGCACGTCGTCGGATCGGGATGGTCTTCCAGCAGTTCAACCTGTTCCGCTCCCGCACGATCGCCGGCAACGTCGCGTACCCGCTCAAGGTCGCCGGCGTCGCCAAGGCCGAACGCGACCGCCGCGTCGCCGAGCTGCTCGACTTCGTCGGTCTGCTCGACCGGGCACACGCCTACCCGGAACAGCTGTCCGGCGGTCAGAAGCAGCGCGTCGGCATCGCCCGGGCCCTCGCCTCGAACCCCGAGCTGCTCCTCGCCGACGAGGCCACGAGCGCCCTCGACCCGGAGACCACGTCCGAGGTGCTCGCGCTCCTCCGCCGCGTGAACCGCGAGCTCGGCGTGACGATCATCGTCATCACGCACGAGATGGACGCCGTCCGCCGGATCGCCGACCGGGTCGCCGTGATGGAGCAGGGCCGGGTCGTCGAGGTCGGGGACGTGTACGACGTGTTCTCCGCCCCGACCACCGGCGCTGCCCAGCGCTTCGTGCGCACCGCACTCCACGACCGCCCGTCCGCCGAGACCGTCACACGGTTGCGCGAGCGCCACCCGGGACGCCTCGTGTCCGTGCGGATCACCGACGAGACCGGTCTGCAGGCGCGCATCGACCAGGCGTTCCGCGATGCCGGGGTCACCGCGGAGCTCGTGTTCGGCGGGGTCACCGAGATCCGGGAGCGCCGGATCGGGTCGCTCACCTACGAACTGGGCGGGTCCGACACCGCCACCGACCGAGCCGTGGCAGCACTGCGAGCCGGCGGCATCACCGTCGACGAGGAGGCACGCGCATGAACAACTCGTTCCAGAGCGTCATCGACACCTTCGACGTGTTCCTCGCCGCGATCCGCGACACGATCGTCATGTCCCTCGTGTCACTCGTCATCGCCGGGGTCATCGGACTCGCGCTCGGCCTGCTGCTCTACGCGACCAGACCGGGCAACCTGCTCGGCAACCGCGGCGCGTACACGGTCATCAACCTGGTCGTGAACCTGGTGCGACCGATCCCGTTCGTGATCTTCCTGGCCGCGATCGCCCCGCTCTCCCGCGTGGTCGTGCAGACGACGATCGGTGTCCCCGCGGTGACGTTCGCGATCTCGCTCGCGGCGGCGTTCGCGGTGTCGCGCATCGTCGAGCAGAACCTGCTGGCGGTCGACCCCGGCGTCGTCGAGGCGGCACGGGCCTCCGGGGCGCACCCGGTGTCGATCCTGCTGACGGTGCTCATCCCCGAGGGCCTCGGGCCGCTCATCCTCGGCTACACGTTCATCTACATCGGCATCGTCGACATGACCGCGCAGGGTGCGCTCGTCGGTGGCGGTGGCCTCGGTGAGTACGCGATCACGTACGGGTCGCAGCGGTACGACTGGTGGGTCGTCTACGTGTCCGTGGCGGCGATCGTCGTGATCGTCCAGCTCGGCCAGTTCGTCGGCAACCGGCTGGCGCGGGCGACGCTCCGCCGCTGAGCCGATTCGCTGGCCCGCCAGGTTCCGCGATTCCGGCATCTCGCGCGCCGAGATGCCGGGATCCCGGAACCTCGGCGGCACGCGCGCGGCATGTCGTGCGACCTCCGCGGGCGCTGACGCGGCCTGGAGGCCCCGCCTCCGCCACGGGACCGCCGTCGGCCCGCCAGATGGACCGGTGGGGTCGCACGATGTGCCGCCGACCGGCAGGGGCAGCGGCAGGTCGTGCGACCCCGCGCAAGTGCGCAGCGCGTCGTGCGGCTACGCGGCGGGCGCGTCCTCCGCGGCCGGAGCGTCCACCGCGGCGGGCTCCTCGTAGTCCGCACGGACCAGGATCGGCCGGTGGTCGGAGATGCCCGCGGGCAGGGTCTCGACACCGGCGATGTGCAGGCCGACGCTCGTGGCGAAGTCGAAGTGCCCGGTGAACTTGCGGTAGCGCAGGTACGTCGGCTGGTCGGACAGGGACAGCGCGAAGCCGGACTCCTCGATCTTCCGGCGCAGGTTCGTCTGGAACCACGGGTAGTTGAAGTCGCCGACCATGATCGCCGGGGCCTCGCTCGACAGGTCGCGGACGAAGTCGTGCGCGGCCTCGATCTGCTTGCGGCGCAGCGAGTTCGTCGCCGTCAGGGGTGAGGCGTGGAAGGACGCGACGATGACCTCGGTGTCGGCTTCCCGGTCGTACAGGTGCATGGCGATGAGGCGCTCGTGCGCGGGTGACAGCACCCGGTCGTGCAGGGACTTCTGCAGCGAGTGGATGCCGAGGTCGCGGACGTCGAACCGGTCGTCGCGCTTGTAGATGGCGAGGCCGAGCCGGTTCGCCTGGGTGGACGCGGCGAGGGTCAGGCCGCCGACGGACGTGGCGAGGTCGGTGCTGTCGCACTCCTGCACGCAGAGCACGTCGGCCTGCGAGGACTCGGCGAGGGCCGCGAGCTCGCTGTTCGCGGTGTGCTCACGGAGGTTGTAGCTCACGACGCGCAGGGCGGTCTGCCGGACCTCGGTGGTCGAGTCTGTCGTTGCCTGTTCCTGTGGCGCCGCCATGCTGCCTTCCGTTCCGGGCCCGATCGGCCCTCTCTCCTGCGGCGGTCACGGTACTCGGACACCGCAGCAGGTTGCTGAGACTGTAGCGCGGTGCGGATCGCGGACACGTGACGTGGCGGTGGACGATCGGTGACGACCCGACCGCGTGCCGGACGACCCCGCCGCTGGCGCGCCGCACCGCCCCGTCAGCGCCCCGCCGGCTCCCGCACCCGGCGGGTCGGACGGACGGTCTCCCCCGCGGTCCGGCTCATGAGCAGCCCCTCGACGCAGGCGACGAGCAGCAGGACCGCGATCACGCCGAAGGCGACCGCGTACGGCGCCGTACCGGCGAGACCCTCCCCGCCGAGGCCCGACGCGGCACGGAGCACGACGGCGACGACGGCGACCCCGAACCCGGCCGCGGTCTGCTGCAGCGTCGACGACAGCGTGTTCGCGGCGGTCATGTCCGGCTGCTCCACGTCCGCGAACGCGATGGTGTTGTAGGCGGTGAAGCCCACCGACCGTGCGGCGCCGCTGACGACGAGGAGGACCGCGAGCAGCCAGAACGGCGTCTCCGGTGTGAGCAACACCATCGCCAGGACGGACAGCGCCGCGAGGGCGGAGGACACGACGATGACCGGACGGTACCCCCACCAGCGCAGGAACGGCGTGGTCGCGGGCTTGATGCCGAGGTTGCCGACGAAGACCCAGAGGACGGCGGACCCGGCCTCGAGTGCGGTCCACCCCCAGGCGTCCTGGAAGAGCAGCGGCAGCACGAACGGCACCGCGGACACCGCCAGGCGGAACAGGCTGCCGCCCGCGTGTGAGACACGGAAGGTCTCGAGCCGGAACGCGTCGAGCCCCATGATCGGGTGCGGTGCCCGGCGGAAGTGCCGGATCGCGAGCCAGGTGCATCCCGCACCGACGACGCCGGCGACGACGGCCGGCACGACGGGCACGGTCTCGAGGGCGAGCAACGACGCCATGACGACGAGCGCGCCGAGCCCGAGGCAGGCGAGCACCGACCCGCGCCAGTCGAACGGCACCCGCTCCGGCGCACGCTCCTGCGGGACGAGGACGAGCGCCGCGACGACGGCCACCACCCCGAACGGGATGTTGACGAGGAAGATCCAGTGCCAGGACAGCGTGTCGACGAGCACCCCGCCGAGGAAGGGCGCGATGATCGGCGCCGCGAGCGCGGGCCACGTCAGGATCGCGATCGCCGTGACGAGCTGGTCGCGACCCGCGCTCCGGAGCACCACGAGCCTCCCGACCGGCACCATCAGCGCACCGCCGAGGCCCTGCAGGATCCGCCACAGCGTCAGCTCGACGAGTCCGGTCGAGGCGGCGCAGAGCGCCGAGGCGAGCGTGAACAGCGCGATCGCGCCCACGAAGACGGTGCGGGACCCGACGCGGTCGGTGATCCACCCGCTGACCGGGATGAACACGGCCAGGGTGACGAGGTAGGCGGTGATCGCGACACCGACGGCGGCGGAGTCGACGCCGAGGTCGCGCCCCATCGCCGGTGCCGCCGTGGCCAGGATCGTCCCGTCCAGGAGCTCCATGAAGAAGGTGCCCGCCACGAGCACGGCGACCGCCGTGCTGCTCGTCCGTCGTGTCGTCGTCGTCATCGCTCCGGATGCTAGTCCGACCGCTGCGTCATCCGTGACGCGAGGTGTCCCCCCTCCCCAGCGAGTGACGACTACCGTGGAGTCGTGCCGTCTGCCCACCCCGACCTCTGCGGACCGCGCGCATGAGCCGCCTGGACGGGGTCCTCACCGGCTCGGTCGCCGCGGGTCGTCGCCGCGTGGTCGACACGGTCGTCAGCCTGCCGGCGTGGTCGGCGGTCCTGCTGCTCTGGACCGTCGGGCGCCTCGTCTCCACGATGTGGCTGATGGTCGTCTACCCGCTCGTCTCGCGCGTGCAGCCGGACAACGCCATCTGGGGCAACGACCACGGGTTCACGGCGTTCCTGACGTCGTGGGACGGGCAGTACTACGAGGCGATCTCGCTGCACGGGTACCCCTCGGTCCTGCCGATCGACGCCACCGGACACGTCGCACAGAACGCCTGGGCGTTCCTGCCCGCGTTCCCGTTCACCATCCGGCTCCTCACCGTGTCGACCGGTCTGCCGTTCACCATCGGCGCCCCGACCGTCGCGATCGTCGCCGGCCTCGTCGCGACGTTCCTGCTGCACCGCCTCGTCCAGGAGCACGCCGGTGCGACCGCGGCACTGTGGGCGGTCTTCTTCTTCACGTGCGGTCCGCTGTCGTTCCTGCTGCAGGTCGGGTACGCCGAGACCGCCTTCCTGGCGCTGACCTTCGGGGCGCTGCTGGCGATGGAACGACGGCGGTACGGGCTGCTCACCGTCCTCGGGGTCGTCGCCGCGTTCACCCGTCCCGGTGCGCTCGCCATCCCGCTGACGCTCGGTGTGCTCGCGCTCCTCCGGTACTTCGCGGCGCGGCGGACGGGCGCCCGGTCGCTCGACGGGTTCCCGGTCGCGGAGCGGGTCAAGGTCGTCGTCGCCGGGCTCGTCATGGCGGCGGCGGGATCGGCGTGGCCGGTCATCGCGGCCTGGGCGACCGGTCGTCCGGACGCGTACCTCGCGACCGAGATGTCCTGGTGGGTGAACTTCATCGGCCGGGTGCACTTCGTGCCGCTGTCGCCGTGGTTCCTCACCACCGCGAAGTGGCTCGGCGTCGGCGGCGTGCTCCTCGTCGTGCTCCTGCTCGTCCTCTACCCGCTGTGGTTGTCGCGCCGCTCCACCCGGCAGCTCGGGACCACCACGGTGATGTTCGCCGCGGGGTACGCGCTGTACGTCTTCGCGGTGTCGCTGCCGATGGCGTCCACGCCCCGGCTGCTCATGCCCCTCGCGCCGCTGATGGGGTCGCCGGAGCTGGTTGCGAAGCCGGGACTGCGGTGGACGCTGGTGGCCGGCGCCCTGGTGCTGCAGCCGGTGTTCGTCGCGCTCCTCTGGCTGCTCGGCCCGCCCTGACGGGACCGTCGCCGACGCCCGGGCTCGTGTCGGACACGACCCGGGCGGCGACGTGCGTCAGACCTCGAGCGTGCCGTGACTGCCGACGTCCGGCTGGGACTGGTGCCCGATCGCGGCCTTGAGGGTCTGCACGAGACCCCCGACCGGACCGGCGTCCTGCGTCCAGTACTCGACCGAGACGCCCTGCACCGTGAGCAGCCGGATCGACGGGTCGTCGCGCCCGTCCGGGAACCACGCCTCGGCGAACGGCGACCAGAGTTCGTCGACCACCGCGCGGTACTCGGTGACGGTCGCCGTGCCGGCGATGGAGAGGTACCCGCCCTGCGACTCGATGGCGACGTTGACGTGCGGGTTCCGGGCGATGTCCTCGACCTTCTCGCTGCCGTCCTGCACGAGGAACCGCAGCGTCCCGTGGAAGGACTTGTCCTGCACGGCGAGGGGTCGGGCGTGCAGCTGGCCGTCCTCGCTGACGGTCGTGAGCAGTGCCGTCCGTGCTCCGTGGACGATGTCGGAGATGGCGGCGCGGTGGTCGGTCTGGGTGTCGGTCATGATGCTCCTTTGCGTCGTGCGCCCCGACTGCCGGCACGAGGCCGGCTCCGTGACGCGAACCGTTCCCTCCAGTCTGCCCCGATCGGCTCGGGATGCGCGAGGGACATCTGCCGGGAGGCCCGTCCCACCCCCGCGACGCCGCTCCGGCCGCGTCGGCGCGGACGGCAGCGGTCAGGCGCGCTCGCGGATGGTCGTCTCGACGTCGACCACCTGCGGGATCCGCGGCAGCGACGCGAAGCCGAACCGCACCGGCGGGTCCAGGGGCGCGAGCTCCCCGAGGGGCTCCCCCGCCCAGGTGCCACGGACACCGACCACGTCGTGCGCCCCGGTGACGCCGTAGTACTCGCGGCGGCCGCCCCCCGCGGTGCCGGCGGTGCCCGCTCCGGGAGCGACGAGCTTCGCGACGGGGTCGATCACGGTGAGCCACCGCGGGTCGCGGGCGATGCGCTTCGGGACGATGCGGAGCACCCGACCGAGCGGGGAGATCGTGCCGACGTCGACCGAGGCGACGAGGGGCCCGGCGTCGAGTTCGAGTCCGCGCGCGGTGCGTCGGGCGCTGATGTCCACGACCGACACCGCGTCGAACCGGTAGGTGCCGGAGACGTAGGCGGCGACGATCTCGTCGGGCGCGAGGAGCACGCTCGACCCGTCGGGCAGCTCGACGAACACGTCGGTGAACGCGCCGAACGGGGACGACTCCCACATGCCGACGACGAACCGGACGCCGGAGGTGCTCCCGGCGCCGAGGATCCGTCCGCGGAACCGTCGTTCGGTGGTCTCGTTGCTCGGCGACATGCGGCAGACGGTACGCGGAGCAGCCCGGGAACCGCCGGGCGGACCGGTCAGCCCGTCCGGCGACGGGTCAGCCCGTCCGGTGGTGGATCAGGGGACGGGGACCGGCTCCGCGAGCAGCTCGCGGACGCGCGGCGCGACCCGCGTGCCGTACAGCTCGATCGACCGCATCATGTCCTCGTGCGGCAGGCGACCGGTCGCGTACCGCATGTCGAACCGGGTGACGCCGAGGATGCGCATGTTCCGCGCGATCTTGCGCGCGACGGTCTCCGGCGACCCGACGTACAGCGACCCGCCCGCGGACAGCCCGGCGCGGTAACCCACCTGGTCGAGGGGCGGCCAGCCACGCTCACGACCGAGCTGGTCGGTGACGGCCTTGTCGAACGGCCAGTAGCGCTCGGCGGCCTCCTCGTCGGTCTCGGCGACGAACCCGGGCGAGTGCATCGCGATCGGCTGCTGCGGGAGCTCGAGCTGGTCGAGCGCCTGGCGGTAGAGCCGGGCGTACGGGGCGAACTGCGCCGGCTGCCCCCCGATGATCGCGAGGAACAGCGGCATGCCGTAGGACGCGGCGCGGATGACCGACTGCGGGGACCCGCCGACGCCGATCCAGGTCGGGATGGGGCCGTGCTCGAGCTTCGGGAAGACGTCCTGCTCGACGAGCGAGGCGCGCTTCGTGCCCTGCCACGTGACGGTGTCGCCGCCACGGAGGGCGCTCCAGAGCTGCAGCTTCTCCTCGAAGAGCACCTCGTAGTCCTGCAGGTCGAAGCCGAACAGCGGGAAGGACTCGGTGAAGGACCCGCGGCCCAGGACGACCTCGGCGCGCCCGTTGGAGATCGCGTCGACGGTGGCGAAGCGCTCGTACACGCGGACCGGGTCGTCGGAGGACAGCACGGTCACGGCGGAACCGAGGTGGATGCGCTCGGTCCGGGCGGCGATCGCTGCGAGGACGACCTCGGGGGCGCTCACGGAGTAGTCGGCGCGGTGGTGCTCGCCGACGCCGATGAAGTCGATGCCCACCTGGTCGGCGAGGACGGCCTCGTCGAGTAGGTTCCGCAGCGTCTGCGCGTGGGTGAGGGGGCTGCCGGCAGGACCGTCGGTGACGTCGCCGAACGTGTCGAGGCCGAGCTGCACCGGGCCGACCCGATCGGGTGCGGGCGGCGGGACGTCCGAGGGTCGGTCCGTGCCGAAGGCGTTGCTCATGGGACCCTCCCGGATCTCGCAGTCGATCAATGCGAACGCATGAAAACTAGCACGATCGGCCGCCGACCGCACCCCCTGCCGCGGGCGAGCCGGGCACAGCGCCGCTGTGTACGGTCCACCCCATGGTGCAGTCCTCGACCCTCCCCGACCAGACCGGCCGACGCATCGTCGTCACCGGGTCCAACAGCGGCACCGGCAAGGAGGCCGCCCGCCGGCTCGCCGGGGCCGGCGCGAGCGTCGTGCTCGCGGTCCGCACCCCGTCCAAGGGCGAGGACGCCGCCGCGGAGATCCGTCGTGAGCACCCGGACGCCGACCTCGAGGTCCGGGAGCTCGACCTCGCCGACCTGTCGAGCGTGCACCGCTTCGCCGACGGCGTCATCGCCGACGACCGACCGCTCGACGTCCTCGTCAACAACGCCGGCGTGATGGCCCCGCGGGAGCGCTTCGAGACCGTCGACGGGTTCGAGCTGCAGTTCGGGACCAACTTCCTCGGCCCCTTCGCCCTGACGAACCTGCTCCTGCCGACGCTCCTCCGCGCCGAGGCGCCCCACGTGACGACCATGTCGAGCATCGCCGCGGTGCCGGGGAAGATCCACTTCGACGACCTGCAGTGGCAGCGCGGCTACCAGCCGTGGCTCGCCTACGCGCAGTCGAAGCTCGCCGACCTGCTCCTCGGGCTGCACCTGCACCAGGTCGCGATCACGCGGGAGTGGGGCCTCAGCTCGACGCTCGCGCACCCCGGCTTCACGCGGACGAACCTGCAGGCGGCGGGCCGCTCCCTGGGCCGCGACCGCCCCGTCCACGCGAGCGACCGGGCGTTCCCCTGGACGCAGGGCGTCGAGCAGGGGTCTGAGCCGCTCCTCTACGCCGCCGTGGGACCGGGTGCGGTGTCCGGCGCCTACTACGGACCGGCCGGGCCGCTCGGCCTCACCGGGCCGACGACGCTCGCACCGATCCCGCGCTCGGCACGGGGCGTCGACCTCGCGCGCTCGCTCTGGGCGGTCGCCGAGGACCTCACCGGGACCCGACTGCCGGACTGACGCCGGCGCGCGGGACCCGGGACGGGCCTCCCGGCGGACACCGCACCAACCGCCCCCCGCCGGGAGGCCCGTCCTGAGCCCTCCGAGGACGGTCAACTACGCGTGGTCGTGCGTCAGCGGCCCGTGCAGGACCCCCGGCTGTGCGAGCCGGGTGTGACGCAGCACCGTCCGCTCCGGTCCGACCGCCGCGGCGACGATCGACAGGGTCGCGAAGTGCCCCTCGGGTTCGACCGTGTCCCGCAGGATCGCGTCCGGGTCGTCGGCTGGCAGGACGGTCGACCCGTCGAGCACGTCGAACCACGGACCCCAGCCGTCCTCGTCGGCAGCCGGCCCCGTGCGGTCCACCTCGTCGGAGGGGTCCCGAGCGGGCGGACCCGTCGGCGCCGGCGCGGCGCGGAACGCGGCGAGCCACCGGCCGATCCGGGGCGCCGCCGGGTCGTCCGGCTCGCCGTGCGTGACCATGTGCACGCCGGGCCCGAGCACGGTCGTGCGGACGGCCGCCCCGTCCCAGGTGACGACCTCGGCCCCGTCGGCCGTCGCGCGCACGAGGTTGAAGGCCCGGCTCGTCGGCGCGGTGCCGGCCGCGCCCGGCAGGACGCCGTCGACCACGGCGTCGAGCGGCAGCGTGCCACGGGTCGTCCAGGACCCGTCGACTCCCGGGGTGTCCTCCCACCGGTTGAGCACGACCGCGAGCCCGGCACGGTCCGACGCGGCCAGCCACGCACCCCCGGCCTGCTGGTCGCGGACGCCCCGGACCCCGGGATCGCGGTCCGGCCACCACGCCGCCGGCGGGTCCCACGGCCGGTTCGGCGACTCGTCCCGCAGCGCGAGCATGGTCACGGGCCAGGCCGCGGCGGGATCGACACGGACGACGACGGTGCACATGACGGTGATCCTGCCACCCGGCGTCGGTGTTCCCCGCCACCGCCGGCGCTCTCCGGGGTCGCTGCTCGCACGTTCCCCCGCCGGTCGCCCGTGCGACGGCCGCACGCGTCCGCTCGGCGGGTAGCGTGAGCGCCGTGAACGAGGCAGCCCCGCAGACCGTCCGTCCCCGCACCGTCGTCGTCGGCATCACCGGCGGGATCGCCGCCTACAAGGCCGTCGGCGTCGTCCGCGACCTCGTGAAGCGCGGCCACGACGTGCACGTCGTCCCGACCGAGGGCGCGCTGCGGTTCGTCGGGCTGCCGACCCTGGAGGCGCTCAGCCGCAACCCCGTCTCCACGAGCGTCTGGGACGACGTCGCCGAGGTGCGGCACGTCGCACTCGGCCGTCGCGCCGACCTCGTCGTGATCGCCCCCGCCACCGCGGACAGCCTCGCGAAGATGGCCGCGGGCCTGGCCGGCGACCTGCTCGGCACGACCCTGCTCGCGACCGAGGCACCCGTCGTCGTCGCCCCCGCGATGCACCCGCAGATGTGGGAGCACCCGGCCACCAGGGCGAACCTCGCGACACTCCGCGCCCGTGGCGTGCACGTCGTCGGTCCCGTCGTCGGCGCCCTGACCGGCGACGACGCCGGCATCGGCCGGATGTCCGAACCGGAGGACATCGTGCGGGCCGCACTCGCCGTGCTCGACGGGACGGACAGCGGGGACGCGCACGGGGGTGCCGAGATGGCCGGAGCGGCACCGAGCCTCCACACCGGCGCCCGCGGCGAGCAGGGCGACCTGGCCGGCGTCCGCGTGGTGGTCAGCGCGGGCGGGACCCGCGAACCGCTCGACCCGGTGCGGTTCGTCGGCAACCGGTCGAGCGGCCGGCAGGGCATCGCGCTCGCCGCGGAGGCCGCGCGCCGGGGCGCGGACGTGACCCTCGTCGCCGCGAACACCGACCCCGGGCTCACCGCGGACCTGCCCGTCGAGGTCGTGCGCGTCGGGTCGGCGCAGGAGCTCGCCGCTGCCGTGCACGCCGCCGCGCCCGCAGCCGACGTCGTCGTGATGACCGCGGCGGTCGCCGACTACCGGCCGGCCGAGGTGCTCGAGTCGAAGCTCAAGAAGGAGCAGCAGGGCGACCGGATGACGCTCGAACTCGTGAAGAACCCGGACGTCCTGGCCGAACTCGTCGCCGCCCGGCGGGTCGGGCAGGTCATCGTGGGCTTCGCCGCGGAGACCGAACCCGACCGCGAGGCGCGCATCGAGCTCGGGCGCGCGAAGATCGCCCGGAAGCCGGCCGACCTGCTCGTCGTCAACCACGTCGGCTGGTCGCACGGCTTCGAGCGCGAGGAGAACGCGATCGAGGTCCTGGTGCCCGGCGGCGAGGTCGTCCGCGAGACCTCCGGGTCGAAGGCCGACGTCGCCACGGCCGTCCTCGACCTGGTCGCGACCGCGCTGACCTGAGTGGTGCCGCCGTCCGGGGCACGCGCGCCTCCCGACCCGCGATGCCGACCCCGGACCGACCTGGGCGTGCGCCGGGGCACGACGGGCACGATGGAGCGATGCGACGGCGGACCAGACGTGCACGACGTGCGACGAGGACCGCCGGTGTCCTCGCCCTCATCCTCGGCGGTGCGGGCGTGACGCACTTCCTCCGGCCCCGCGGGTACGACCGCATCGTGCCGGACGCCCTCCCGCCACGGACGACCACCCTCGCGTCCGGCGTCGCCGAGCTCGGCATCGCCGCCGGGCTCCTCGTCCCGGCGACCCGACGCGGTGCCGGGTGGGCCGCTGCGGCGCTCTTCCTCGCCGTCTTCCCCGCGAACCTCAAGATGGCCGGGGACCTGCTCGACAGCCCCCGGTCCAGCCGGACCGCACGCCTGGTCGCCGTCCTCCGTCTGCCCCTGCAGGCCCCGCTCGTCGCGTGGGCCGTGCGGGTGGCCCGACACGCCCCACGCCGATGAGCGAGGCCGCGCCCACGCCGGCGCCGGGACGGGGTGCACCGCGGTCCCGGGCCTCCGTCGCGTTGCTGCACCGACCGGTCACGGTCCACGCCTGGGACGACATCGTGTTCGCGCACTGGCGCTGCGAACCCGAGACGCTCGCACGGCTGGTCCCGCGCGGCACCCGTCCGGACGTCGTCGACGGCAGCGCCTGGGTCGGGCTCGTCGCCTACGTGTTCCGTGAGACGCAGGTCCCACCGTTCCCGCCGTCCACCCGCCTCGGCAGGATGACCGAGGTCACGATCGAGGTCCTCACGGTCGACGACGCCGGCCGCCGCGGGATCGCGTACCTGACCGTGGACACGCCGAACGTCCCCGCCATCGTCGCCGCCCACGCGCTGCTCGGCGTGCCGTACACGTTCGCTTGGGCACGCTCCCGTCGCCGCGGCGAGACCGTCGGCCACCGGTCCGTCCGGCACCCCGGGCGCGTGCGGCACCCGATCCGTGCGGTCCGCCTGGCCCGCGCGGCCCGCCGGACGCCAGGCCCGTCCACCGTCCGGCACGCCGCCTCGGTGCGCGCCGTCGCCGGCGAGGTCGACCGCTCACCGTTGGCCGCCGAGCTGACCACCCGTGCCGGCATCCACGCACGGCTGCTCGCGCAGACCCTGTTCTGGCAGCGCCAGCACCCGCCGCTCACCGTGCGGTCCGCCCGACTCGAACGGCTCGAGGGCGACCTGCCCGACGCGGTCGGCCTGCCGGGCCTGTTCGACCGGGCTCCCGACTCCGTGCTCGTCGTCGACGGCACCACTGTCCGCTACGCCTGGGGGGACGTCGTCCGATGAGCACCGTGCACGACGGGTCGGACGGCGACGACCCGTTCGACCTCGACCGCTTCGTGACGGCCCAACACGGCGTGCACGAGACCGCGCTCGCCGAGCTCCGGTCCGGGCGGAAACGGTCGCACTGGATGTGGTTCGTGTTCCCGCAGGTCGCCGGCCTCGGTCGGAGCTCGACCGCCCGCCACTACGCGGTGACCGGCCTGCCGGAAGCCCGGGCGGTCCTCGCACACCCGGTGCTCGGACCGCGACTGCTCGACGCCGCGGCCGCGGCCGTCGACGCGCCGGCGGACTCGGCCGAGGACCTGTTCGGCGGCATCGACGCCGTGAAGGCCCGGTCGTCGATGACCCTGTTCGCCCGTGCCGCCGACGACCCGGCACCGTTCCGGGCCGTCCTGGAGCGGTGGTTCGACGGCCACGAGGACCCCGCGACGCTGCGCCTGCTCGACCTGGGCTGACCACATCCTGCCGGTAGCACATCAGGTACGGTGAGGAGGCCCCCGCCCCCGATCCGGAAGGTCCTCGCATGCCGATCCCCAGCACCGCCCCGACCGAGCACAAGCTGCTCCGCGACACCGTCCGGCAGAAGATCCACGAGGCGATCATGGACGGGACCCTCGAGCCCGGGGAGCGCCTGAACGACGAGGAGCTCATCGCCTGGCTCGGCGTCTCCCGGACCCCCATCCGCGAGGCCCTCAGCCAGCTCGCCCGGGCAGGGCTCATCGAGATGGCACCGAACCGGTACACGCGCGTGACGACCCCGGACCCGGCGCAGGTCGTCGAGGCCATGCAGACGCTCGGCGTGCTGTTCGGCGGCGTCGTCCGGCTGGCCGTGCCGCGTCTGTCGGTGGCCGCGCGGAAGCGGATCCTGTCGGCGCTCGACACGACCGTCACCGAGCTCGAGGCACACGACGTCCCGGCGGTGAACCGTGGCGCCCTCGGGGTCTTCGCGCTGTACGTCGACGAGTGCGGCAACGCGGACCTGCAGCGTGTCTGCCGCGACACGATGGACGGCCTGGCCTTCCGGCTGCGGTTGCCGGACCTCGACCGGCTCGTCGACTGGGACCGGATGACCGAGGACTTCCGGCGGCTCCGGACGGCCACGGCCGACGGGGACAACGTCGCCGCGGAGCTCGCCACCGAGGCCATCCACCTCCTCCCGGGCGAGAAGCGGTGACCCCGTCGCCGTCGATTCCCTGAACGTCCACACAGGGTCGGGGCGGGCCGACCGGGAGCAGGGCCTGGCCTCGTCACCGGACACGGTCCCGCCGATCCCGGCGGTCACGCTCGTGTCCCCCGATCTGCACCGCCCCGGCGACCGCTACGATCGTGCTCACCACCCGACCGATCCCTGCGGAGCAGCCATGACCGACCTCGACCCGGACCGCACCGAGGTCGCCGCACGACTCGCCGCGGCGGTCGGTCGGATCAACCGGCGGGCGCGCACCGACTCCGCGTCACTCGGCTACGGCATCGTGTCGGCACTCGCCTCCATCGTGCAGCACGGCCCCCTCCGCCCCGGCGACTTGTCGCGGATCGAGGTCGTCACCAAGCCGACGATGACCCGCATCCTGACCGAGCTCGAGCAGCGCGGCTTCATCGAGCGCGACGCCGATCCGCGCGACGGCCGGGCCTTCATGGTGAGTGCGACACCCGCCGGCGTGGACGCCGTCGACGCGGCCCGTTCGGAGCGCACCGGCATCGTCGCCGGCCTCATCGCGGAACTGTCCCCCGACGACGTCGACGCGATCGCCCGCGCCCTCGACGCACTGGAGCGCGTCGCCCAGAGTCCGACCGCCCGGGCGGCCGGGTCCTCCTGAGCGCTCGCGCCTCGTTACCGAACCGTTACCGGGCCTCCGGCCGGTCTCCGGTGCGCAGGTGCTGACGACACGTCCAGGATCACGGGTCATCGTGGCGGCTTCGCCCCGCGGGTGACCTGAGCGTCACCGCGCCGCGGCGGAACGGACGGGCCCCACACCACCGTCCGCTCCTCCCCCGGCTCGCGGGTCCACGCGACGACGCGGACGGCAGGGCCCCCACCCCTGTCGTCTCCCCGGTGCGCCCGACCGTCCCCGACGCTCGGCCGCACCGGTGTCCGGCGTGCGCCCGACCCGCGCACCCGTCCGGACAGCCGTCCACCGAGGACCCGCACCACGAGCCGGCCGATCCCCGGAAACCATGACGCGAACCACTCCCCGCACCGGTGCCCCGGCACCCGGCACCCGCCGTGCCGCCCTCGACACCCCCTCCCGTCGCATGCGTCGGACCCTGCGCAAGCACGGCGTCCTCCTCGCCGGCGGGGCCGCGGTCGTCGCGATCGCCGGCGGCGCCCTCACCGTGACGCAGCCCGCACTCGGCGACGCGCTCGGCGTGCCCAGCGCCTCCGCGACCTCCGGCCTGAGCGGCACCGACCTCGGCCGGGCCCAGGCCGCAGCGACGGTCGCGACCGCCCGCACCGTCGTGCAGGACGCCAACGACGAGACCGACACCGCCGAGCTCGAGCAGCACATCGCATCGCTGGCGGACATCCGTTCGCTGTCCGGCTCGGCGCTGACCGAACGCATCGCCGCGACCGTCGACACCACGCAGGAGGTCGCTCAGGCGAGCGCCGACCAGGACGCGCAGGACGCCGCCGACCGGCAGGCGGCAGCGCAGCGGGCTGCCGACCGGGCGGCCGCGGCGGAGGCAGCCGCCGCTCGTGCCGCGGCGGAACGGGCTGCCGCCGAAGCGCAGGCCCGCGCGAACACCCCCGCCGGGGCGAAGACCGTGGCGGCGTCGATGGCGGCGTCCGAGTACGGCTGGGGCGCGGACCAGTTCCAGTGCCTCGACAGCCTGTGGACGAAGGAGTCCGGCTGGGACTACCAGGCCGTCAACCCGGACGGCGGCGCGACCGGCATCCCGCAGGCGCTCCCCGGCTCGAAGATGGCCTCGGTCGCCGCCGACTGGCAGACGAACGCCAGCACCCAGATCACCTGGGGCCTGCGCTACATCGACGCCTCCTACGGCACCCCGTGCAGCGCGTGGTCGCACTCGCAGGCGGTCAACTGGTACTGAACCGGGCAGCCCGCTGACGCGACCGCCAGACGACCCGGGCCGACCGGGTGGCGAGCGAGCGACGCGACGGGCCGGTGTCGGGCCTCCCGTCCGGCGCAGCCCGGGCCGAGGACGACCGTCAGCCGATGCGCGCGACCCGCACGTCGATGCGGGTCGGTGTCCGACCTGCGGCGGACGCGGCCGCGAGCGCGGCGTCGTGGACGGCATGTGCGACGGCGGGGGCCGGCGCGCTCCCGTCCGTCCCGATGACCAGGTGGAGCACCGGACCGTCGACGCCGACGCGCGCACCGGCCGGGCCCGCACCGGCAGCGCCGGGGGCGAGGCGCCGGACGGCCGCGACGGCGCTGCCGATGGTCGGCCGCGGCCGGTAGAGGTCGGTGACGCCGGGGACGGCGAGCACGGCGGCCTCGACCGTTAGGAGCGTCTCCGCGGTCCAGGGTGTGGCGGTCTCGTCGGTGACGTCGCCGCCGGTGGTGGTCTGGTCGGTCATCGCGAGGTCTCCTCGTCCGTGGTCCGCTCGTCCGTCGTCCGGGGTGTGATGAGGTCACGGACGACGACGTCCACCGCGACCACGGTCAGGTCGGTCTGCGTGGCGAGTGCCTCCTCGACGGCCAGCCGCACGGCGTCCGCGGTCGGGACGAGCCGGTGGCCGGCGACCACGGCGATCTCCACCGAGACCCGCACTGGTGCCGCGAGCGCCGTCACGTCACCGTCGAGCAGACAGCGGGAGACGACCACGCCGGGGACCTCGTCGCCGGCACGACGGACGAGTGACCGGACGGCACCCTCGGTCAGGACTGGGCGCTCGGTCGGGGCCGCGGCGCGCAGCGGGATGTCCCGTCCGGCGCGGACCTCGAGCGAGATGTTCGCCAGGACGCCGCCGATCCAGGATTCGTCGGCGGGCGGCTCGGCCTCGGCCGCCTGGTCGAGCGACGCGAGCGAGGCGTGTCGCACCCGCAGGATGGCGGCGAGGGCGTTCTGGCACGCGGGGCTGTCGTCGATGGTGGGGTCCGCCGGCTGCATCCCGGCGTCGAGGTAGTCGGAGAGCTCGTCGATCGTGTGCCCGTCCAGGTCCTCGGGCTCGAGGGTCGCGAGGCCGGGCTCGTCCGGCACGGGCGCGCCGTCCGGTCCGGGCGCACCGTCCGGTCCGGACGCGGCGGTCGGTTCGGGTGCGGCGGTCATCGCCATCCCTCCATGAGTCGGATCATGTTCTTCCGGGCGCGGGACAGGATCCCGCGGACGGTCGACGTCGGCAGGCCGAGCTCCTCGGCGATGTCCTCGTAGCGGTACTCGAGGACCTCCTTCATCACCCAGCACCGGCGTTGGTCGACGGGCAGTGCGCTGAGAGCGCGGTCGACGGCGTCCTCGCGGGAGTGCGCCTCGGCGACCCGCTCGGGGGCCGCGTCGGACGGTGCAGCGACCTCGAGTTCGGTGACGTCGTCGTGGTCCCGGCGCGACCGGATGCGGTCCAGGCACTTCCGGCTGAGGATGCGCATCAGCCAGGCCTTGACCCGCCGGCGGTCCTCGAGCCCGTCGAGTCGGTTCCAGGCGGTGATGAAGGTCTCCTGGACCACGTCGTCGAGCTCGTCCGTCGACCCGAGCGTGCGTCGCGCGTAGGCCCGGAGCAGCGGCGTGTGTCGTCGGATGAGGACCTCGAACGCCCGGACGTCACCGTCGGTGGCACGGTCGGCGAGCACCTCGTCGTCGAGGTCGACGAGATCCGTCCGGTGTTGCTGCGGCTGCACAGTTTCCTTTTACTGGGAGCGGTTGCGAACGGCCCGCGTGTCGGCGGTCCGGAGCGCTCGGACACCGATGAGACGGACGCCGGCGCCGGATCGTCACACCGGATCCGGCGTGCCCGATGCGCACGGGTGCGCGCCCGGGCCGACGTACGGCAGGCTGTCCCCATGTCCGTCGTCACCGCCGTCTGCCGCGTCGACCAGCTGCTCCGGGACTCCGGCACGATCGGCATCACCGCGATCGACAAGCGACCGGTGCCGGGTCCGGTCCGCGTCCGTCCCCTCGGCCTGCACGCCGACGTGCAGGCGGACCGGAAGCACCACGGCGGTGAGGACCAGGCCGTCTACGTGTACGCCGACGAGGACGCCGCGTACTTCGCCGGACAGCTCGACAGACCGATCCCGCCCGGGCTCTTCGGCGAGAACCTGCGCACCTCCGGCATCGACGTCACCGGCCTCGTCATCGGCGAGCGGTGGCGGATCGGCGAGGTCCTGGAACTCGAGGCGACGATCCCGCGGACCCCGTGCGGCACCTTCGCCCGGCGGATGGGGGTCGACAAGTGGGTCAAGCGCTTCGCGGAGGAGGGCCGCCCCGGTGCGTACTTCCGCGTCAAGCGCTCCGGCCCCGTGGCCGCGGGCGACACCGTGACGGTGCTGGCGCGCCCCGAGCACGGCGTCACGATCGGGCAGATGTTCGCCGGACTCAGCGCGGACCAGGCAGCTGCCGTACTCGCCTCGGGTGACGGGCTCGCTCCGAAGGTCGTCCGGGAGGCCCAGCTCGCGCTCCGGCGCGCCGCCGTCTGACCGGGGACGGCCGGGTCAGGGCTGCTGAGCACCGCGGGTCGGGTCGAGTGGACGACGGGCACGGGGCAGGCCTGCGACGACGAGGTCCCACGCGTTCGCGACGAGGTCCTCGACGAACGCCTCGTCGAGTCCGGGTCCCGGGGAGAGCGTGATCCAGTGGCGCTTGTCCATGTGCCAGCCCGGCGTGACCTCGGCGAGGTCCCGCACCAGCGCGGCGCCGTGCGGCGGCGCGCACTTGAGGGTGACGATCGCGACGCCGCGGAGTTCGGTCGTCATCACGAACATCTTCTCGACGACCTTGTAGACGTCCGTGCCCTCGCCGAAGGGCTGCGTCTCGGTCACTGCCGGGAGGGCCATCGCCGTCCGTGCGGCGACCGACTGCAGGGTGCTGCCTTCCATGCACCCATGATGACGGGGACCAGGGACACCGACGGGACGGAACGGGTCGCGGTGTCGAGGCCGGGTCGGTGCATGCCTCGATCGGGGGGTGAAGATGCCTCATCGATTCGCAGTACCCTCGTCCTGCCTGCGTACCCGACGCCGGTCATCGCTCCGGAGGAACCGCCATGAAGACCACCCGCACCCTCGGCGTCACCGCCCTCGCGCTCGCGCTCACCGTCGGCGGCGTCGTCGGCACCGCGACCAGCGCCTCCGCGGCCCCGAAGACCTACGCGAACTGCACCGCCGTCCACAAGGTGTACTCGGGCGGCATCGCGAAGAAGTCGGTCACGAAGAACAAGGTGACCTCCGCCGGGAAGACGTCGTACCGCGCACTCAAGGGCACCGTGAAGAAGGACGACGCGCTCTACAACGCGAACAAGAAGATGGACCGCGACGCCGACGGGATCGCCTGCGAGAAGAGCTGACCGCTCCGACGCGCACCGGGGCCGGCCGGGCGGGACGGTTCAGAGTTCCGGCACGCCCTCGTGACCGGAACGTGGCCGGGCCGTCCCGGCGACGCCGGTGACGACGGAGCCGGGCGGCACGTCCTTCGTGACGACCGTGCCGGCTCCGACGACCGAGTCGTCGCCGACCGTGATCCCGCCGATGACGGCGGAGCCCGCCCCCAGGACGACCCGGTCGCCCACCGTCGGGTGGCGCTTGGAACCCGGCCCCGGACCTCCGCCTCGACCCCCGAGCGTCACGCCGTGGAAGACGAGGACGTCGTCACCGATCACGGCCGTCTCCCCGATCACCACGCCGATGCCGTGGTCGATGAAGAACCGCCGTCCGATCCGTGCACCCGGGTGGATCTCGATCCCCGTCAGGGTCCGGGTGGCCTGCGCCAGGATGCGCGCCACGGTGCGGGAGCCGGGCAGGCCGCGCGCGTGCCACAACCGGTGCGCGACGCGGTGCGACCAGACGGCGTGCAGGCCCGAGTAGACGATTGCGTTCTCGAGGTCCCCGCGCGCGGCGGGGTCACCGCGGCGTGCTGCGGCGAGGTCCTCCCGGACCGTCCGCAGCACGCCGCGGCGGGGGGCCGTCGTCACGCAGAGAGCCCCTCGAAGAGCACCGTCGACAGGTAGCGCTCCCCCGTGTCGCAGACGATCGCGACGACGCGCTTGCCGGCGTTCTCCGGCCGCGCCGCGACCTGCAGGGCTGCGTGGATGATGGCACCCGAGGAGATGCCGGACAGGATGCCCTCCTCCGTGGCCAGCGCGCGGGCGACCCGCAGGGCGTCGTCGAGCTCGACGTCGATGACCTCGTCGATCACCGAACGGTCGAGCACCTCGGGGACGAAGTTCGCCCCGATGCCGGCGATCTTGTGCGGCCCGGCCGTGCCCTTGGTCAGGAGGGGCGAGTCGGCCGGTTCGACGGCGATGACCTGCACACCGGGGACGCGCTCCTTGAGGACCTGCCCGACACCGGTGATGGTGCCGCCGGTCCCGACACCCGCGACGAACACGTCGACGTGCTCCTCGGTGTCGCGGAGGATCTCCTGCGCCGTGGTCCGGCGGTGGATCGCCGCGTTCGCGGTCGTCTCGAACTGGTGGGCGAGGATCGCGCCCGGGGTCTCGTCGACGATCTGACCGGCGCGTTCGACGGCGCCCTTCATGCCCTCGGAGCCCGGGGTCAGGACGATCTCCGCTCCGTACGCGCGCATCACGGCCCGGCGCTCGACGCTCATGGTCTCGGGCATCGTGATGACGACCTTGTACCCGCGGGCCGCACCGACGAGGGCGAGGGCGATGCCGGTGTTGCCCGACGAACCCTCGACGATCGTGCCGCCGGGCTTCAGCTCGCCGGACTCCTCGGCGGCGTCGATGATCGCGACACCCAGACGGTCCTTGACGCTCGCACCGGGGTTGTAGAACTCGAGCTTGGCGAGGACCTCGGCCCCACCCTCCTGCGGCAGACGGTTCAGCCGCACGAGCGGGGTGTTGCCGAAGGCCTGGGTGATGTCGTCGTAGATGGTGCCGCTCATCGGTTCCGTCCTCACGTCGGTTGCCGCAGCCCCTCCCGTGGAGGCGCGGTGCGCTCGCGATCCTAGCGACCGCACCCAGGGCGGCCCTGTTCCGTGACGGCACGCTGCGCGGAGCGGTGCCGAGCGTACCGACGACCCGCGCCTCCCGTCCGTCAGCGCGGAGCGACCGCGAGGTGCGCCGTCCGCGCGAAGCGCTCATCCGTGGCCTCGAGTACCCGCAGGACGTTGCCGCCGGCGAGTGCCCGGAGGTCCGCGTCGCCCCAACCGCGGCGGCGCAGCTCCTCGGCCAGCACCGGGTACCGGGACACGTCCCGCAGGTCCGGCGGCAGCACCGGGGTGCCGTCGTAGTCGCCACCGAGCCCGATGTGCGCGGCTCCTGCCACGTCCCGAGCGTGCTCGACGTGGTCGGCGACGTCAGCCACGGTCACGTGCGGCGGCTCCCCGACCGACCCGCTCTCCTCCCAGTCCGCCCACGCCCGCGAGACGAACGCCGGCACGAACGTCACCATGACCACGCCGCCGTTGTCCGCGAGGCGGGCGAGCACGTCGTCGGGGACGTTCCGCGGGTGGTCGGCGACCGCGACGGTCGACGAGTGGCTGAACACGACCGGTCGTGTGGCGACGTCGAGGGCGTCCCGCATCGTGGCGGGGGCGGTGTGCGACAGGTCGACGAGCATCCCGATGTGTTCCATCTCGGCGACGACCTCTCGTCCGCGATCGGTCAGTCCGTCGTGCGCCCGCGCTCCCGTGGCCGAGTCGGCCCACGGAGTGTCCTCGGTGTGCGTCAGGGTCATGTAGCGGACGCCGAGCCGGGCGAAGTCGCGGAGGACCGCGAGGTCGTCCCCGATGGAGTGGCCGCCCTCCGCGCCGAGGAGCGAGGCGATGCGGCCGGAGGCGACGGCGGCGCGGACCTCGTCCGCCGTGCGGGCGAGCGCCAGGTCGTCCTGGTACCGGTCCACCATGCGGTGCACGAGGTCGATCTGCTGGAGGGTCGTCCGGACCGGGTCCGGCTCCTCGACGGGTACGTAGACCGACCAGAACTGTCCGACGACCCCACCGGCCCGGAGCTTCGGCAGGTCGGTGTGGAGGGAGTCGGTCTCGGAGTCGATGCCGTCCAGACCGGATGCGTGCGTGTCGCGGCGTTCCCACGGCAGGTCGTTGTGTCCGTCGATGACGGGGAAGGCGAGGGCGTCGAGGTCCATCCCCCGACCGTAGCGCCAGGTCAGCGGCAGCTCGGCGGCGGGTCAGAGGCTGCCGGTGAGGGCCTGCAGGCCGAGGCTGGACAGGGACACCACGACCCACAGGGCGCCGCCGAGCAGCAGCGGGCGGAACCCGGCCCGGCGGAACCCGGCCAGGTCGGTGGAGAGCCCGATGGCGCTGAGCGCGACGGTGATGAGGAACGCGGCGACCGCGGCGATCACCGGGTGCGCCGGACCGGGGACGAGACCGGTGGAGTTCACCGCGGCGGCCAGCACGAAGCCGATGAGGAACCAGGGCACGAGGCGGGTCACCCGACGCGGCGACCAGCGCGGCGGCGTGGTCATCGGGGCCGTCGTGGGGTCCGAACGACGCCCGACGAACCAGGCCAACCCGAGCACGACCGGGATGATCATCAGGGTGCGGACGAGCTTCACGACGACCGCGGAGTCCGCAGCGCCCGCCCCGTAGGTGCTCGCCGCGGCGACGACCGACGAGGTGTCGTTCACCGCGGTTCCCGCGAACAGACCGAACGCGTGCTGGCTCATCCCGAGCGCGTGCCCCACCACGGGGAAGACGACGACCGCGGCCACGTTGAACAGGAAGATCGTCGACACGGCGTACGCCACCTCGATCGACACCGCGGCGATCACCGGGGACACCGCGGCGATCGCGGAGGCGCCGCAGATCCCCGTCCCGACCCCGATCAGCGTCCGCAGGTTGCCGACGACGCCCAGCGCGCGACCGATGCCCCACGCTGCGAGCAGGCAGACGACGAGGGTGCCGAGCATCACCGGCAACGACGCCACCCCGACGCGCGCGACCTGCAGCAGGGACAGCTGGGCGCCGAGGAGCACCACCGAGCACTGCAGGACGGTCTTGCTCGCGGTCGAGATGCCCGGCCGGAACACCGCGCCCGGACGACGGATCGTCCCGATGACGACCCCGATGAGGACGCCGCTGACCGGAGCGCCGACGACGGGCAGGAAGCGCCCGATCACGGTGGCGACCAAGGCGATGCCGGTGGCGAGTGCGAGTCCGGGCAGGAGCCTCCCGGCTCGGTCCAGCGGGCGCACGGCGGCTTCGGTCACGTGACCATCCTGCCGCCCGTACGGCAGGATCGTCGCGTGAGCGCTGTCTTCCGGATCGTGACCGACCTGCCGGTGCCGCCGGAGCGCGCTTTCGCGCTCTCGCTCGACATCGGCGCGCACCTGCGGTCGATGGCCGCGAGCGGGGAGCAGGCGGTCGCCGGACGGACGAGCGGCGTGATCGGGCTCGGTGAGTCGGTCACGTGGCGCGCGCGTCACCTCGGCATCGTCTGGCGGATGACGAACGAGGTCACCGTCCTGGAGGCGCCGCACCGGTTCGTCGACGAACAGGTGCGTGGGCCGTTCGCCCGGTTCCGGCACGAGCACCGGTTCGAGCGCACGGCGGACGGGACCCGGATGGTGGACGAGATCGCGTTCCGTGCCCCCTTCGGGCCGCTCGGGACGATCGCCGAGGGGCTCGTGCTGCGCCGGTACCTCCGGGCGCTCATCGTCGAGCGGAACCGCTCCCTCGTGGCGGAGCTCCGAGCCGGACGGGAGTCCCGGCAGACGCAGGAGCCGCGGGAGGCACAGGAGCGCGGCCCTCAGGACCCGGCGAGTTCGCCGAGCGTGTCGTAGGCGTCCGCGACGGCTTCGACCCGCGTCCGTCCGGCTGGTCCGGACGCTTCGTAGACGTCGTTCGTGATCGCCGCGACCACGGCGAACAGGGCCGCCATGGAGTCGAAGGCCGACGGCGAGTCGACCGGGCACAGGACCGCGGTGGCCGCCGGTGCCGCGATGAGCGCCGCGGTCGGGTCGCCGAGGACGACGACGTCGGCGCCCGTCCCGACGCAGTGCCGCACCACGCGGTCGACCCCGGCCGCGTGCCGTCGCACGGTGACGATGAACACGAGGTCCCGGCGGTCGAGGTCCGCGACCTCCTCGCCGAGACGTTGCCCCGGCGAGGGACCGATGCGGACGTCCGGACGGACCTGCGCGAGCTGCGCGCGCAGTTGCAGGGCGATCGGGTACGCACCGCGCTCGCCGACCACCAGGACCCGGCGGGCGCGCATCACGCGGCGGGCGAGCCGGGGACGGTCGGCCCGGGCGAGCGAGGCGAAGGCGGCGTCGAGGTTCCGCGCCTCCACCGCGCGCTGGTCCACGTGGGCGGCGTCCTCAGCGGCCCAGGGCAACCCGGTGCCGCGGGCGGACATCAGGTTCTGCCGGACCTCGGCGGCGTCCTGGAAGCCCAGGGACCGGACGAGCCGCGAGACCGTCGCCTTCGAGGTCCCGGACTCCGCGGCGAGTTGCGCCGAGGTACCGACGAGCAGCAGTTCCGGGTCGTGTCGGATCATCGCGGCGACCCGGCGCTCCGCGGGCGAGAGGCGCTCCCACACCCGGTCGATCCGCCCGCGGACGTCCGGGACGGTCACGCGTCCGCTCCGTCGGCGAGGAGGTGCTCGTCAGCGAGCCGTTCGACCGCCGTGGCGAGCGCGTCGAGGCCGAGGGCGACGTCCGCCGCGGAGACGAACTCGTCCGGGTGGTGGCTGATGCCGTCCGGGTTGCGGAGGAACAGCATCGCGACGTCGGTGACGAGGCCGAGGGACATCGCGTCGTGTCCGGCACGCGAGAACAGTTCGAGCGGTGCGGGTTCGCCGGTCGCGACGATGCCGGCCCGGACGGCGTCCATGAGCCGCGGCGCGCAGAACACCGCGGGGGCACGGTGCACCTCGGTCGGTGTCACGTCGACCCCGCGGCGCTCCCCGATCTCGCGGAAGGCGTCGGCGACGGCGTCCCACACGCGGTCCCGTCCGTCGTCGAACTCGCCGCGCAGGTCGACCGCGAAGGTCGCCAGGCCCGGGACGACGTTGACGGCCCCGGGTTCCACCGTCATGGTGCCGACCGTGCCGATGTGCTGCTCGGTACGGCAGATCCGTTCGACGGCGAGTGCTGCCTCGGCGGCGGCGAGCAGTGCGTCGTGGCGTCGTTCGTAGGGCGTCCCGCCGGCGTGCCGGGCCTCCCCGACCGCCTCCACCGTGAAGCGCCGGGCGCTCGCGATGCTCGTCACGACACCGAGCGCCTGGTCGGCCTGCTCCAGGTACGGTCCCTGCTCGATGTGCGCCTCGAGGTACCCGACGAGGGACGCCGGTGCGACCGCGGCCTCGGCGATCCGGCCGGGGTCGAGGCCGAACGACTCGAAGGCGGACCGGAGGGTGGTGCCGTGCGCGTCCTGCAGGTCCCACCACGCCTCGTCCCAGACGCCGGCGACCGCGGAGGACCCGAGCAGCGCCTTGCCGAACCGGGTTCCCTCCTCGTCGGAGAACGCGATCACCTCGAGGGCGAACGGCAGCGCCCCGTGGTCCTGGACCAGGCGGGCGACGACCTCGACGGCCATGAGGACCCCGACGACGCCGTCGTAGCGACCGGCGTCCACGACGGTGTCCAGGTGGGAGCCGAGCAGGAGCACCGGCGCGTCCGGTGTCGCCCCCGCGGCGCGTCCGTGCAGGTTGCCGGCGGCGTCCTGCCAGGTGCGCAGCCCGACGTCCCGCATCCAGGCCCCGACGGTCTCGTTCGCCCGGGCGTGCTCGGGCGACAGGTACACGCGGGTGATCCGCCCGGGCGTCTCGGTGACGTCCGCGAGCTCGTCACAGCGGGCGATGATGGTGTCCGCCGCGGCCCGCGCTCGATCGCTCGCCAGCGGCACCTGCACGACGGCGCTCACGCGGGCGCTCCGGCGGGGACGAACGTCGCTGCGTCCGGGATCGGGGGCACGGCCGCGGGTGCGCTGTCGGCCGCTGCCGCGTACACGTCGAGCGCGGCGTCGACGCCGCCGCCCTGCGGAACGGCCGCCCCGCCGCGCCGCAGGCACTGTTCGAGGGCGGCGAGCGTCGTCACGACGGTGTCCTTCCGGGCGTTGTAGCCCATCGTCCCGATCCGCCAGACGCGCCCGTGCAGGGGTCCGAACGAGGTGCCGATCTCGATGCCGTGGTCCTCGAGCATCGCGGCGCGGACGGCGTCCCCGCTGACCGTGTCCGGGATCTCCACCGCGACGACGTTGTGCATCTTGTGGCCGACGTCGCCGAAGATCGTCAGGCCGAGTCCGCGGACGCCCTCGAGCATCGCCCGCCCGGCGAGCGCGTGCCGCTCGACGACGGCGTCGCGGCCCTCCTCGAGCAGGATGCGGGCGCACTCGTTCGCGGCGTAGAGCATCGACGCCGCCTCGGTGTGGTGGTTGAGGCGCCGGGGACCCCAGTAGTCGAGGATCATCGCGAGGTCGAGGTAGTTCGACCGGATCGGGTCGTCGGAGACGTCGTCGCCGGGCTCGCGGATGCCGGCCTCGATGCTCCGACGGGCGTCCAGCACGGCGACCGCGGCCGGGGAAAGCGACAGCGGCGCGCTGCCGGACGGACCGCCGAGGCACTTCTGCAGGCCCGCGCTGACCGCGTCGATGCCCCACGCGTCCACCTCGAGCGGGTTGCCGCCGACCGAGGCCGTGACGTCGGTGTAGTAGAGCACGCCGTACCGGGCACAGATCGCGCCGAGTTCGTCGAGCGGCTGGTTCATCGTCGTCGAGGTGTCGCCCTGCACGATCGCCAGCACCTTCGGACGGACACGGGCGATCGCGTCCTCGATGACCGAGGTCGGGAACACCTGCCCCCACTCGGTCTCGATCGTGTGCACGGTGGCACCGGCTCGTCCGGCGATCTCGGCGAGCAGGTGCCCGAACCGTCCGAACACCGGCACGAGCACCGCGTCGCCCGGGGCGAGGAGGGAGACGAGGGCGGCTTCGATGCCGGCGCGCGAGGTGCCGTCGACCAGGACGGTGGCGTCGTTCCGCGTGCCGAGGACCTGCCGGTACAGCTCCTGCGTCCGGTTCATGGTCTCGGTCATCCACGGGTCGTACTGGCCGACGAGCGCTGTGGACAGGGCGCGGAGCACGCGGGGGTCGGCGGTGATCGGCCCGGGCCCCATGAGGAGCCGTGTCGGCGGGTTGACGGGATGCATGTTCGTACCTTCCGTTCCTTGCACGATCCTATTGGAACGCTTGTTACAGCAGTGTTGCGACGGCCAGTCCGGCAGCACGGTCGACGAGCGCCAGGTCCGACCCGACCGGACCGACGAGGGAGACGCCCACCGGGGCTCCGTCGACGACCAGGAGCGGAGCGCTCACCGCCGGCAGGCCGCCGACGCCGGCGACCGCGGTCATCCGCAGGGTCGACCGCCGTGTGCCGAGGACTGCCGGGCCATCGGCCGTCCGGAGCGGCGCGGGGCCGGGCACCGTCGGGAGGACCAGCGCGCCGTCGGCGACCACGGCCCGGACCGCGGAGCGCAGTCGCCCGAGCCCGTCCCGCGCAGCGGCCTCCTGTTCGGCGGTGATCCGGGCGGCCGCCGCGAACCGATCGGCGACGTCCGGGCCCAGGGCACCGGGGTGCGCGGCGACCCACGCCCCGTGGTTCCGGTGTGCTTCGGCACCCTGCACGATCCGCACCGTCTCGGCGAGGTCGTCGAGGTCCGGCAGGTCGACGACCGCGACGCCCGTCCCGGTCCGTGCCAGCCAGTCCTCGAACGCGCGTCTCGTGGCGGGGTCCGCCGCAGCGAGCAGGGCCTCGCAGACCAGCAGCGGCGTCGCGAGGCGCCGCACCGCGGGACCGACCGCCACCGTCGCGACCGCTCGGAGCGTGTCGGGCCGTCGTGTCAGCCACCCGACCGTGTCGAAGCTCTGCGCGAGTGGCAGGACGCCGTCGCGCGACACGAGTCCGTGGGTCGTCCGCAGACCCCACAGCCCCTGGTACGAGGCGGGGACGCGGATGCTGCCGGCGGTGTCGGTGCCGAGTCCGACGTCCGCCTGCCCGAGCGCCACGGCCGTCGCGGGGCCGGAGGTCGAGCCACCGCTGATGCGCGCCGGATCGGCCCCGTTCTGCGGCGGGCCGGTGTGGGCGTTCCGCCCGGCGAGCGCGTAGGCGAACTCGTCCGTGCGGGCGATCCCGGTCACGTCGGCCCCGGCCTGCAGGAGCACCGAGACGGCCGGGGCGTGCTCCGTCTCGACGCGGGCTGCGGACTCCCACGTCGGGTTGCCGGCGCCGATCACGTGGCCGGCGACGGCGAAGAGGTCCTTGACGGCCACCCGGACCCCGGCGAGCGGACGGGCGTCGGACGCACCGGCGACCGCCTCCGCACCGGACGCGGCACCGGCACCGGCGCCGCGGACGAGCGGGTCCCCGACGGCCCGCCACACCGTCCGGTCGAAGGCGACCGCACGGCCCGTCACGTGCGCCGTCCGGATCCGCCACGCGCCCGCCGTGCGACGCCAGAGCTGCGTCTGCAGGCCGCGCCCACCGTCCGTGAACCGCGACTCCCCCACGACGAGGACCTCGTCCGCGGCCAGTTCCTGCACGTCGACGCCGACGAGCGTGCGGCGGGCGACACCGCCACGGGCGGACCGGAACGCGCTGATCCGGTCGTGCCCGCGGAGCAACCCGGCTCCGTCGCCGCGCAACGTGTCCGGGCCGGGCTCGAACAGCGCGTCCAGCACCGCGGTGTCGTCCCGCATGAGGGCGTCCTCGTAGGCCCGGAACGCCGTCTCCAGTCCGTCCGGCCACGTCCCGGTCACCCGCACGTCGGTACCGCCTGGAAGTCGCTCTTCCGCACCGTCGCGTGCACACCGCACACGAGGTCGACGACCTGCGAGATCCGGAAGTCGGTCGCGGCGCTGAGGTAGGCGTACGCCAGGTGCTCCTCCACGCCCCACCGCGCCCGGAGCAGCGTGATCGCGGCACGGACGCACCGGCGCACGGCGTCGTCCAGGTCGGCGTCCATGCCCGTCGGGACGAGGTACTCCGTGGTCTCCGCCAGGGGTCCGACCAGCGCGCCGAAGCGCGCGAGCGCCACGGCCCGCGGGACCACGTCGAGGCGCAGGGTCAGCCGGAGCGAGGCCTCCATCGCGGTGAGCGCGACCTCGCCGTCCCCCTGCGCGAAGTGCGGATCGCCGACGGAGACGCCGGCCCCGGGCACCTGCACGGGCAGGTGCAGTGTGGCGCCGGCGGTGAGCAGGGCGATGTCGACGTTCCCGCCGTGCGGCCCCGGTGGGACGGAGTGCGGCCGGACCTCGCTGTCGACGGTCACGCCGACGATGCCGGGGAACGGCCGGAGTGGGAAGGTGACCACCCGGGGCCCGCCCGTCACGACCGGCAACCGCCCGAAGTCGACGCCGTCACGGGTCACGACGTCCGCGAAGACCGAGACGGGCTCGTCCCCGCGCGGGAGTTCCCCCGGCAGCGCTCCGCGACCGTGCCGGTTGGAGATCACGCCGTACGGCACCCGCGGGACGGCGTCCAGCACCGTGACGGAGACGACGTCGCCGGGCTCGGCCCCCTGCACGGCGACCGGGCGGGACACCACGTGCGGACCGTCGGCCGCGTCGCGCTCCACGTGCCGGACGATGTCGACCGCGTCCGCCAGCACGTCCGCCGCGGCCACGCCGTGCCGCCCGAAGAACGCCACCGGGTCGGACCCCTGGTCGGGCAGCAGGCCTTCGTGGCTGACGGTGTCGATCGTCACGACGGTCCCGGGGGCGACGGTGCGGACCGGCTCGTCGTCCCGACTCGGCAGCCGTCCCCAGAGGACGTCGTCGGGCGTGGAGCCGAGGTGCACGTCGGCTGCGGCGAGCGTCTCAGGCACGGTCCACCAGCTCTCCGGCGACCGCGTCCACGGTCGTGACGTCGTCCGCGGTGGAGGTGATCCGCCTCCCCCGCAGCCAGGTCCCCGTGACCCGACCGCGTACCGACAGCCCATCGAAGGCGGAGACGGGGTTGCGGTGGGCGAGCGCGTCGGCCCGGACCGTGGACTCGGCGTCGGGGTCGAACACCGCGAAGTGCGCGAGGGCGCCCGGCGCGATCCGACCGCGGTCGGTGAAGCCGGCGAGCGCCGCCGGTCCGGTCGTGACCGCGGGCACGACCGCGTCGAGCGGCAGGCCACGGCGGACGGCCTCGGTCCACACGGCGCGGAACCCGACCTGGAGCCCGGCGATGCCGCCCCACGCGAGACCCCAGTCGTCGACCTTGAGGTCGGCGGTCGACGGTGAGTGGTCGGAGACCACCATGTCGATCGTGCCGTCGAGGAGCCCCGCCCAGAGCGCGTCGCGGTTCGCGTCGTCACGGATCGGCGGGCAGCACTTGTACGCGGTGGCCCCGTCCGGGATCGACCCGGCCTCGAACGCCAGGTAGTGCGGGCAGGTCTCGACCGTGATGCGCACGCCGTCGTCCTTCGCCGCACGGATCATCGGGAGGGCGCCGGCGTCGGAGAGGTGCAGGACGTGCACCCGGGCGCCGGTCTCCCGTGCGCCGTCGATCACCCGGGCGATGGCCGAGCGTTCGGCCTGCGCGGGTCGGGTGGCGAGGAAGTCGCGGTACCGGCCGCCGAGCGCGTCGTGGTCGACGAGGTGCTCCGGGTCCTCGGCGTGCACGATGAGCAACGCGTCCAGGGCAGCGACCTCGCCGATCGCCTGCCGCAGAGCACCCGGGTCGAGGTGCGGGAACTCGTCCACGCCGGACGGTGCCGTGAAGCACTTGAAGCCGAAGACCCCGGCGTCGTGCAGGTCGCCGAGGGAACCGGCGTTGCCCGGGACCGCGCCGCCCCAGAAGCCGACGTCGACCGCCACCCGGCCGGCCGCACTCGCCCGCTTGACGGCGAGGGCGGGCACGTCGACCGTCGCCGGGATCGAGTTCAGCGGCATGTCGATGATCGTCGTGACACCACCGAGTGCGGCCGCGCGCGTGGCGGAGGCGAAGCCCTCCCACTCGGTGCGGCCGGGCTCGTTGACGTGGACGTGGGTGTCGACGAGGCCCGGCAGCAGGACGTGCCCGTCCGGCACCGTCTCGTCACGCTGCCCGGTCACCGCGGCGTCGACCGGTCCGACGGACACGATCCGGCCGTCACGGACGACGACCGACGCGGGGCGGAAGGCACCGTCGATCCAGGCGCGCTGCGCGCGGAGCACGAGGTCGGCGGGCGCCAGGCCCTCGTCCACCGTCACGGACCCGAGGCTCGTCATGCGCCCGCCCCCACCGTCACACGGGCGTCCGCGAGCGCGAAGGACGCGAGCGCCCCGGAGAACGGCTTCGGTGGCGGCGGGGCGTACTCGCCGTGCTTCCCGGTCGTCAGCCCGAGGCGGACGAGCGACTCGGCGAGCAGCGTCGTCGCGCTGACCCCGTCCACGACCGGGGCCCCGATCTCTTCGGACACGGAGGCGCAGAAGTCAGCCATGCCCGCGCAGCCGAGCACGATCGCGTCGGCGCCGTTCGCGATGACCTCGCGACACTCGGCGACGACCAGGTCCCGCGCGCCGGACGTCGGGTCCTCGAGCCGGAGCACGGGCACTTCGCACGCCCGCACCTCCGTCAGGAGCGCTGCACACCCGTAGCGCTCGGCGAGTTCCCGTGCGCGCCCGGTCGTCCGCGCGAGCGTCGTGACGACCCCGAACCGCCGCCCGAGCAGCGCCGCCGTCCGGTAGGCGCCCTCGGCGATGCCGATCACCGGGCCGCTGGCGAGCTCCCGGGCCGCGTCGATGCCGGGATCGCCGAAGCACGCGACGACGGTGGCGTCGACCCCGTCCCGCTCGCCCGCGGCGATCTGCTCGAGGAGCCCCGGGACGGCGAGCGCTTCCTCGTAGTGGCTCTCGATCGAGGCCGGCCCCATCGTGGGCTGCACGGCTTCGACGACCGTGCCCGGGCCGGCGACGGCGGCCGCGGCCCTGCCGATCGCCGCCGTCATGGACGCGGTGGTGTTCGGGTTGACGACACGGATGCGCATCGCGGGTCCTTCCGATGGAGCTGGTGGTGCTGGGTGGTGACGATCCTCGACGGACCGGAGGCGGGCCTCCCGGCTGTCCACAGGGGCACCGGCTCAGGGGGCTGCGCCGGTGCCCCTGTGGACGAGAGGCCGCCCGGTCAGGCGCGGCCGGAGGCGGCGCCGTCGTCGACCGTCGGGTCGTCCGCGGCGAGCGCGGGCATCCGCGGCGACCGACGTTCCAGCGCCCAGAAGACGACGAGCCCCAGTCCGCAGCCGATGAACCAGCTGTAGGTGCTCAGCCAGGGCAGGACGCCGAGGGCCGGCGGGAGCACCGCGCTGCCGACCGAGACCGCCCCGGTGGTGACGAGCGTCCAGATCGCGTTCGGGTTGAAGCCCTTCCGGTACCAGTACCGCGCGGACGGGTCCATCGAGTACATGTCGTCGACCGCGACGCGCTGCTTCCCGACGATGTAGTACCCCGCGATGAGGATCCCGAACAGCGGACCGATCAGCGCACCGAGCACGCCCAGGGTGTACAGGATCGCCTGGTCGTTGCCGTACCAGTTCCACGGGGTGAGGAGCACCGACCCGACCGCCGCGATCATGCCGCCCGCCCGCCAGCTGATCCGGCGTGGCGACACGTTCGAGAAGTCGAACGCGGGGCTGATGAAGTTCGCGACGATGTTGATGCCGACGGTGGCGATGACGAACGTCAGCCCACCGAGCAGGATCGCGAAGGGGGCGTCGATCGCCTGGACGGTCGCGATCGGGTCGGTGATGAGCTCGCCGAAGACCGGCACGGTGGCACTCGCACAGAGCACGGTCAGGATCGAGAAGAACAGGAAGTTGACCGGCAGCCCGAGCAGGTTGCCGCGCTTCACGGCCGCGAACGACCGCCCGTACCGCGAGAAGTCGCCGAAGTTGAGCATCGGGCCGGAGAAGTAGCTGACGACCAGGGCGATCGCGGACAGCATCACCGGGATGCTCTCCCCGAAGGACATCGGCTCGCCGACCGAGAGCGTCAGCGAGATGTTGCCGATGCCGGCCCGTGCGACGAGGTACACCGCGAGGGCGATCATGACGACGTAGACCGCCGGCCCTGCCCAGTCGATGAACTTCCGGATCGCGTCCATGCCCATCCAGAACAGGGCGCCCTGTGCGACCCACAGGACGGCGTAGGAGATCCAGCCGAGCGCGTCGAGGCCCAGGAAGGACGGCTCGAGGAGGGCCGCGGCACCCGGGATGAACTTGAGGAACACGATGTTCAGCGACTGCGCCGCGAGGAACGTCTGCACGCCGTACCAGGCCATCGCGATGAGACCGCGGATGATCGCCGGGACGTTCGCACCGAGCACGCCGAACACCGCGCGGTTGATCACCGGGTACGGGACCCCGGTCCGCTGCGACGGCTTCGCGACGAGGTTCGCGAAGACCTGCACCACGAGGATGCCGACGACCAGGGCGACGAGCACCTGCCAGCTCGCGATGCCGAGCGCGAAGAGCGACCCCGCCGTGACGTAGCCGCCGACCGAGTGCACGTCGGACATCCAGAACGCGAACACGTTGTAGCTCGACCAGGTCTGCTTCCGCAGCGGTGCGAGGTCCTCGTTGGTGAGGGCCGGGTCGTACCCGGGCTTGATCAGGCCGGCGCCCGCGGGGGCGGTCGACGTGACGGGGGCGTGGGGCGGTGCGACGGGTGCCGCGACTTCGGTTGCCATGACGTCCTCCGGAGTGGGAGAGGGTGAGGTCGGCGTCTGCCTGGGAAGGAAGCTACGGACCCCGGTCGCACCGCCCGTTTCCCCTGTGTGACGACCGTGTGACGTGACACCTGCATCGGAACGATCGTTCCAGGAGGCGCCGATCTCCTCCTCGAGGGGGAGGCACCGGCCGGACGGGCTCCCCTAGCGTGGCCACCGATGATCGAAGTACAGCACCTCTCCAAGCGCTACGGCCCGAAGACCGCGGTCGACGACGTCTCGTTCGTCGTGCACCCCGGGATGGTGACCGGCTTCCTCGGCCCGAACGGCGCCGGCAAGTCGACCACCATGCGGATGATCATGGGGCTCGACCGCCCCACCTCCGGCAGCGCGACGGTGAACGGGCGGCCGTACCAGGACTTCCGCGACCCGCTCCGGCAGGTCGGGGCCCTGCTCGAGGCGAAGGCGGTGCACTCCGGGCGCAGCGCGCACAACCACCTGCTCGCGCTCGCGGCGACGCACGGCATCCCGAAGCAGCGCGTGCACGAGGTCATCGAGATGACCGGCCTCGAGTCGGTCGCCCGCAAGCGGGTCGGCGGGTTCTCGCTCGGCATGGGCCAGCGGCTCGGCATCGCGGCGGCACTGCTCGGTGACCCGCACACGCTGATCCTCGACGAGCCGGTGAACGGCCTCGACCCGGACGGGGTGCTCTGGGTCCGTCAGCTCGCTCGCCGTCTGGCGGCGGAGGGGCGCACGGTCTTCCTCTCCAGCCACCTCATGAGCGAGATGGCGCAGACCGCCGACCGCGTGGTCGTCCTCGGTCGCGGCAAGGTGCTCGCCGACGCCCCGATCGCGGAGTTCGTCGCCGGCGCCGGTGGTCCCGCCGGCGGCACGGCACTCGCCCGGGTCGTCGTCCGGACCCCGATGCCGGACCAGCTCTTCGCCGCGATCGGCCCGGCTGCCACCGTCACCCAGCGTGAGGACGAGTCGTTCCTCGTGGTCGGGCCGGACGCACCGACGGTCGGTGACATCGCCGCCCGCGCCGGTGTCGTCCTGCACGAACTCACCCCGACCGGTGCCAGCTTGGAGGAGGCCTACATGGCGCTCACCCGCGACGACGTCGAGTACCGATCGGAGGGCACGCGATGAGCGCGCCACAGCAGACCGACCACCGCGGGACCGAGCAGCACCGCCACCGCGGCAAGGCCTCCCTGGAGGGCAAGCGCCTCGGGTTCGCCCGACTGGTCCGCAGCGAGTGGATCAAGTTCTGGAGCATCCGGTCGACGTTCTGGTGCTTCGCCGTCATCGCCGTGCTGACGATCGGCCTGGCGACCCTCCTCGGTGCCCTGGCCGAGGCCGGCGCGACCACCACCACCGACGCGGCGAACGAGACCATCGTCGGGATGAACACGATCAGCGTGTACCTGTCCGCTCTCGTGGTCGGGGTGCTCGGTGTCCTCATCATCTCCGGCGAGTACACCACCGGGCAGATCCGGTCGACCTTCACCGCGGACCCCGGACGCCTCGGCGCCCTGCTCGCCAAGGCCACCGTGCTCGCCGTCTCGACGTTCCTCGTCAGCGTCGTCGCCACCTGGATCGGCGTCGCGATCTCGACCGCGCTGCAGGCGGGCAAGGGGGTCCACCCGGACCTCGCCGACCCCGCGGTCTTCATGCCGCTCCTCGGTGCGTCCGTGTACGTGACGCTCGTGGCACTGCTCGCGTTCGGCATCGGCCTGCTCGTCCGCTCGAGTGCCGGCGGCATCGCCATCACGCTCGGCATCCTGCTGGTGCTGCCGATCGTGCTCAGCCTGGTGTCCGTGCTCGCGGGCATCGACTGGCTCGGCACGGCCGCCGGGTACCTGCCCGACGCAGCCGGCGGGCAGCTGTACGCCTACGCGTCCGACGCACCCGCGGGCGCGACCGGAGCCCCGGCGACGGCGACGGCCGAGGGCGGTTCCGACCTGAACGGGTGGAGCGGTGCGGGCGTCCTCCTCGCCGAGGTGGTCGTGGTCAACGCCCTCGCGATGGTGGTCGCGCGACGCCGCGACGTCTGAGCACACCGGCACACCGGCACACCGGCACACCGGTGAGCGGTCGCTGCCGACGGGAGGCCCGTGGCGAGTCCGCCGCGGGCCTCCCGTCCGTCACCGTGGTGCGGGATCCGCCGTCGGGACCTGCCCCGCGCGCAGCATCGCCTGTTCGAGCAGTTCCACGTCGATGCCGACATGCCGGCGTGCGACCTCGCCGGCCTCCGCCGCCCGCCCCGCACACACCGCCTCGACGAGGACCTCGTGGTCCCGCGTGGCACGTGCCTCCATGTCCGCCATGCCCTCCTCGGTCCCCCAGAGGTGTGCCGGTGCCGCGATCGAGATCTGCGCCTCGAGGGTCGCGAGGGTCGCGCGGAGGACGTCGTTGCGCGCCGCGTCGATGATGCTCCGATGCAGGACGGCGTCCGCCTGCTGCTTCGCCGCGCCGCTCGAGGCCTGCCGGAAGGCGTCGAGCCGGTCCCGGAGCGCGGCCGCCTCCGCCGGGGTGATCCGCTCGGCTGCCGCCGCGGCCAGGGCCCCGTGCAGCAGGGCGATCGCGTCGGCGGTGTCCTGGATGCCGGCCCACCGGGCGAGCAGGGTCCGGCCGACCGACTCGGACGAGCTCGCCGGCCACTGCGTCCGGACGAACGTGCCGCCACCACGGCCGCGTCGGGTCTCGAGCAACCCGCGGTCGACCAGGCGGGCGAGTGCGCTCCGCACGGTGACACGCGCGACGCCGAGCAACGCCGCGAGTTCGCGTTCGGGCGGGAGTCGCGCCGCGGGCAGGTACTCCCCCACGGCGAGCGCGGTGACGAGCCGGTCCTCGACCTCGTCCACCCGCGTCTCCGTCGCGCGATCCGTCACGGCACCCCTCTCGACGGCCCTCCGTGAGCCGGCGCTGTTACGGCCACGTTAAACGAGCAGAAAAGGTCTTGCCTGGGACCTTTCGACGGGCCATGCTCACCCCATGTCCCGCATCACCGAGAGCACGATGCCGTTCCTGGACGGCGAGACCTGGTACCGGATCACCGAGCCCGACCGCCCCGTCCCGGGGGCGCTGCCCCTCGTCGTCCTGCACGGCGGCCCCGGCATGGCGCACGACTACCTGCGGAACCTCGAGGCGTTCGCCGACGAGACCGGCCGCACCGTCGTCCACTCGGACCAGTTCGGCTGCGGTCGGAGCAGCCACCGTCCGGACGCCCCCGCCGACTTCTGGCAACCGCAGCTGTTCGTCGACGAGTACCGCGCGCTCGTCGCCCACCTCGGCCTCGGCGACCACCACGTGCTCGGGCAGTCGTGGGGCGGCATGCTCGGCGCCGAGATCGGCGTCCGCCGTCCGGGTGGCATCGCCAGCCTGTCGATCTGCAACTCCCCCGCGTCGATGCAGCTCTGGGTCGACGGTGCCGCCGAACTGCGCAGCCGCCTGCCCGAGGACGTGCAGGACGCGCTCACCCGGCACGAGGCCGCCGGCACCACCGAGGACCCGGAGTACCTCGCCGCGACGCAGGTGTTCTACGAGCGCCACGTCTGCCGCGTCGTCCCGATGCCCGCCGACTTCGTCGCGTCCGAGGAGCAGATGGAAGCCGAGCCGACGGTCTACCACACCATGAACGGGCCGAACGAGTTCCACGTCATCGGGTCCCTGCGCGACTGGTCCGTCATCGACCGCCTGGACCAGGTCGACGTCCCGACCCTCGTCGTCGCCGGTGAGCACGACGAGGCCACCCCCGCCACCTGGCAGCCGTTCGTGGAGCGCATCCCCGGGGCCCGCCAGCACGTCTTCCCCGGCGCCAGCCACTGCACCCACCTGGAGCAGCCGGAGGAGTTCCGCCGCGTCATCGGTGCGTTCCTCGCCGAGCACGACGCCCACCCCACCGACTGACACCGCCGGCACCACCCCGGCCGGCCGTGCGCCGGACAGGAGGCCCGACACCGACCCGTGCCGCGCCTCCCGTCCGGACACCCACCCCCTGCACCGTCCCTCCTCCCCGAAACGGAACCGACATGTCGCAGCAGCACAGCGAGCTCTCCGCACAGCAACAGCTCGAGGCCTACGGCTACAAGCAGGAGCTCGACCGCTCCGTCTCCACCACCGACCTGCTCGTGTACGGGCTCGTCTTCATGGTGCCGATCGCCCCGTGGGCGATCTTCGGCACCGTCTACAACGCATCGAGCGGCATGGTGCCGCTCGTCTACATCGTCGGCCTCGTCGCGATGATCTTCACGGCCCTGGCCTACGCGCAGATGGCGAAGTCCATCCCCCTCGCCGGCAGCGTGTTCTCGTACGTCGGCCGCGGCATCCACCCCACCGCCGGCTTCTTCGCCGGCTGGGCGATCCTGCTCGACTACCTGCTCGTCCCGACGCTGCTCTACGTCTTCGCCGCGGAGAGCATGGTCGGCATCTTCCCCGGCACCCCGCGGTGGCTGTGGGCGCTCGTCTTCGTGGCGATCAACACCGTCATCAACCTGGCCGGGGTGTCGTCGCTCAAGCTGGCGAACCGGATCTTCCTGCTCATCGAGCTCGTCTTCGTGGTGGTCTTCGTCGTGATCGCGATCGTCGCCCTGACCGGCGGCACCGTGCCGGGAGCGTCCTTCAGCACCGACCAGGTGTTCGACCCGGCGAAGGTGTCGGCACCGCTGATCGCGTCGGCACTGTCGATCGCGGTCCTGAGCTTCCTCGGCTTCGACGGCATCTCCACCCTGTCGGAGGAGTCGACCGGCCGCCGTGGTGGTGCCGGGCTGGCGATGATCCTGGCGCTCGTCATCGTCGCGTTCCTGTTCGTCGTGCAGACCTGGCTCGCGAGCGCACTGGCCGCCGGTCGGGACTCGTTCTCGGACAGCGAGGCCGGGAACGCGTTCTTCACCGTCGTCGAGCAGGCCTCGTCGAGCGGGTGGGCGACGGCCTTCTTCGCCGTCAACGTCCTGGCCGTGGGCATCGCGAACGCCATGGCCGCGCAGGCCGCGACGAGCCGCCTGCTCTTCTCGATGAGCCGCGACCGGCAGCTGCCCGCGTTCCTGCACAAGCTCAACGGCCGTCGGGTCCCGCAGAACGCGATCCTGGTCGTCTCGGTGCTCTCCGCGATCCTCGTGCTGTTCTTCGTCGGACAGATCGACACGATCTCGTCACTGGTGAACTTCGGCGCGCTGTTCGGCTTCATGCTCCTGCACGTGTCGGTGTTCGTGCACCACGTCGTGAAGGGGAAGTCGCGCAACTGGCTGCTGCACCTCGTCGTGCCGCTCATCGGGTTCCTCATCATCGGGTACGTGCTGCTCAACGCGGCCGTCGAGGCGAAGGTCGGCGGCGTCATCTGGCTCGTCGTCGGCGCCGGCGTGTTCCTGTACTACTGGGCGACCGGGCGCTCCACCGAGGTCGGTTCGGAGGAGCCGGGCACGCTGGGTGAGGGCGACCGCACCGCCGCCACCACCCTGACGAAGGACGAGGACCACCGATGACCGCGGACCACCACCTCCCGAACACGCTCGGCCGCCCCGGCTACGCGGCCGACCGCGAGCCCGTGCTGACCATCGCGCCCGGCACCGGCGAGACGATCGGGTTCGAGACGACCGACGCCGTGTACGCCGAGCTGGACGACCACCACGACATGGCGCAGCTGCAGGCCCCGATCAACCCGGTCACCGGCCCGGTGTACGTCGAGGGTGCGGAGCCGGGCGACACCCTCGCCGTGACGATCCACGACATCGAGCTCACCACCCACGGCTGGTCGGTGTCGCTGCCGGGCTCGGGCGCCCTGCAACACGTCATGGGCGACCGCGTCTTCACCCGACGCTGCCCGATCGAGGACGGGGTCGTGCACGTCACCGACCGGCACGCGTTCCCGGTCCGCCCGATGATCGGCTGCATCGGCACCGCCCCGGCCGCGGGCGAGAACTCGACGATCATGCCCGCGTACGCCGAGGGCGGGAACATGGACGTCACCGAGGCCCGCCCCGGCTCGACGGTGTACCTGCCGGTCCGGGTGCCCGGCGCCCTGCTGTCGATCGGCGACATCCACGCGATCATGGCCGAGGGCGAGTCCTCCTTCGTCGCCATCGAGGCGCAGGGCACCGCCGTCGTGTCCGTCGACCTCGTCAAGGGCGGACCCGAACTGCGTGCCCCGCGCATCGAGACCGCCGACGAGTGGCTGTTCGTCGGCCTCGGTGAGCCCGTGCAGGAGAGCATCCGCCGCGGGTACGAGGACGCGTACGCGTTCCTGGTCGACGAGCACGGCTGGTCCGGGGACGACGCCTACGCGGTGCTCAGCGCCGTGGGCGACTCGAAGCTCGGTGGGCCGACGGGCTCCGGTGCGCCGGATCCGCTCCACCCGTTCGACGCGGTCGGTGCCGTGACGCTGCACCGGGTGCCGAAGGCGGTGCTGGAGCCGGCCGAGATGCCGACGCCGTAGCCACCGGCCGCCGCTTGCCGGACGGGAGGCCCGGACCGCGTGACCGACGTCGGTCACGCGGTCCGGGCCTCCCGTCCGTGCGTCCGTGCGGTGCGTGCGTCCTGCTTGCTCGCTTGCGCTCGGGGTTCCGCAAGACGCCGCCGTTGGCTCGTCCCGGTTCCGCAATTCACGCATCTCGCGGCGCGAGATGCGCGAATTGCGGAACCGCGGGGACGGGGCCCGGGCGCGTCAGAACGCGTGTGCTCCGAGGAGCGTCCCGGCGGCGTAGGTCGCGGCGAGCGCGAGCGCCCCGCCGAACACCACGCGGACGGTGGCGCGGCCGCGGCGAGCACCACCGAGTGCGGCGCCGGTCGTCCCGGTCACGGCGAGTGCGACGAGCACGGCGACCACCGTGACCGCGATCTGGATCGACGTCGGGGCGAGGAGCATCGCGAGGAAGGGCAGCGCCGCGCCCGCGGTGAAGGTCGCGGCCGAGACCCAGGCCGCGCGCCACGGGCTGACGACCTCCTCCTCGGCGTCGCGGAGTGCGGCGGCGGCGCGGCGGTCCCGGACCTCGGGTCGGACGAGTTCGGCGGCGACGGAGGTCGCGACGTCGTCCGCGACCCCGAGCGCGCGGTAGTGGTCGGCGATGGTGACCGCGTCCTCGGACTCGGCCTCGAGCTGGGCCTGGTGGGCGGCCTGGCCGGTGCGCTGGGCGTCGCGGGCTCCGCTCACCGACACGTACTCGCCGAGCGCCATCGACACGGCGCCGCCGACGAGTGCTGCCGTGCCCGCGGCGAGGACGGGGCCGGTCGTGGCACCGGCACCGGCGACCCCGACCAGGACGGCGGCGACGGACACGATGCCGTCGTTCGCGCCGAGGAGACCGGCGCGCAACCAGTTGAGGCGGGCGGCGCTCGTGGCGTCGTCGTGCTCGGTGCCGGGGAGCGCGAGGTCAGCTGCGGTCGACATGGCGAGAGCCAAGCACCTGCGCGGGGATCGCACCAGCAAGGGAAGGCTCCCCTGACCGGGGCGTTCCCCACCGAGGACGACCGGTCCGCACCGGCCGCGCAGCGGGAGGAGCACGATGGACGCGACCGCACGCTCCGCCGCCACCGGCTGTTCAGAGGAGGACCATGTCCACCGTCCCCGCCCGCACCGACCCCGTCCGCTACGTCGCCATCGGCGACAGCTTCTCCGAGGGCGTCGGGGACGACGGGGACGTCCCCTTCCCCGGGTGGGCCGGACGACTGGCCTCCGGGCTCGCCGACCACCTGTCGGGCCCGGTCTCGTACGCGAACCTCGCGATCCGCGGTCGCCTGCTCGCCGGGGTCCTGGACGAGCAGCTCGACGCCGCGCTCGCCCTCGACCCGGCGCCGACGCTCGTCACGTTCTGCGGCGGCGGGAACGACATGCTCCGTCCGGGCTACGACGTGGACGTGCTGCTCGGCCGACTCGCGACCGCGGCGGACGCGGTCGCCGCCCGCGGGATCCGGCTGGCGCTCCTCAGCCCGGCCGACCCGAGCGCCCGACTGCCGCTCGGCAAGCTCATCAACGCCCGCGGGGACGCCTGGGCCGAGGCCCTGACCGGCTTCGCGCGGGAGCGGGGCCTGCCCTACGTCGACGTGTCCCGCGACCCACACCTGCGGCGCGCCGAGTTCTGGTCCGAGGACCGGCTGCACATGAACCCGCTCGGACACCAGCGGGTCGCCGACCTGGCCCTCCACGAGATCGCGGGTGGACCGACCGTGACGGTGCCGGCCGTCCCGGACGCGGCGCGCACGTCGGTCACCGAGGAACTCCGGTACTACCGGGACCACGTCGTGCCGTGGGTCCGGCGGCGCGTGACCGGCCGGTCCTCCGGTGACGGGCGGGTCGCGTCCCACGGCGACTGGACCCCCGTGCCGCCGAGCGGTCGACGACGCTGATCCGGGCGGGCCGCGGCTCCGCAGCAGCGGTCAGACCACGAACGTCCGGGTCGGGCGGCCGCTGAGAGCGTGCGGGAACGGCTCGCCGACCGGGCGGAACCCGGCGCTGCGGTAGAGGCGCACGGCCGGCGCGTTGTCCTCGAGCGCGTGCAGCATGCAGTGCTCGTACCCGGCGTCCCGGGCAGCGTCGACGGCCGCGACGAGGAGCGCTCGACCGAGCCCGCTCCCCTGCGCGGCCGGGTCGACCGCGAGCAGGCTGAGGTAGGCGGCGTCCGCCGGTCCCACTCCCCCTCCGGTGCCCGGCGCGGTGACGAGTGCGAAGCCGTGGACGCCGTCGTCGGAGTCCCCTGGCGCGACCACGAGGGCGACCCGCTCGGCGGCGAACTTCGCGGCGGCTCGCGCCCGGACCGCCGGGTCCCGGGGACGACCGTCGCGCGCGGCGACGGCGGCGGCCCACAGGTCGATGCACGCGGTGTCCGTCCCGGCCTCCGCCGTCGCGACCCGCACGGCTGCAGAGGACTCGATCACCGGACCACCCTACGACCGGGCTCCTGCGTGCGCGGGACGCCAGGGCACGGCGTCACGAGGACCACCCGTCACGCGGTCGCCGGCACCCGTACCCGGAACGACGCTCCGCGGTGTTCGTCCGGCAACCGGTCGCCCCGTCCGAGCAGCTTGTGCCGCAGGGAGCCCTCCTCGTACCCGTCCGGGTAGGCGTTGCGCGCCCGGAGTTCGGGGACGACGAACTCGATGACGTCCTGCCACGTGCCCGGCGTCACCGCGTACGCCAGGTTGAAGCCGTCGACGTCGGTCTGCTCCTGGATGTCGATGAGCCGCTGCGCGATCGTCGCCCCGCTGCCGACCTCGACCGGACCGAGTCCGCCGATCGCCGTCTGCCGGGCGATGTCCCGGACCGTCCACGTCGTCCCGTCCTCACCGGTCGCGGCGGACAGGTTCGCGGCGGCCGACTGGATCGCGTTCGACTCGATGTTGCCGAGCGGCTCGTCCAGGTCGTACTGCGACAGGTCGACGCCCATCCAGCCGGAGTTCAGCACGAGCGCACCCGCCTCGGACGCGTACGACAGGTAGTCGCGGTACTTCGCCTGCGCGGCCTCGTCGGTCTCGTCCGTGATGACGGTGAGCAGCGTGTACACCCTGGCGGCGTACCGGTCGCGACCAGCGGCCTCCAGGGCGTCCCGGATCTTCCCCACCGTCGCGGCGAGCTGCGGCAGGGTCGGCGCCCCGACGAACACGGCCTCGGCGTTCTCGGCGGCGAAGCGGATCCCGCGCGGCGAGGCGCCCGCCTGGTAGATGACGGGCGAGCGCTGCACGGACGGCTCGGACAGGTGGATGCCCGGCACGTCGAAGTGCGCACCGTGGTGCTCGATCGGGTGCACCTTCGCGGGGTCGGTGAAGACACCGGTCTCGCGGTCCTCGACCACGGCGTCGTCCTCCCACGAGCCCTCCCACAGCTTGTAGAGGACCTCGAGGTACTCGTCGGCGACGTCGTAGCGGTCGTCGTGGCTGAGCTGGTCCGTCTGGCCCATGTTGCGGGCTGCGCTCGGCAGGTACCCGGTGACGACGTTCCAGCCGACGCGGCCCTTCGTCAGGTGGTCGAGCGTGGACATGCGTCGGGCGAACGGGTACGGGTGCTCGTAGGCGGTGCCCGCGGTGATGCCGAAGCCCAGGTGCTCGGTGACGGCGGCCATCGCGGACACGAGGAGGATCGGGTCGTTCACCGGTACCTGCGACCCGGTGCGGAGCGCGGCCTCGTTCGTCCCGCCGTAGACGTCGTAGGTCCCGAGGACGTCGGCGATGAAGATGCCGTCGAACGCCCCGCCTTCGAGGATCTTCGCCAGGTCCGTCCAGTACGACAGGTCGTTGTAGTGCCGGGATCGGTCGCGCGGGTGGCGCCACAGCCCGGAGGACTGGTGCGCGACGCAGTTCATGTCGAACGCGTTGAAGCGGATCTGCCGGGGCTCGCGGTTCGTGGTCACGACGCGACCGTACGTCGGCCGTCCCCGCCGCGTCACGGAGGATGACGCCGCATGACACGGGCATCTGGATGCGGGACGTGCCGGTGGTCAGCGGGGCGCCCGGACCGTGACCTCCGCCGTCGACGGGCCGCCGCACTGCTCGGAGCCGCCGTACCGGATCCACCGCGTGCGAACCGTCTCCGTCAGGAGCGGCCGGTCGGCGGCGTCCCGCAGCTCGACGACCGCCCGGTCCGGCGTGCCCATCAGCACGGGGAGCCGCCAGACGGTTCCGGCGGCGGTCGACGTCGGCGACGGGGCCGGCGCGACCTCGGGAGGCAGGACGGGCGGGTCGCTCGGCGCGGGCGGCGTGCATCCGGTCCCGGTGCAGACGGCGACGTCACGGACCGCGTCGACCGACCCGACCGGTCCGCTGACCGTGACCACCACGGTGTTCGTCCACCCGATCGCCGGACAGGCCGTGGGCACGATGCCACACGCCGCTGTCGTCAGCACCGACAGCGCAGCCCCGGTCGCTGCCCACATCCGTCGCCCCCGCACGCCCCCATCGTCGGCCCTGAGGAGCGGTGGTGGGGACACGATGTGGTCACGACCACCGGTCGGGGACGACCGGCGGTCCGCGCGACGCTCAGGCGCGGTCGTGGAGGGTGACGTGGTAACCGTCGGGGTCGGCGAAGGTGAACGTCCGGCCGAACGGGCCGTCGATCGGTGCCGCGACGATCCGGTGCCCGTCGGCCTCGAGGGCGTCGTGGACCGCCTGGACGTCGGTCGCGTGCAACCAGAGGGCGACGCCGAGTCCCGGCTGGTCGACCGACGCGAGGTCGGTCCCGGGGAGGACGTCGCGCAGCGCGAACGCGATCGGCGTCGTGGTGAACACGACGGCGTGCGGTGGCCCGGCGGGCGAACGCTCGAGCCCGAGGTACCGCTCGTAGAACGCCTGCGAGGCATCGAGGTCACGGACCTGCAGGGAGAGGAAGTCGGGGCCGGTGGCGGGCATGGGTGCTCCTTCTGGTCATGTCAGTTGTCTGACACCAAGCAGCGTATGTCAGACTGCTGACATGAGTCAACAGGACGGCGTCGACCTCCCGACCTCGATCGGGTACCTGCTCAAGGAGACCGCGACGGCGCTCCGGACCGCGATGGAGGCCGTGCTCCGCCCGCTCGGCATGACCGTGACGCACTACTCCTGCCTGGAACTCCTGGCGCAGCGTCCGGGGTCGTCGAACTCCGAGCTCGCCCGCGGCACCTTCGTGACCCGGCAGTCGATGAACGTCCTACTGCAGACCCTCGAGCGCGACGGCGTCGTCGAGCGCCCGTCCGAGGCCCGCTCGGGCCGGGTCATGCCGGCGCAGCTCACCGACCGCGGACGCCGGGACCTCGCCGCCGCGACGGCCGCCGTCCGCTCCGTGGAGGACCGGATGCTCGCCGACCTCGACGAGGACGACCGCGCCGCGGCCAGGCGGCTGCTGCGGAGCATGGTGCGCGCACTGCGCAGCGACGCGGCCGACAGCGCCAGCGCTGGCTGACCGTGACTCGTCGCGGCGCAATCCGGCGCGACGTCACCCGTGATGCGACAGGAAGTCGCGAACGACCCGCGCGGCGTCGGGATGGTCCTGCGGTCGGTGGCCGTGTCCGACGAGGGTGACGTGACGAGCGTCGGCGATCCGGGAGGCTATCGTCTCGTACTCGTCGTTCCATCCTCCTGTGATGACCAGTGTCGGCACGCCGGGACGCTCCGGGGTGTCCAGCGTCCACGGTCCCGGCAGCCGACGTTGCCGCTCCGCCGCGAGGAGGGCATCGGCGTCCCTCGGTGGTGCGGGGCTCCGACCGGTGAGTGCCGCGGTGAACGCGACGGCGAACTGCGCAGGCGGGAGCAGGCCCGCCTGGTCGAGGACCGGCTGCACACGTCGGACGTGCTCCTCGACCGATGCGTGCCCCCGCGCCAGCGCGTAGGCGCCAGGCTCGAACAGCACGAGCACGCGGACGAGGTCCGGATGACGCGCAGCGGCGCGCATGGCGACCGGTCCGCCGAAGGAGTGGGCGACGACCGCACTGCCGGTGCCGCACGCACGGAGGAGCCGCCGCTCCCACCGGTCCTGCTCGAACCGCACCGGTGGACGGGCGTCGTACCCCGGCATCGCCGCGAAGCGGGCGCCGGGCAGTGTCCCCACCGAGGACCAGGCCCGACTCGGACTCCGATTCGACGCGTGCAGGAACACGAGCTCGCGCCCGGTTGGCTCGCGCCCCTCTTCCGCCATGCGGTGCAGGCTACGGGAAGCAGGACGCCGGACGGGAGGCGCAGCACCCGCTGGCACCGCGCCTCCCGTCCGGTGGACCGCCGCCGAGGGCCGCGCCCCCGCACCGCGCCGGTCGTCAGCCCGCCGCGACCGCCTGCTGCGCCGCCGCCTCGGCGGCGACCCACGCGAGCATCCCGCACTTGACCCGCATGACGAACTTCGAGACGCCCTGGAAGGCGACGAGGTCCTCGAGCACGTCCTCGTCCGGCTCGCCGACGCCCCGGGAGCGCATCATCGTGCGGAACGCCTCGGTCAGGGTCAGGAGTTCCGGGACGGTCCGGCCGACGGCCATGTCGGTGAGGACCGAGGCCGACGCCATCGAGATCGAGCAGCCGTCCCCCTGCCAGGCGACGGCGGCGATCCGGTCGGTCCCGGGCTCGAGTCGGAGCCGCACGGTGATCTCGTCACCGCACGTCGGGTTCCGCTCGAAGTGCTCGGCGTCCGCATCCGGCATCGGACCGTCGCCCCGACGGGCTCTCGCGTGGTCGAGGATCACCTGCTGGTAGAGCCCGTCCAGGCCGGTCACGCGGGCTCCTCCGCACCAAAGTAGCCGCGGATCCCGCCGACCGCGGTCACGAAGCGGTCGACGTCCTCCTCGGTCGTGTACACGTACGTGCTCGCGCGGCTCGTGGCGGTGAGCCCCAGACGACGGTGGAGCGGCTGCGCGCAGTGGTGGCCGGAGCGGACCGCGATGCCCTGCGCGTCGAGGTACTGGGAGACGTCGTGCGCGTGCACCCCGTCGACGACGAAGGACGCGAGGCCGCTGCGCGGGACACCGGCAGCGGGACCCACGACGGAGACGCCGGGGACGGTGGCGAGGCCGGTGAGCATCCGCTGCGCCAGGTGCTCCTCGTGCGCCTGCACCCGGTCCATCCCGATGTGCTCGAGGTAGCGGACGGCCTCGGCGAGCGCGACGGCCTGGGAGACCGGCTGGGTGCCTGCCTCGAACCGTTCGGGGGCCGGCATGAAGTCGGTGTGGTCCATCGTCACCGTGGTGATCATCGAGCCGCCGGTGCGGAACGGCGGAAGCGCGTCGAGGAGGTCCTGCCGACCCCAGAGCACGCCGATCCCGTTCGGGCCGAGCATCTTGTGCCCGGAGAACGCGGCGAAGTCGATGTCGAGGGCACGGACGTCGAGCGGCCGGTGCGGTGCGGACTGGCAGGCGTCGAGCACGACGAGCGCCCCGACGGCGTGGGCCGCCGCGACGAGCTCCGCGACGGGGGCGATCATCCCGGTGACGTTCGACACGTGGGCGAACGCGACGACCCGGGTGCGTTCGGTGACGAGCGCGACGGCGTCCTCGGCGCTCCAGCACCCGGCGTCGTCGACCGGCACCCAGCGCAGCGTCGCACCGGTGGCTGCAGCGAGCTCCTGCCAGGGCACGAGGTTCGCGTGGTGCTCGGCCTCGGTCACCAGGACCTCGTCCCCGGGGCCGATGCGGAAGCGGTCGGCCTCGGGACCGCCGCGTCCGGCGCTGGCGTTGCGGATGCCGTAGGCGACGAGGTTGAGCGCGTCGGTGGCGTTGGCGGTCCAGACGACCTCGGACGGGCTGGTGGCCCCGATGAACCGGGCGACGGTGGCGCGGGCGTCCTCGTAGGCGTCGGTGCTCAGCGCGGCGAGGGTGTGGGCACCGCGGTGCACGGCCGCGTTGTCCTGCTCGAGGAAGCGCCGTTCGGCGTCGAGGACCTGCACGGGCCGCTCGGCCGTCGCGCCGGAGTCGAGGTACGCCAGCGGCTGCCCGTTCACCTCCTGCTGGAGGATCGGGAAGTCCGCCCGGATGCGGAGGACCTCGTCCTCGGTGAGCGGTTCGACGGAGTCGTCCGTCGGCGCTGGTGCAACGATCGTCACGGTGCTGGCCCTCCTGTGCGTCTCCGGGAGACAACCCGTCAATGGTGGTCGTTCTTCCCGGCAGCGTCCAGTCGGACCGGCACCGCGCGGGGCGCTACTCGTTCCCGACGCGCTTGTCGGCCTGCTCGCGGGCGGCGTCGATCTTGTCGTCGTACTTGCCGCCGGTGGCCTTCTTCACGGCGTCGGCGACACCGTCGAACACCTTGTCGCTGACACCCTCGGCCTTCTCGCTCTTCAGGGCGTCCTGCACCTTGCCGTCCTGCAGCAGCGCCCGGGCCTTCTTCGTGATGTCGTCGAACCCTGCCATGACCGGCTCCTCGTGTCTCGGGCGGGACCTCGTGCCCCGCGTCCTGGCGCCGATGCTAACCAGCGTGCGGCCACCTGGTCCGGGCCGTCCACCGGATGCCCAGCACCGGACCGGTCGACGGTGCCGCGGCGCGGCGCGGCGCGGCGCGGCTCGGCTCGGCTCAGGCCATCTGCGCACTGCGCCGACGGGCCAGGACGTAGCCGACGGCGACGGCTCCGCTCACCGCCAGCAGCGAGGGGATGAGGATGTCGGTGCCCTCCTGCGTGAACTCGACGACGAGCACGAGGGCCGTGAACGGCGCGCGCATGGTGGTGGCCAGGAACGCGGCCGCGCCGACGAACGCGAAGGCCGCCAGGCTGCCGCCGTCGGTCGGCCAGAGCAGCATCCAGGCGGCCCCGAGGAAACCGCCGAGCGCCGATCCGACCGCGATCGAGGGGGTCAGCGTGCCACCCACGGCGCCGGCACCGATCGTCGCCGCGGTCGTCACGGTCTTCAGCAGTCCGAGGACGAGGAGCGCGAGCAGGGGCGCCATGCCGAGCAGCGTCGGCCCGTCGAGGTCGGCGTTCATCGCGGCGAGTCCGAGCGCGCGGCCGTTCCCCATCACCTCCGGGAAGGGGATCGCGACGAGGCCGACGAGTGCGAACACCACCGGCAGCACGACGAGCAGCTTCCACCCGGTCGGGGCGATCGCCTGCAGCCGGTTCGTGGTCCGCACGAACCCGACCCCGGCGAGCCCGAGCAGCGGCCCGACGACGACCGCCCAGACGAGCAGCGAGGGCGAGAGGTGCATCGCCGGCACGTGGTAGAGCACCTCGTCCGGGATCACGAGCCGGGCGACGAACGCGGCGACGGCACTCGTGACGAACGCGGGCAGGGCCGTCGCCAGGGTGAGCTCGCCGAGCAGCACCTCGACCGCGAACAGCGCACCCCCGAGCGGCACGTCGTAGACCGCTGCGAGCCCGGCGGCAGCACCACAGGCCACCAGGACCTTCGTCTCCCGCGGCGTCAACCCGGCGCGGACGGTGAGCAGCTGCGCGGCCCACGCACCGAGTTCGCGCGGTGCGACCTCCTTGCCGATCGAGGCACCGAGACCCACCGCGAGGATCTGCACGCCCGCGTTGCCGACGGTCACCAGGGAGGGCATCCGCCTGCCCGCGACGGCGGCCGGGACACCGACGACCGGACGTCCCCAGCGCCGGATCGCCCACCACGCGACGGCCGTCAGGACGCCGGCGGCCAGGACCGCGAGGAACCGGTTCAGCGCCGACGGTGCGTCCGCCGCCTCCCGGTGCCCGCCGAAGGCGTAGCCGAAGGCGACGAACTGGATGAGCTGGAGCGCGAGCCACACGGCGATCCCGGCGGCCCCGCCGGCGACGCCGACGAGCCCCGTGACCACGGCGAGCTTGAGCGCCCAGGCCGGAGCGGCGAGACCGTTGTGTGGCATGTCGGCAAGCGTAGCGGGCGTGCGTCGGCGCGCGTCGGCGCGCGTCGGCGCGCTCGTCCGCCGGGTCGGCGCGCTCGTCAGTGGGTCGGCCGGGAGGCCCGACGCGACGTCCCGGGTCCGGCACCGGTCCGGAGGCGGTGATCCGGGCCTCCCGGCCGGGCTGCGACGTCAGACCGCGGTGACGCGGTCGGGCACGACGGCGGCGAGCCGACCGTCCGAGCAGTCGAGCACGAGGGAAAGACCCCCTGCGCTCAGGTGGACGGGGACGGTGGGGAGCGACGACACCGGTCCGAGCGGGCGGGCGGTCGGGTCCTCAGAACCAGCGCTTGACCTTGAACACCGCGTAGAGGACCGCGGCGAACAGGACCATCAGCACGATCGACAGCGGGTACCCCCACGTCCAGGACAGCTCCGGCATGTGCTCGAAGTTCATCCCGTAGACCGCGGCGATGAGCGTCGGGGCGAACAGGATCGCCGCCCAGCCGGAGATCCGCTTCGTGTCGTCGTTCTGCTTCTGCGCCGCCAGGGTCGAGTCGACCGTCAGCGCGTTCTGCAGGAGCTGCCGGAAGGTGTCCAGCCGCTCCACGACCCGGATGACGTGGTCCAGGACGTCCCGGAACCGGCGCTGGAGCTCGACGGGCAGGTGGTACTTCTCGGCGCCGCGGTGCAGGTCCTCGATCATCCGGATGAGCGGGCGGGCGGCACGCTGGAAGTCGACGACCTCGCCGAAGAGCTCGTAGACGCGGCGGGAGACGCCTGCCTCGCCCGAGAAGAGCTGCCCCTCGATCTGGTTGATGTCCTCCTCGAGCCCGTCGATGACCGGCCGGTAGTCGTCGACGATCGAGTCCATGAGGGCCCAGAGCTGCGCCTGGGGCCCCGCGGTGACCAGCCCGGGCTTGCCGCTCATCCGCTGCAGGGCGCGCGGGACCGCTCGTCCGCCCCGCGGGTCTGCCTGCACCACCGCGAGGAAGAAGTCCTCGCCGACGAAGGCGTGGACCTCGCCGAACTCGACCTCCTCGGCCGCGTCCCGGTACACCGCGGGCTTGAGCACCGCGAAGAGCGTCGAGCCGTACCGTTCGAGCTTCGGTCGCTGGTGCCCTTCGGCGGAGTCCTCCACCGCGAGCTCGTGCAGGCCGAGGGCGACCGCGACGTCACCGAGCTCCTCGGCGTCCGGCCGATCGAGCACGATGCAGGCCGAGGCACCGTGCTCCGCGATCATCGTGAAGCTCTCGTCGAGCGAGGGACTCGTCGTCGGGGCGATCCGGTCCACGTACACGGTGTTCAGCTCGACGGTCACGGCACCACCGTACGCACCCTGGGCAGCGGCTGCGTGATCGCGGACGGGGCGGCGTAGCGTCCTGGTCATCAGCATGCTGACGAAAGGGAGCACGATGCGCTGGATGCGGAAGGTCATGATCGCCGTGAGCACGGTGGTCGCCGTGGTGGGTTCGTTCATCGGGTCCGGGGCCGCGGGCGGCACCCCGATCGCCGAGGCGGCCGACGGCGCGCTCTCGGCATCGTCCACGGCGATCGCCCCCGGTGGGCCCGCATTCGGCATCTGGAGCGTCATCTACGTGGGGCTCGTCGCCTTCGCCGTCTGGCAGTTCCTCCCCCGTCGGGACGACCAGGCCCGGCACGACCGCCTCGCCGTGCCCGCGACCCTGTCCCTGCTCCTCAACGCGGCGTGGATCCTGTCCGTGCAGTTCGGCTTCCTCTGGCTGAGCGAGCCGATCATCCTCGCCCTGCTCGGCGTCCTGGCGTGGGCGTTCGTGGTGCTCCGGCGCACCAGGCCGTCCGGCCGTGTCGAGGCGGTCGTCACGGACGGCACGTTCGGGCTGTACCTCGGATGGGTCTGCGTGGCGACGGCGGCCAACACCGCCGCGGTCCTGACGGCTGCGGGGTTCCGGGGCCTCGGCCTCGGTCAGGACGTGTGGGGTGTGGCGGTCGCAGCGGTCGCCGGCCTCGTCGGGGTCCTCGTCGGGGTGACCGGCCGTGGTCGCATCGCCCCGGCCCTGTCGCTCGGCTGGGGGCTCGCGTGGGTCGCGGTCGCACGGCTCGACGGGCCGCTCGTCTCGGTTCCCACAGCCGTCGCCGCGCTGGTCGCCGTCGCCGCGGTGCTCGTGGTGACCGTCGTCGCGCGGGCCCGTGCAGGCTGGACCGCAGGTGCGGCCGCGCTCCACACCGCCTGAGCGCGCTGGCGCAGCGCCGGACCACTGCGCGGAACCGACAGATCGACGTGGACCTTCCGCGTCGATCTGTCGGTTCCGCGTGCATGACCGGCCGGGCGGGCCGGGGCGGGCCGGGTTCAGCGCCGCGCGACGGCCATGCCGTGCGCGGCGGCGACGGCCTCGTTCGTCACGCGGCCGTCGTGCACGTTGAGCCCGGCGGCGAGTGCCGGGTCGGACTCCAGCGCCCGCTCCCACCCCTGGTCCGCGATCGCCACGGCATACGGGAGCGTCGCGTTCGTCAGCGCGATGGTGCTCGTCCGCGGGACCGCGCCCGGCATGTTCGCCACGCAGTAGTAGACGGCGTCGTGCACGGCGAACGTCGGGTCGTCGTGGGTGGTCGGCCGCGACCCCTCGAAGCACCCGCCCTGGTCGATCGCGATGTCGACGAGGACGGACCCCGCGCGCATGTCGGCGACCATCGCGTCCGTGACGAGCTTCGGAGCCGACGCCCCGGGGATGAGGACGGACCCGATCACCAGGTCCGCCTCGGCGACGGCGTGCGCGATCGCGAGCGGGCTCGACCGCAGGGTCGTCACCCGGCCGTCGAACCGCGCGTCGAGGGCTCGGAGGCGCGGCAGGCTGATGTCGAAGACCGTCACCTCGGCACCCATCCCGAGCGCGATCGTCGCGGCGTGCTCGCCCGCGACACCACCGCCGATCACCACGACCCGCCCCTTCGGCGTGCCGGGGACACCCCCGAGGAGGAGCCCGCGGCCGCCGTTCGCACGCATGAGGTGGTGGGCGCCGACCTGGGCGGACAGCCGCCCGGCGATCTCCGACATCGGCGACAGGAGCGGCAGCGACCGGTCGGGGAGCTGCACGGTCTCGTACGCGATCGCGGTGGCGCCCGACTCGACCAGCGCCGCGGTCAGCGGGCGGTCGGCGGCGAGGTGCAGGTAGGTGAAGAGGACCTGTCCCGCGCGCAGGAGCGGGTACTCGGCGGCCACGGGCTCCTTCACCTTGAGCACCACCTCGGCGTCCCAGGCCGACCCGGCGTCCGGCACGATCACGGCACCCGCTGCGGTGTACTCGTCGTCGGAGAACGCCGAGCCGGTCCCGGCGCCGGACTGCACGAGCACCTCGTGCCCGTGCATCGTCAGCTCGGCGACGCCGGCCGGGGTCGCGGCGACGCGGAACTCGTTGTTCTTGGTCTCGGTGGGGACGCCGATGCGCATGACGGACTCCTTCGTGGGCAGGTGCTCGGACACCGCCCATCCAGCCGCACGTTCGCCGCGAGCGCTCGCGCACCGAAGGATCACCCGCCCACCGGCCGTTCCGTTCCGCGGAGTTCGGCATCACGCAGGTCGGGAGCGCTCCCACCGAACGATCTGGTCACTCCCCCGGACCGACGCAGCACCTCGGCTGACGGCGACGAGTCAGCCGTCGGCGACCGGGTCCGCGCTCAGCGGCGCGACCGGGTCCGCAACGTGTCGCTCGGCAGCTCGCCGAACCGGGACCGGTACGCGGCCGAGAACCGACCGAGGTGGCCGAAGCCCCACCCACGGGCGATGTCCGCGACCGAGGTCTCGTCCCGCTCCGCCCGACGCAGCTCGTCGAGCGCGCCGTCGAGCCGGACGGACCGCAGCAGCTCACCGGGCGTCTGGTCCAGGTGTCGTCGGAGCGACTGCTGCAACCCGCGTGGGCTGAGCCCGGCCGCCGCGGCGATCTCCGGCGTGCCGATGGGCTCACGGGCGTGCGCCTGCACGTAGTCGAGCGCACGCCGCAGCCGCTGGTGCTCCGGTCCGGACCCGGTCACGGCGGCACGCCACGTGCTGCGGCGCGGGAACGCCCGGAGCGCCGCGCTCGCGAAGGCCTCGGCGACGTCACGGCGGACGGTGGCGGTCATCGGGGAGTCCACCTGCAGCCACGTCGAGGAGAGCCGTCGGACCGTGTCGCGCCAGACCCCCATGCCGTCGGCGGCCGGCCGCTCGAGGGGCTCGAACGAGAACGTGTCGTCGCCGACCAGGCTCGTGACGAACGAGCGGTCGAGGTGCACGAGGTTGAGACCGATGTCGCGGTGGTGCAGGTCGTACGGCTCCGACGGCAGGATCACCGGGACGCCGGGCTCGAGGTCCACGGAGCGGCCGTTGAACGTGATGGTGCTGCTCCCGCTGCGGAGCCACGCGACGATGAAGTCGTCGGACTGGCTCTGACTGCGCAGGTCGACGCCGAAGCGGGAGGTCCGCAGGGAGATCCGTTCATCGGTGACACCGGCGAAGTCCCACGCCGTGTCCGCGTGCGTCCGCCGGATCGCAGGGGCCTTCAGGTCGTAGTCGGAGGTGAAGAACGCCATCGCCTGGTCGATGTCCGTGCCTGCCAACCGCCGGTACGACCGGGTGTCGGCACGCTCGACGCCGACGGGCGGAGCGGACGGAGCGGGACCGGCATCGGGAGTGAGCACCATGCTCCGACCGTACGCGACACCTCCGACATCGGACTCGACGGGCCTCCCCCAGAGCCGGGGCCACGCGCCTCCCGTCCGGTCAGCTCTGCAGGATCGCCTGCCCGACGCTCTCGTCGAGGATGAGGTCCGTCACGAGCCCCGCGGCCAGGGCGCCGCGCAGCGACGCGGCCTTCCCCCGCCCGGCGACGACGCAGATCCGGCGCGGCGCCCGCTTGACCGTGTCGAGGTCGGGCGCACCGGCCCGGGCGTTCACCCCGATGTCCTTCCACGACCCGTCCGCGCGGTAGAACACGGTGGACACGTCGCCGACGACGCCGGCCTGTCGCAACTCGTCCTGGTCCGCCGGGTCGAGGTACCCGCCGGAGTACACGTGCGAGGGGACCGGGGCCTGCGGAGCTCCGACCCCGAACACGACCAGGTCCATCCGCTCGTGCAGGTCGAGCACGCGTCGGATCGAGCGCTCGCGGAACAGCGCGGCCTTCGTGGCGGGGTCGTCGAAGAACGCCGGCACGGGGAACTGCTGCACGAGTGCGCCGTAGGCCTCGCCGAACCGCCGGAGGATCTCCGACGCGTAGACGATGCCCGTCGTGCGGGTGTTCGCGGCGCCGTTCACCTGCACGACGGTCGACCCGTGCGTGGTCTTCGGCACGAGGTAGCGACTCACGGCGCTGACCGTCGAACCCCACGAGATGCCGATGACCATGTTCGACTCGATGTACTGCGTCAGGATCCGGGCGGCGGACAGGGCCACCCGCTCCAACCGGTCGACGTCGCTCGTGTGGTCCGGGACCGGGACGACGTGTGCGTGCACGCCGAAGCGCGCCCGGATGCTCCGGCTCAGCGCGGCCGCCTGGTCGAGCGGTGAGCGGATCTGGATGTCGACGAGCCCGGTGTCACGGGCGTACTTGAGCAGGCGGGACACCGACGACCGGGACGTGCCGAGCTCGTCGGCGATGGCGTCCATCGTGAGGTCCTGCAGGTAGTAGAGGTGCGCGGCCCGCAGGGCCTGCTGGGTGCGCACGGGCTGGGCGGCGTCGCTCATGGGTCTGAGCATGCACGGACGTGCACGCCCGCTGCAACCCCGTCCGGGCCTCCCGTCCGCCGTCCAGCGGCCCGGACAGGAGGCGCGACAACCGTTCTGCACGTCCGTGCACGGAGGTTGCCCACACGTTCCGACGAGCGCACGATCGATGGAGTACCAACGGAATCGACCCCAGAAAGCGATGCGAACGACCATGTCGAAGAAGACGCAGCCCAGGAACACGGTCACCGCCCTCACCGGACGCCCGAACGCACAGGTCCTCATCGTCGGTGGCGGGATCAACGGCATCGCCACCTTCCGCGACCTCGCACTGCAGGGCGTCGACGTCGCCCTCGTCGAGCGCAGCGACTACGGCTCGGGCGCGTCCGCCGCGTCGAGCCACATGATCCACGGCGGCATCCGCTACCTCGAGAACGGCGAGTTCCGTCTGGTGCGCGAGAGCGTGCAGGAGCGCAACGGCCTCATCCGCATCGCCCCGCACTACGTCAAGCCGCTGCAGACGACCATGCCGGTCTTCTCGACGTTCTCCGGCATCATGAACGCCCCGCTGCGCATGCTCACGCACAAGCAGCGCTCCACGAAGGAGCGCGGCGCGATGCTCATCAAGATCGGCATGACGATCTACGACTCCTTCTCGCGCGACGGCGGTTCGGTCCCGAAGCACGTCTTCCGCACGAAGAAGGCGGCGCTCGAGGACATGCCGGCCCTCAACCGCGACCTCAAGTACACGGGCACGTACTACGACGCCTCGGTGCACGAGCCGGAGCGCCTGGCGCTCGACGTCCTGAAGGACGGGCTCGCCGCGAGCACCGGTACCGGCTCGGACGCGACCGCCCGTGCGACGAACTACGTCGAGGCCGTCGGCAGCCGTGACGGCGGCGTCCTGCTCCGTGACCGCGAGACCGGCGAGGAGTTCGTGTTCACCGCGGACGTCGTCGTGAACGCGTCCGGTCCCTGGACGGACCTGACGAACGAGGCGTTCGGTGGTGGCACGAAGTACATGGGCGGCACGAAGGGCTCCCACATCGTCGTCGACAACCCCGAGCTGCTCGAGGCGACGAAGGGCCGCGAGCTGTTCTTCGAGAACAACGACGGCCGCATCGTCCTCATCTACCCGCTCAAGGGCCGGGTCCTCATCGGCACGACCGACATCGACGCCGACCCGTCGCAGCCGGTCGTCACGACCGACGAGGAGATCGACTACTTCTTCGGGCTCGTGAAGCACGTGTTCCCGCAGATCGAGGTCACGCGCGACCACATCGTCTACAGCTACTCGGGCATCCGACCGCTCCCCCGCCACGAGGACACCGCCCCCGGGTTCGTGTCCCGCGACTACCGGATCGTCGACACCCCGATCGCCGGCCTGCCGGACACGACCGTGCTGTCGCTCGTGGGCGGCAAGTGGACGACCTTCCGGGCCCTGGCCGCGCACCTGTCGACCGACGTCACGAAGAAACTCGGCGTCGCCCGCACGGTCGACACGACCGGCATGCCGATCGGCGGAGGCAAGGACTTCCCGACCACCGACGGCCAGCGTGCCCTGTGGATCAAGTCGCACCGTGACGGCCTCGCGTCCGAGACCGTCGACCGCCTGCTCGACCGCTACGGCACCCGTGCCGCCGAGGTCGTCGATGCGCTGGTCACCGGTCCGGTCGAGCCGCTCGAGTCGGACGGCACGCTGACCCGTGCCGAGGTCCGGTACTTCGCCGAGCACGAGCAGGCCGTGCACCTGGTCGACGTCGTCCTCCGCCGCACGAACCTCGCGTTCGTCGGTGGTGTCACGATCGACCTGCTCGACGAGCTCGCCGACGTCATGGCCGAGTCGCTCGACTGGACGGCCGAGGAGCGCGCCGACGAGGTCCAGCGCACGCTCGACGTCCTGCGCGAGTCGCACCGCGTCATCGTGCCACTGACGTCCGCGTCGCAGCTCGCGTAGTCCACGCGACGCACGACGGACGGGAGGCACGGTGCCAGCTGGCACCGTGCCTCCCGTCCGTCTGCCCCGCCACCTGCCCGGTGCGAGACGCCCCGGATGCGTCGAGACGCCGCCGGATGCCGCGGCGTCTCGACGCATCCGGGGCGGCGTTCTGCCGTCCCGGCGGCGTCGCGCCGTCGGTGCCGTCAGAACCGCTCGCCGGTCGGGTCCTCCGCGGCCAGGTCGGCGAGGTCGTCGCCGCCGACGGGCTCGCCCGCCCAGTCCACGAGGCGCCACCCGTCGGCCGTCGAGCCCTCGAGCTCCACGACGCCGGTGTTCTCGAGGTGCCGGTTCCGCCCGAGGTCGTCCGGCACGTTCTGCGCCGTGACCGCGGCCCAGATCCGGATCGCGGCACCGTGGCTGAACGCCGCGACGACGTCCGCCCCGGTCTCCTCGATCTGCCGCACGGCGTCGTCGTACCGCGCGAAGAACGCGTGGCCGTCCTCCGCGCCGGGCAGGTGCTCGTCGCGGTCACCGGCAGCCCAGGCGTACACGGCCGCGAGGTAGCTCTGGACGGCGACCGTGTCCCGTCTGCCCTGCAGGTCGCCGGCCTCGATCTCCCGGAGGCCCGGCAGCACCACGGGTGCGAGGTCGAGCGCACGCGCGAGCGGGGCCGCGGTGATCTGCGTCCGGACCATCGTCGAGGTGAACAGGCGCTCGATGCCCCGGTCCCCCAGCGCGGCGGGGAGCGCGTCGGCCTGCTCCTGTCCGAGCTCGGTCAGGCCGGGTCCGGGCACCTCTGCGTCGAGCAGGCCGGTCACGTTCGCGGGGGTCTGTCCGTGTCGGACGAGCAGGAGTCGCATCCCCTCACCCTACGGAGCGACTCCCCCACTAGCCCTGACGGGTGTTCCAGCGCGGGTCCTTCTTGTTGATGACGTACACGCGCCCGCGCCGCCGCACGACCTGCGAGCCGGGGATCTTCTTGAGCGCCTTGAGCGAGTTGCGGACCTTCACGTGGACCTCCTTGATGAGAACGGTTTTCATGTACCGTACTGCACATGGCCGCAGTCCCGATCACCCTCGTCTCCGCCCTCCACGACGTCGACGCCGCACGCATCGCCGCACGGCTGTCCGACGGGCACCGGCTGCACGCCGCCGGCAGCGCGATGGCCGCGGCGCGGGCCGTCGCGGACCGGGCCGGGCGCCTCGCCGACATCTGCGGGCCCGGCGCCCGGCACGCGCTCGTCGTCACCCTGCCCGTCGGCGGTGACGCTCGGGCCGTGGGCATGATGCTCGCGAACGCGGCCCGGGCCGAGACGGGCGACGACCGGGTGCTCCGGCACGTGGTGTCCGTCCTCCGCGCCGACGAGGTCGAGCACCTGTTCTGGTCCGGCGTCGACGACGCGTTCGTCGCCGGCGAGCGCCTCGCGGCCCTGGTCGAGTACGCGACCGTCATCGTGCTCGACCGCACCGACCGCCTGTCCCCGGCACGGCGTCACGCCCTCGTCGCCCTCGTGCACCGCTGCGCGCCGTCCGCCGTGGTCCTCGCCGACGAGCGGGTCCGCAGCGCCGACGACCTCCCGGCGTCGAACGGCGGCGCGGCCCGGATGCTCGCCGGGAGCGCCGGGTGGATGCGCGCCCTGTCGACCGGGGCCGACGACGCCCACCGGCAGTCCGCGGACGGGCTCACCGCCGTGTGCTACCGGGACCCGCTGCCCTTCCACCCGTCCCGACTCGCCGACGTCGTGGAGCACGACCTCGCGGCCGGGCCGGACGGACGGGTCCTGCGCTCCCGCGGGTTCTTCCGGCTGGCGTCCCGGCCCGACCACGTCGGCTCCTGGTCGAGCGTCGGGGCGATGCTCGCGCTCGACCCGACCGCGAACCCGTCCTGGGACGAGGACGCCCCGATCGGCCAGTCGCTCTGGTTCGTCGGCGAGGACCTGGACGCGGACCGGGTCACGCGGGCGCTCGACGGAGCGCTCATCACCCCGGACGAGCTGCTCGCCGGGCCGGACCTGTGGCGCGCCTGGGCCGACCCCTTCCCGGTGTGGCCCGTCCTCGACCGCGACTGACGGCACGGTCCCCGCGACCGACCCGCCACCGGACCGTCCGCGACTGCTACCGTCTGGCCGTGGCGATCGAACCGGACACGAAGAACTGGACCTGGGTCATCGAGGCGGCGTGCCCGGACTGCGGCTTCGACGGCAGCGCGGTGACGTTCCGGGACGTGCCCGCGGTCATCGACGCGAACACGGACGGCTGGCCCGAGCAGCTCCGCCGCCCGGACGTGCGGGAGCGCCCGGACGAGTCGACGTGGTCACCGCTCGAGTACGGCGCCCACGTCCGTGACGTGCACCGGAAGATGACGGAGCGCCTCGAGCTGATGCTCGCCGAGGAGGACCCGCTGTTCCCGAACTGGGACCAGGACGCCACCGCCGTCGCGGACCGCTACGCCGAACAGGACCCGGCCACCGTCACCCGTGAGCTCCTCGCCGCCGCCGACCGCGCCGTGTCGGCCTTCGGCGGGGTGCCCGACCACCAGCTCGCCCGGACCGGGCGCCGCTCGGACGGCAGCGTCTTCACGGTCGCGACGCTCGCCGTCTACTACGCGCACGACCCGGTGCACCACCTGTGGGACGTCCGCCGGTCGCGCTGAGCGGTCCGGGCCTCCCGGCCGGGCGTCAGGCGAGCGCGTCGAGCAGTGCCCGCGCCGTCGCCGCGTCGGTGACCAGCTCGTTGACGAGCCGGCCACGCACGGCGCTGATGATGCTCGGCACCTTCACGGCACCGACGGCCACGCCGACCGCGTGCGGCACCGCGGCCAGGACCTCCCGCGAGGTCCGGACCATCCGCTCGCTGCCGGGGAACTCGATCGCCTCGCCGTCGGGGCCGGTGAAGTTCAGGCACACGTCCCCGGTCGCCCGCTCGAAGACCGCGTGGTCCACGGGCAGGCCCCTGGCCATCGCGTCGCGGGTCGCGACCGGCGCGCCGATGCCGAGGATCGCGCCCGTCGCACGCTCCCAGAGACCGACGACGTGTTGGAAGGCCGGGTCCTCGTCCAGGGAGGCCCGCAGCGCCTCCGACGGGAGCGCCTGCGCGAACAGGAAGGTCGGGATCGCCCCCGACCGCTCAGCGGCCGCCCGGGTGATCTCGTTCGTCTGGAACCACTGGTTCGGGTCGGCCTGACCACCGACGGTCGGGACGAGCTGCACGCCCGGCATCGGGGGCACGACGCCGTGCGCGATGGCGTGCACCGTGCTGCCGGAGGACACCAGGACCGCGTCCCCCGGGGCGAGGTGCATGGCCTCGACCGCTGCGGCGACGGGCTCGGCGAGGTCGACGCCGAGGGTCGCCGTGTGCGTCACGGCCGCGAGGTACACGGCCTGCAGACCGAGCACGACCCGCAACCGCTCGGCCAGGACGGCGGTCTCGTCCTGGAACGGGTCGACGACCTCGATCCGGACGAGCCCGGCGCGGCGGGCCTCGGACACCAGGCGGCTGACGGTCGGGCGGGAGACGCCCAGGCGGGCGGCGATCTCGTTCTGCGTCGCGTCCTCGAGGTAGTACATCCGGGCCGCCTGGTACACCGTGTCGAGCGGGAACCGGGAGCGGGGACCGTCGCCGGCGGGGACACCGCCCTCCGTGGGCGGACCGCTGGCGGGTGCGGGGTCGGACGGACTCGTTCCGGACATCGAGCGCGGGCCTCCCGGGGTGGTGCCGTCGGCCGGGTGCCGGGACGACACCGCGATCGTAGCGCCGCCCGTCCTACCGGATGGTGAAGCCACCGTCGACGCGGAGGTCGGCGCCGTTCACCATCGCGGCCGACCCGCCGGCGAGGAAGAGCACCGCCGCCGCGACCTCGTCGGGCGTCGCGAACCGTCCGGTCGGGATCTCGTCCTGGTGGCGCAGGCCCGCCTCGTTCGCCCACGCGGACCGACCCAGGGCGGTGAGCACGACCGTCGGCGACACCGTGTTGACGGTGACGCCGCGGCGCCCCCACTCGAGGGCGAGCACGCGGGTCAGCCCGAGCAGACCGGCCTTCGACGCGCAGTAGGCGGCGTGCCCGTCGATCCCGACGTGCGCAGCCTGGGACGCGATGGTCACGACCCGCCCGTACCCCGCGGCGAGCATGTGCCGTCCGACCGCCTGCGTCACGCGGTGCGTGCCGGTGAGGTTCACGTCGAGCGTCCGCGCCCAGGCGTCGGGCCCGAGGTCCTCGGCGGAGGCCAGGGCGACGATGCCCGAGCAGTTCACCAGGACCTCGACGTGCCCGGCGCCGGCGAGGACCTCGGCGACGGCCGTGTCCACCGAGGCCTGGTCGGTGACGTCGCACCCGATGCCGAGGTGCCCGTCCCCGGGCAGCTCGGACGCAGCCGAGGACGACGCGTCGGCGCGGACGTCGAGGACGGCGACCCGCGCACCGCGGCCGGCGAGGGCGCGTGCGACCGCGTTGCCGATGCCGGACGCGCCACCGGTGACGACCGCGACGCGGCCGGTGAACGGGTTCGTGTGGTCGAGGTGGGCCGGACCGGGCCGCAGCAGCGCGGCGAGGTCGTCGTCGTCCGGCAGCGCTGCCGGGGCCGACGCGGGACCGGTGGACGGGTGGTGGTTCTGGAACGCGGACATGACGGGTAACATACCCGATGTCAGATGCCACTGCGATCGAGAGAGCCCATGTCGACGACGACGCCCCCACTCCTGCGCACCGCTCCCGCCCCCGGCCGCCTCGACCGACTCGGGATCCCCCGCCCCCTCGCCCTCGGCTTCCTCGGCGTCCTGGTGATGATGACCGGGGTCGGCGTCGAGTCGAACTTCGTCACCCCGCACATGGTCGCCGTGCTCGGCAGCCCTCCGGCCACGGTCGCGACGATCGTCACCGGCGCGAGCCTCGCGACCCTCGTCGGCAGCTACCTGTCCGGCGCGCTCGCCGACCTGGTCGGCCCACGCCCCGTGATGACCGTCGGCGTCGTCGTCTGGGTCGTGTTCGAGGTCCTGTTCCTCGGCGCCCTTCACCTCGGCAGCGTCCCGCTCACCGCGGTGGCCTACACACTCCGCGGACTCGGGCACCCGCTCGCCGCGTTCGCGTTCCTGGTCTGGGTGAACGTCACCGCACCCGTCGAACGCCGTGGTGCGGCGGTCGGGTGGTTCTACGTCGCCTTCACCGGCGGCCTGCCCACGCTCGGCTCGTTGTTCGCCCTCGGGACCATCCCGGCCCTCGGCGGCGGGGTCGTCGGCGAGACCGGAGCGATGACCGCCTCGATCGCCCTCGTCGTCGCCGGGTGGGCGCTCGCGCGCTTCGGTGTCCGGCTGCCGAGCGGCACGCAGCGGATCGCCCCCGCCGGCGAGAGCGCCTGGCGGGTCGTCACGAGCGGGATCCGCCTGACCGCGACACGGCCGCGCGTGCTCATGGGGTTCCTCGTCCGACTCGTCAACACCGCACCGGAGTTCGGCATGTTCGTCGTCCTGCCGGCCGTCATCGCCGACGAGCGCGGCTGGGGGCAGCAGCGCTGGCTCCTCATGACCGTGTGCGTGTACGCGACGAACATCCTCGTGAACGCCCTGTTCGGCTGGGTCGGCGACCGCATCGGATGGGTCCGCACGGTCCGCTGGTTCGGCGTCGTCGGGTCCGCGGTCGGGCTGCTGGCCTGGTGGTACGTCCCGCAACTCGTCCCCGCCGGCTCCGACTGGGGGTACGTCGCCGCCGTCGTCGCCGGGTGCGTCTTCGGGTGCTCACTCGCGGGGTTCGTCCCGATGGGCGCGATCATGCCGGCGCTCGAACCGCAGCACCGTGGTGCGGCCATGGCGATGTACACGACCGCGGCCGGCGGTGCCGCGTTCCTCGGCACCGGAGTGGTGGCCGTCGTCCTCGCGCTCGGCGGGGGCGGCGCCGCCGTCACCTGGACGTTCGTGGGGCTCTACGCCTGCGCCTTCCTCATGGTCGGCCGACTCCACGTCCCGCAGCACGACGAGGCCCACTGACCGATGTCCCCGTCCCTTCCCACCCACCCGTCCCCCGAGGAGGACCGCACATGACCACGATCTGCGACGACCCCGACGAGTTCGCCGAGGACCAACTCGCCGGTTGGCTCGCCCTGTACGCCGACCGCGTCCGCGGGGTGACCGGCGGCGTCGTGACGCTGCCGACCGCCGACACCGCCCCGCAGGTCGCCGTCGTCATCGGTGGCGGCTCCGGCCACTACCCCGCCTTCAGCGGTCTGGTCGGTCCCGGGCTCGCGACCGGCGCGGTCGTCGGGAACGTCTTCACGTCACCGTCCGCCGCCCAGGTGTACTCCGTGGCCAGGGCCGCCGACCAGGGCCGCGGCGTCGTCCTGTGCTTCGGGAACTACGCCGGCGACACGATGAACTTCGGGATCGCCGCCGAACGACTCCGCGCTGCCGGTGTCGACACGCGGATCGTGGTGGTCACCGACGACGTCGCCTCGGCGGACGAGGTCGACCGACGACGGGGCATCGCGGGCGACTTCGCGGTCGTCAAGGCCATGGGCGCCGCGGCGGCCGCCGGGGCCTCGCTGGACGAGGTCGAACGGGTCGGCCGGCACGCGAACGACCGAACGCGGACGATCGGCGTCGCCTTCTCGGGCTGCACGCTGCCCGGAGCCGACGAGCCGCTGTTCACGGTGCCGGACGGTCACCTGGGCCTCGGCCTCGGGATCCACGGGGAGCCGGGCATCCGCGACGTCCCGCTCGTGCCGGCCCGCCAGCTCGCGCACCTGCTCGTGGACCGGTTGCTTGCCGAGCGTCCGGCCGACGCCCCCGCCGGTGGCCGGGTCGCCCCGGTCCTCAACGGCCTCGGCGACACCAAGTACGAGGAGCTGTTCGTGCTCTGGGGACGGATCGCGCCGCTCCTCGAGCAGGCCGGCCTCGCGGTCGTCGAGCCCGAGGTCGGCGAACTCGTGACGAGCCTGGACATGGGCGGGTGCTCGCTCACCCTGCAGTGGCTCGACGACGACCTCGAGCGACTCTGGCGTGCCGACGCCTACGCGCCCGCCTACCGCAAGGTGGCAGCGCCCGTCGCCACACTCGTCCCCGCGGCCGCCGGGACCGAGTGCGCTGCGGACGCGACGGTCGTGCCGAACGCGAGCCGGGCCTCCCGGCAGGCCGCCGACACCGTGCGCGTGGTCGTCGCGGCGACGGAACGGCTGCTCCGCGAGCAGGAGCACGAACTCGGCCGCATCGACGCCGTCGCCGGGGACGGCGACCACGGACGCGGGATGGTGAAGGGCATCGGTGCGGCCCGGCGGGCGGTCGACGGCACGGACGCGACCGCCGGCGTCGCGTTCCTGCTCGGACGCGCCGGCGAGGCCTGGGCGGCAGAGGCCGGCGGGACCTCGGGCGTGCTCTGGGGCGCAGCCCTCGAGGCGTTCGGCGCCGCGATCGGCGACGACGTCGACGAGGTCACCGCGTCGCTCGTGGTCGACGCAGCCCGGGCCTTCGCCGACGCGGTCGTCCAGCTCGGACGGGCGCGGCGTGGCGACAAGACCCTGCTCGACGCCCTGCTGCCGTTCGTCGACGCCCTCGACGCGGCGGTGCGCTCCGGCGTGCCGCTGCCGGAGGCCTGGACCGCTGCCGCCGAGGTCGCCCGGCTCGAGGCGACCGCCACCGCGGCGCTGTCGCCACGCGTGGGACGAGCCCGGCCACTCGCCGCGAAGAGCGTCGGCACCCCGGACGCCGGAGCCGTCTCGATGGGCATGGTCCTCACCCGCGTCGGCGAGGTCCTCACCGCCCGACGTGACACCACGAACACCACCATCACCACCACCACTGGAGGAGTGCACGCATGACGTTCCGCATGGCGATCGGGTCGGACGACGCCGGCTTCACGCTCAAGGAGGTGCTGCGCGCCGACCTCATGGCCGATCCCCGGGTCGTGGACGTCGTCGACGTGGGTGTCGACGCCGACGGCCACACGGCCTACCCCCACGTCGCCGTCGAGGCCGCGCGGCTCGTCGCCGCAGGGTCCGCCGACCGGGCGCTGCTCGTCTGCGGCACCGGACTCGGGGTGGCGATCAGCGCGAACAAGGTCCCCGGCATCCGGGCGGTGACCGCGCACGACCCGTTCAGCGTCGAGCGGTCGGTGCTGTCGAACGACGCGCAGGTCCTCTGCCTCGGGCAGCGGGTGATCGGCACCGAGCTCGCCCGCCGCCTGGTGCGCGAGTGGCTCGGGTACACCTTCGACCCGGCATCGGCGAGCGCCGGGAAGGTCGACGCGATCCGGTCGTACGAGCAGTCCGCCGGATGACCCGGTGAACGCTGTGCTCCGGCCGCCGGACCTGGCCGGAGCACAGCGTTCTGTCGGTTGTCGGACGTACCGTGCACCCGACTCCGATGCACCACCGCGGGTCCGATGCTCGACCGAGGGGAACCCCCATGAAGAAGTCCGTCTGGCTGCCGGCACTGATCGCGCCCGTCGTCGTCGCCGGGGCCGTCGCCGCTCCCGCACTGGCGAACGCCGCCGCTCCTCCCGTCGCCGGGGAGCACCCGACCGCCGCCGCGGTCATCGCCAGCATCGCCGGCTCCTCGGACGCGCAGTACTCGGGCAAGCTGGCGCAGACGAGCGACCTCGGGCTCCCGGAACTGCCCACCGGCTCCGGCGGCTCCTCGCTCGAGGGGGACGCCTCGGACGCACTCGGTCTGCTCACCGCTCCGCACACCGCCCGCGTCTACGTCGACGGAGCGACGAAGCAGCGGGTGCAGGTCACCGAACAGCTCGCCGAGCGGGACGTCATCCGCAACGGCAGCACCGTGTGGACGTGGGACTCCGAGGAGCGCGCCGCGACGAAGGTCACGCTCCCGAGCCGCTCCGCGGAGACGCCCGGGTACGGCACCACCACACCGGGTGACGTGGCCGAGCGCGCGATCGACGCCATCACCCCGACCACGGAGGTCTCGAAGCCGGTGGCGACCTCGGTCGCCGGTCACGACGCCTGGCTCCTCACGCTCACCCCGAAGTCCTCCGACACCCTCGTCGGCACGGTGCAGCTCGCCGTCGACCAGCAGACGGGGCTGCCGCTGCGCGCGTCGGTCACCGCCGCGGGGAAGGACGACCCCGCGTTCCAGGTCGGCTTCACGAGCCTGTCGTACGGCGCGCCGGCGGCACGGCTGTTCGCGTTCACGCCGCCGAGCGGTGCGGACGTGACCACGAAGGACCTCTCCGACATCCCGGGTGCATCCGGGGACGGTCGCGGACACGGTGCCCCGGACCACGGCGGCGCGACGGTCACCGGCAGCGGGTGGGACACGGTCGTGACCCTGCCCGCCGGCACCGCCGACAGCACCGGTCTCGGGTCGGAGGCGTCCGGGCTCCTCGACCAGCTCACGACGGCGGTCGACGGTGGTCGCGCCCTGCAGACCTCGCTCGTCTCGGTGTACCTGGCCGACGACGGCCGTGTCCTCGCGGGCGCGGTGCCGGTCGCGACGCTGGTCGCCGCCGCGAAGTGACGACGGGGACGGACACCGCGGCCGCACCCCGGGACACTCCGGACACCGCAGCCGGGCTCGCCATCCGGACGGTCGGCCTCCGCAAGGTCTTCCGGAAGCAGCGGGCCGTGGACGGCATCGACCTCGCGGTGCCCCGTGGCTCGGTGTTCGGGTTCCTCGGGCCGAACGGCAGCGGCAAGACCACCACGATCCGGATGCTCCTGGGGCTGTCGACCGCCACGAGCGGGACGATCGAGGTGCTCGGCGAACCGATGCCGCGCGGGCTGCACTCGGTGCTCCCCCGGGTCGGCGCCCTGGTCGAGGGTCCGGCCTTCTACCCCTACCTGTCCGGCCGGGCCAACCTGTCCCGCTTCGACGCCGCCGATCCGACCTCCGACCCGCGGACGCGGCGGGAGCGGGTCGCGAGCGCACTCGACCGGGTCGGGTTGAGCCACGCCGCCGACAAGAAGGCGCACGCGTACTCGCTCGGGATGAAGCAGCGCCTGGGCTTGGCGAACGCGCTGCTGTCCCCGCGCGAGCTCCTCGTCCTCGACGAGCCGACGAACGGCCTGGACCCGCAGGGCACGCGGGAGGTCCGGCACCTCATCCGGTCCCTGGCGGATGACGGCACGACGGTGTTCGTGTCGAGTCACCTGCTGGCGGAGATCGAGCAGGTCTGCACGCACGCGGCCGTGATGCGCACCGGCTCGATCGTCGCGCAGGGCCCGCTCGACGAGCTCCGAGCCGCCGGCGCCCGGACCGTCACGGTCCGGACCCCCGACATCGGGCAGGCCGGTGTCGTCCTCTCCCGCCTCGGACTCGCGCCCCGGCGGGAGGGCGGGTCCGACGTCCTGGTCGCCGACCTCACCACCGACGTCGAGCCGGAAACGATCACCGCCGAACTCGTCCGCGCCGAGGTCCGGGTGCGCGGCATCGCGGTCGGCGGCGGCACCCTCGAGGACCTGTTCGTCGCACTCACCGGAGAGGGATTCGATGTCGCAGGGTGACACCGTGGACACGACGACACGACCCGCTGGTACCCGGTCCGCTCCGAGCACTGCGCGGCGGACCCGCACGTTCGCCCTGCTCGGCTCCGAACTCGCGCTCGTCTTCCGTCGGCGTCGGACCTGGGCGATGCTCGGGGCACTCGCCCTCGTGCCGGTCCTCATCGCCGTCGCGGTCCGGCTCACCACCGACGGCGACGACGGTGGCCCGGCGTTCCTCGGCGACATCACGAACAACGGCCTGTTCGTGTCCTTCACGGCGCTGACGGTGTCGATCCCGCTCTTCCTGCCCCTCACGGTCGGGGTGGTCGCCGGCGACACCGTCGCCGGTGAGGCCAGCCACGGCACGCTGCGCTACCTGCTCGTCGCCCCAACTGGGCGGGTGCGGTTCATCGTCGTGAAGACGATCGGCGCGGTCGCGTTCTGTCTCGCCGCCACACTGCTCGTCGTCCTCGTCGGGGCGGCGATCGGTGCGGCGCTGTTCCCGGTCGGTCCGGTGACGCTGCTCTCCGGTACGCAGGTCGACGGCTGGTCGTACGCGGGCCGTGCGGTCCTGCTCGCGCTCTACGTGACGCTGTCGATGCTCGGCCTGGTGGCGATCGGTCTGTTCGCGTCGACGCTGACCAACGTCCCGGTCGGGGCGATGGCCGCGACGGTCGTGCTGGCCGGGGCATCGCAGGTGCTCGACCAGCTCCCGCAGCTCGACTGGCTGCACCCGTTCCTGTTCTCGCACCTCTGGCTCGGGTTCGGCGACCTGCTGCGGGACCCGATCTCGTTCGACTCGTTCGGCAGCAACGCGGTCCTGCAGCTCGGGTACCTGGTCGTGTTCGGCGCGCTGGCGTACGGCCGGTTCGCCAGCAAGGACGTCCTCAGCTAGGTCCGGCCGGGCGCCAGCGGTGCGCCGCCGCCGTCAGTCGGCGCCGCGGGACGCCGGGGAACCGCTCTCGAGCGTGCCCTCGGCCTTCTCGTGCGCGTACACGTCGCGGAGGTCACGCGCCTTCTCGGACCGGTACCAGTCCTGCCGGGCCCCGGTCTCGACGGGCTGCATGCCGACGACGACCTTGCCGCGGGAGTGCATCTCCGCCAGGTCCTCGTACGCCTCGACGATGTACTCGAACGGGTAGAACCCGGAGATGAGGACCTGCACACGGCGGTCCTCGACGGCCTTCACGAGGTACGTGATGAGCTCGCGCCCCTCCGGGTCGGACGCCGGGGCCCGGAGGAACCGGAGTTCGGCGTCCCGCCGGTCATCCGACGACACGAAGCGCTTCTCGTCCACCCCGAGCCGGACGGCGAGCGCGCGCGCGGACGCGTCGCCGTGGTTGTCGATGAAGGCGGTGACGGGCCGGCCCTTCGCGATCTCGGTGATCCGGGCCTCCTCACCGTCCCCGTAGGCGACGGGCAGGATGCCGATCTGCCGCAGGTAGTCGTGGTTGCGCGGGCTGCCGAGTCCGATGACCGTCGCACCGGCGTCGCGGGCGAGCTGGCACTGGATGTGCCCGACGCCGCCGGCGGCCGCGCTGATGACGACGGTGTCGTCGGGTCCGAGTCGGAGCTTCCGGACGACGTCGACGGCGGTGCAGCCCGCCAGGTACAGCCCGCCGGCGACCTCCCACCCGACGTGGGTCGGCTTGATGACGACGGCGTCGCGGGGCACGACCACCCAGGTGGCGTGCGAGCCGCCCTCGGGCGCGTGCCCCATGACCTCGTCGCCCACGCGGAGGTCCTTCACCCCGTCGCCGCGCGCGCGCACGATGCCGGCGAGGTCGACGCCCTGCCGTGCCGGGAAGTCGACGTGGACGTGGTCCTGGAGCTTGCCCTCGCGGAGGAACCGCTCGATGTGGTTGAGGCCCGCCGCGATCACCTCGACGAGGACCTCGCCGGGGCCGGGCGTGGGGCGTTCCTGCGGCACGACCTCGACCACGTCGAATTCGCCGTACCGCTCGTACTGGACTGCGCTACCGGTTCGCATGTCATCCTCCTCGGGACGTCGTGCGTCCGTCCTACTCGCCGCACCCCGGTCGGTGCGCGGGGATGAGGGGTACTCGCAGGGACGGGTCGGACGGGAGGCCCGGGGCGGCCCGGAGCGCGCCTCCCGTCCGGTCCGGCGACCGGGGGGGGAGGACACCGGTCAGGACGGACCGAAGGCCGCCGCGATGCGGGCAGCGGTGTCGGCGTCGAGGTGCAGCGCCCGCTGGTCGGCGTCCGGACGCGGCACGCGGACCGGCGTCGACCAGAGCGAACCGTCCTCGGCGAGGTCGACGACGAGGGCGCCGGTGCCGACGAGGGCGGTCTCCTCGTCGTACCGACCGGTGACGTCGGCGTCGTTCGCGACCCCGGGCGCGACGAGGACGGGGACGCCGCCGGTCGAGCCGGCGAAGTGGTGGTGGTAGTGGCCGGCGAGCACGACCCGGACGTCGGTCCCCCGCAGCACCGCGGCGAGGTCACCGGGGTTGCGGAGCTTCAGCGCGTCGTGCAGCGACGTCGGTGCGGGCAGTGGCGGGTGGTGCAGGACGACGACCGATCCGTGCGGTGCCGGCTCGGCGAGGGCGGCCCGCAGGTGCTCGGTCGCGGTCGCGGACAGCTCGCCGTACCCGGCGCCCGGGACGCTCGTGTCGACGGTGACGATCCGCCGGCCCGCGACGACGGACCGCCCTCGGACCGGGACCGCGGGGTCGTGGTGCTCCATCGTGTGCATGAGCGGTCTCCCGCCCTCGCCGAGGACGTGCCCGTCGAACAGCACCCGTCGGAAGCCGTCGCGCTGGTCGTGGTTGCCGGGGACCGTCACGAACGCCGCGCCGTGCCGCTCGGCCCAGCCGCCGACCAGGTCGCGGACCGTCGCGTACGACTCCGGCGACCCGTCCTCGGACACGTCGCCGGAGACGACGACCAGCCCCACGCCGTCGAGGCCGTCCAGGTGGTCGAGCAGGGCGCCCAGCGCCGCCGTGGTGTCGACGGTGCCCTGGTGCAGCGCACCGTCCCCGGTCACGTGCGTGTCCGACAGGTGCAGGATGCGGAGTGTTCCGGGAGCGGGAGGCTGCATGTCGCACACCGTAGCCGGGCCGGACGACCGGGGTGCGTCGCCGGGGGTACCGTTGTCCGGTGATCGACCTGCGCTCCGACACCGTGACCCGTCCGACCCCGGCGATGCGCCGCGCCATGGTGGACGCCGAGGTCGGTGACGACGTGTTCGGCGAGGACCCCGAGACCACCGCGCTCGAGCAGGAGGTCGCCGCGCTCCTCGGTCACGAAGCCGGGCTCTTCACCCCGTCCGGCTCGATGGCGAACCAGCTCGGGCTCCGCCTGCTCGTCGGCCCCGGCGAGGAACTGCTCGCCGACGTGCAGGCCCACGTCGTCCGCGCCGAGCTCGGCGCGGCGGCCGTGTTCTCCGGCATCACCACACGGACGTGGGCGTCCGACCGCGGCCGTCTGGTGGCCGACGCGGTGCGCGCGATCGTGGAGCCGAACGCCGGCGCCTACTCGGTGTCGACGACGGCGATCGCGGTCGAGAACACGCACAACTTCGGCGGCGGCACCGTGCAGCCCGTGGCCGAGGTCCGCGCCGTGCAGGAGTTCGCCCGCGAGCACGGCATCGGCCTGCACCTGGACGGTGCCCGGTTGTGGAACGCCCACGTGGCGTCGGGCACCCCGTTCCCCGACCTGGCGAGCGGGTTCGACACGGTGTCCGTCTGCATGTCGAAGGGCCTCGGTGCGCCCGTCGGGTCCGTGCTCGTCGGATCGGCCGACCGGATCGCGGCCGCGCGGATCTGGCGGAAGCGCTACGGCGGGGGCATGCGGCAGACGGGCATCCTCGCCGCGGGCGCACGGCACGCCCTGCACGAGCACGTCGACCGCCTGGCCGAGGACCACGCGAACGCCCGGGTGCTCGCAGCGGCGCTCGACGTCGATCCGGAGTCGGTGGACACGAACATCGTCTTCGCGCAGGTGTCCGACCCCGACACGTTCGTCGCCGCCGCCGAGGCCGCTGGCGTCCGGGTGATGCGGCTCGGGCGGACGACGGTGCGCCTCGTCACCCACCTGGACGTGTCGGCGGAGGACGCCGCGCGGGCCGCCGAGGTGCTCGCCGCACTCCCCCGCTGACGGCGGAGCCGGCCCAGCACTCGTCAGCCGACGGCTGCCGTCGCCGCGGGTGCCGTCTGGAGGTCGAACGACAGCGGATCCGCGCGGACCGTGTCGAGCGCGAGCGCGACGGCACCCGTCACGACGACGTCCGCCCCCAGCGTCGAGGCCACGATCTCCGGCACCGGGTCGAACCGCCCGCTGCCGAGCACGGCCGAAGCGCGGTCGATGACGGCACCGGCGTGCCCCGCGATCGCCCCCGCGACGACCACCCGGTCGATGTCGAGCAGGCTCGCGAGCAGGACGCACACCCGGGCGAGCAGGTCCCCGAGCTGGTCCACGACCTCGAGCGCGACGGGGTCGCCGTCGTCCGCGGCGCGGAAGACCGCGGCCGCGTCGAGGCCCTCGCGGGCGACGGCACGGCCGAGCGGGCTGTCCGGGTCGACCCGGCCGGCGTCGACCGCCGCGGTCACCGCGGTGCGCGCCGCCGCGCCGAGTCCGTCCGACGACCCGACACCGACGACGAGTCCGAGTGCGCGCAGCTCGCCCGCGCCGCCCCGTGCACCGCGGAGCAGCACGCCGTCGACGACGAGGCCGGCGCCGAACCGCTCCCCCGCGAGCAGTGCGGCGAAGGACGCCTCCGGCGCGGACGGCCGTTCGGCGATGGCCGCCAGGTTCGCGTCGTTCTCGACGACGACGCGGGCTCCGGGGGCGACCGCGTCGAAGCCGGGGTTCATGCTGACCCAGAAGCCGCCGTCGTCCGGTGAGACACCGCGGGCGTCGACGGGTGCGGGGACCCCGACGGTGGTCACGAGGACCCGGTCGGCGTCCGTCCCGGCCGCGGCGAGCGCGGCGGCGACGGTGGTCGCGACCGCATCGAGGCGGAACCCGACGTCGAGCCCCCGCGTGCCGAGGTCGGTCTCCGCACGCGCGAGCACGGCACCGCGCAGGTCGGCGACGAACGCAGCGACCCGGTGCTGTCCGGCGTCGACGCCGACGACGCACCCCGCGGTCGGGTCGAGTTCGTAGCGCCGTGCGGGTCGACCGATGCGGTACTCGCCGGCGGTGCGCGCGTCGTCCAGCTCCGTCAGCCAGCCGCGTGCGACGAGGTCCTCGCACGCCGCGAGCACGGTGGAGCGGGTCAGTCCGGTCGACTCCATCGCCTCGGTCGCGGTGAAGGCGCCGACGTCGAGTGCGTGGTCGAGGACGGTCTCCGCGCTGGAGGCACGGGGCGACGCTCGACGCTGCGGCATGTGGCGAGACTACCGCGGCACGGATTGCTTGCGCGAGTAGATTTTGTCCGTATATTTAGTCGGGCGGGCTGCATCGGAGCAGCGCGCACACCGGGACGGCGACGGTGCCGGTCCCGGCGAACGGAGACGACGTGCAACCACGCGCCACACGAGCCGGCAGCGCATCCGCGCTGAGCCGGCGGTCGTTCCTGCTCGGGGCGGGCGGCATCGCCAGCGGCCTCGCACTCGCCGGCTGTACACCGGTCGGGTCGACCGGCTCACGGCCGGAGACGATCAGCTTCTACGTGTCCAAGCCCGAGGTCATCGGGTACTTCGACGACCTCATCGCGCAGTTCCACCAGGCGCAGTCACGGATCCGGGTGGTCCGGGACTCGACGTCGAGCATGTCGGCGAACTTCGTCCGGAACAGCCCGCCGGACCTCGGCTGCTGGAACTACAACTTCTCCGTCGTGCCCTTCGTGGAGCACGGCGCGCTCACCGACCTCTCGGACCTGCCCGAGGCCGCGACGATCAACCCGGATCTGTGGCCCCTCATGGAGCAGACCGCCGACTACCCGGGCCGCAGGAGCGCGCTGCCGTACTCCGTGACCGCCGCGTCGGTGATCTACGACCGCGCCCTGTTCGCCGAGCAGGGGCTCGACGTCCCGACGACGTGGTCCGAGTTCGCCGCCGTGTGCCGCCGGCTGCAGGAGGCGGGCATCGCACCGGTGTACGGCACGTTCAAGGACAACTGGACGATCGCGCAGGGCATGTTCGACTACAGCATCGGCGGGATGATCGACACCCCGGCGACGTTCGCGGCCCTCCGCGCGGCCGGCACCCGTGTCGGCACGGGATCCGCGCCGTCGTTCGCGGAGGACTTCGCGGCCCCGATGGAACGCATGGCGCAGCTGCGCGAGTGGCACCAGCCCGGTGCGGTCAGCCGCGGGTACGGGGACGGCAACCTGGCCTTCGCGCAGGGGAAGGCCGCGATGTACCTGCAGGGGCCGTGGGCGCTCGGCGAGATCGCCAAGACCACGCCCGACATGGACCTCGGAACGTTCCCGCTGCCCGTGACCGAGGACCCCGCCGACCGGAAGGTGCGGGTCAACGTCGACCTGGCGCTCTGGATCCCGGAGGCCTCGCGCAAGCAGGAGGCGGCGCGGGAGTTCCTGTCGTTCCTCATGACCCCGGCCGTGAACGACCGGTACAACGCGGACAACAACGGGTTCGGGGTCCGGCGAGACGCCCCGCCCGCGTCGAACCCCGCCCTGCGCGGCATGCAGTCGTACTACGACGACGCCGCCTTCTACCTCGGCGCCTCGCAGCTCGTCCCCGCCGAGATCCCCGTCGCGAACTACGCGCAGTCGATCGCGTTCGGCGCCGACCCGCAGCGACAACTCCGCACCCTCGACTCCGACTGGGCGCGCCTGGCGCTCCGCTCGGCCGCGTGAAGGAGACGACCATGACCCTCACCACCAAGGCGGACGGCGGCCGCACGCACGGCCGGACCACGAGCCTCCCGGCCGGACGCCGGAGGCGACCGCGGATCGACCCGCTGTTCCTCGCGTTCCTGCTGCCCACCCTCGTCCTGTTCACGCTCGCCATCACGCTCCCCGCCGTGATGGGCATCGTGCTGAGCTTCACGAACTCCGTCGGGTTCGGCGAGTTCCGGTTCATCGGCCTGACGAACTACGTGGCGGTGTTCTCCGACCCGGCGATCCTGCAGGCGTACCTGTTCACGATCGGCTTCTCGCTCGTGACCGTGCTCGTCGTGAACGCCGTCGCGTTCCTGCTCGCGATCGCCCTGACCGCGAAGGTACGCGGCAAGATCGCGCTGCGGGCGGTGTTCGTGCTGCCGATGGTGATCTCCGGCATCGTCATCGCCTACGTGTTCTCGTTCCTGTTCGCGAACAGCCTGCCGGCGCTCGCCACCACGCTCGGGATCACGCCGCTCGAGCAGAGCATCCTGGCGGACCCGGACCTGGCGTGGATCGCGATCGTCGTGGTCACCGCGTGGCAGGCGATCCCGTCGACCCTGCTCATCTACATCGCCGGGGTGCTGTCGATCCCGGGCGAGGTGTACGAAGCGGCGTCGCTCGACGGTGCCGGTGGGTGGCGCCAGCTGCTCTCGATCACCGTGCCGCTGACGGCCGGGTACATCCTCATCAACCTCATCATCGGGTTCAAGAACTTCCTGAACTCGTACGACATCATCGTCGGCCTCACCGACGGTGGCCCCGGCACCTCGACGACCAGCGTCGCGATGTCGATCTTCAAGGGCTTCAACGGTGGCGACTACGCCTACCAGATGGCCAACGCGACGATCTTCTTCGTGATCGCCGTCGTGATCGCCGTGATCCAGCTGCGGGCCACCCGCGGGAAGGCAGCGCTCTGATGTCCCTGCAAGCACCCCTGCGACCGGGGACGACAGCGACCGGCAGCATCCGGTCGGTGGACGCCGACCGGACCACCGGCAGCCGCGGCGCCGGCCGGCGCGAGCGCGCCAACTGGCCGGTCACGATCGTCCTCGTCCTCTGCGCGCTGTCCGTGCTCGTCCCGCTCTACGTCACGCTGACGATGGCGTTCAAGACCACCGGACAGGCGGTCGACGGCAACGCCTTCTCGCTCCCGGCACCGTTCAGCGTCGACGGGTTCGTGCAGGCGTGGGAGCTCACGGACTTCCCGCGGGCCTTCGGCATCTCCGTGCTCGTCGCGGCGATCACCGTCGCCGGCACGATCCTGCTCGCCTCGTTCACCGCGTACGCCATCGCCCGGAACTGGGACCGTCGGCTGTTCCGCTGGTCGTTCTTCTACCTGCTCGCCGCGATGTTCCTGCCGTTCCCGGTGCTCGCCCTGTCGCAGGTGAAGCTCACCGGCCTGGTCGGGCTCGACAACCCCGTCGGCGTCGCGATCCTGCACGTCATGTTCCAGCTGTCCTTCAGCGTGCTGCTCTTCACCGCCTTCCTGCGCTCGATCCCGGCCGAGCTGGAGGAGAGTGCCCGCATCGACGGTGCGAGCACGGGGCAGGTGTTCTGGCGACTCGTGTTCCCGCTGCTGGCACCGATGAGCGCCACCGTCGGCATCTTCGCGTTCCTCGCGTCCTGGAACGACTTCGTGATGCCGTCGCTGATCACCTCCGACCCCGCGCTGCAGACCCTGCCGGTGCTGCAGCAGATGTTCCAGACCCAGTTCAGCAACAACTACAACGTGTCGTTCGCCTCGTACCTGATGGCCATGGCCCCGGCGATCATCGTCTACCTCATCACGCAGCGGTGGGTCATGGCCGGCGTGACCCAGGGCGCCATCAAGTGACCGACACCCGCCCGACCCCGACCGAAGGAAGCAACCCCATGACCGACGTGCTCGACCCGGCCGTCCAGCCAACGACCCCCGCGACCGACGAGACCTGGTGGCGGCAGGCGAGCGTCTACCAGATCTACCCCCGGTCCTTCGCGGACGCGGACGGTGACGGCATCGGCGACCTCCGCGGGGTCACCGACCGGGTGCCGTACCTGGCGTCCCTCGGCGTCGAGGCCGTCTGGCTCAGCCCCTTCTACCCGTCCGCCCTCGCCGACGGCGGCTACGACGTGGACGACTACCGGGACGTCGACCCGCGGCTCGGGACGCTCGACGACTTCGACGACATGGTCGCGGCGCTGCACGGTGCCGACATCCGGGTGATCGTCGACGTCGTCCCGAACCACACGAGCGACCGGCACGAGTGGTTCCGCGAGGCGCTCGCGTCCCCGAAGGGCTCCCCCGCCCGGGCACGGTACGTGTTCCGCGACGGCACCGGCCCGTCCGGCGCGGACGCCCCCGCCGACTGGGTGTCGATCTTCGGCGGCCCGGCGTGGACCCCTGTCGGTGACGGCCAGTGGTACCTGCACAGCTTCGCGAAGGAGCAGCCGGACCTGGACTGGACGAACCGGGAGGTCCGCGACGACTTCCTCCGGACCCTGCGCTTCTGGTCCGACCGCGGAGTCGACGGGTTCCGCATCGACGTCGCCCACGGACTGGCGAAGGACCTGCCCGCGGGTGACCTGCCGACCTGGGCCGAGGTCACCGCGATGCCGAAGGACGGCACGCACCCGCTCTGGGACCGCGACGAGGTGCACGAGATCTACGCCGAGTGGCGCCGGGTGTTCGAGGAGTACACCCCCGCCCGGACCGCGGTCGCCGAGGCCTGGGTGCCGGCGGACCGGCGTGCCCGCTACGCCAGCGCCGAGGGGCTCGGTCAGGCCTTCAACTTCGACCTGCTCGAGGCGGACTTCGACGCCGGGCAGTTCCGGTCGGTCATCGAGTTCAACCTCGGCCTGGCGGAGCAGTCCGGGTCCTCGACGACGTGGGTGTTCTCGAACCACGACGTCGTCCGGCACGCGACCCGCTACGCGCTGCCCCCGCGCAGCGGCGACGCCGCGCACGCCCCCTCCACCGACAAGCAGGGCAGCGACTGGCTGCTCGCCGGCGGGTCACAGGACGACCTGGACCGGGGCCTCGGCCTGCGTCGTGCGCGCGCCGCGACGCTCCTCGAGCTCGCGCTCCCCGGCTCCGCGTACCTGTACCAGGGCGAGGAACTCGGCCTGCACGAGGTCGGCGACGTCCCGGACGCCGCCCGCCAGGACCCCGCCTACTTCCGCAACCCCGGCGTCGACGTGGGCCGCGACGGCTGCCGGGTGCCGATCCCGTGGACCCGGACGGGCGAGAGCTTCGGGTTCGGGCCCGGCGGCGCCCACCTGCCGCAGCCGGCCTGGTTCGCGGAGTCGAGCGTCGAGGCCGAGGACGCCGACCCCGACTCCACCCTGAACCTGTACCGCGCGGCGCTCCGGCTGCGCCGCGCGCTGCAGGCCGCGGAGCACCTGGAGTGGGTCGAGACCGGACGCGACGACGTCCTGGCGTTCCGCCGCCCGAACGGGTGGACGAGCGTCACGGTCTTCGGCGAGGAGCCGTTCCGGCTGCCCGAGGGCGAGCTGCTGCTCGCCAGCGCGCCGGTGACGGACGGTGAGCTGGCGGGCGTCGGGACCGCCTGGCTGCGGCCCTGACGGGACGGCACGACCGGACCGGGAGACGGACGGGAGGCCCGGTGCGCGACGCGTGCCGGGCCTCCCGTCCGTCCGGGGTCGCCCCGACGCCCGGACCCGTCAGACGGGCTCGGTAGGGTCGGCACGTCGAGAGGAGGCCGCGTGGCCGGAGCAGCCGTCACCGTGCGTGACTTCGTCATGCGGTTCGGGGACCGGACCGTGGTCGACGGTCTCACCTTCGACATCGCTCCCGGCGAGACGTTCGGGCTGCTCGGCAGCAACGGCTCGGGCAAGACCACGACGATCCGCGCCCTCCTCGGCATCACGGCTCCCACCTCCGGCACACTGACCATCGACGGCGGAGCGTACCGACCGGCCACCGGCGGCATCGGGTACCTGCCCGAAGAACGTGGGCTCTACCGCAAGGAGACCGTCATCGACGTGATGACGTACTTCGCAGCGCTCCGCGGCATGCCCCGGGGTCCGGCGACGCGGTGGTCGACCGAGTACCTGGAGCGCGTCGGCCTCGCGGACAAGGCGAAGGTCCGGATCGACAAGCTCTCCGGCGGCCAGCAGCAGAAGGTGCAGCTCGGCATCACGATCATGGACCGCCCGCGACTGCTCATCCTCGACGAGCCGACGAAGGGTCTCGACCCGGTGAACCGGCGGCTGCTGCTCGACCTCGTGGCCGAGCGGAAGGCCGACGGCGCGACCGTCGTCCTCGTCACGCACCAGATGGACGAGGTCGAACGGCTCTGTGACCGGATCCTCCTCCTCAAGGACGGCGTCGCCGCCGCGTACGGCACCATCCCCGAGGTGCAGGACGCGTTCGGCGGCGCGGTCGCGCAGGTCGGGCTGACCGGCTCCGTGCCCGCGTCGGACCTGTACCGGCTCGCCCGGCACGAGGGGCACGTCGCCCACCTGGTGCCCACCGCGGCCTCGGCCCGCGACGGGTCCGACATCCTCGCCGAGCTCGTCGGGGCCGGCGTGCACGTCACCGCGTTCGCGATGCGCCGCATCCCCCTCGAGGAGATCTTCGTGCAGCTGTACGGCCACGACGCGGCGACCGACGCCGCCCCGGTCGGAGCAGCACGGTGAGCCGCCTCGGCACCGTCGTCCGGTTCGAGTTCGTGCGGGCGGTGAAGAAGCCCGCGTTCTGGATCGGCACGCTCGCGCTCCCCCTCGTCGTCATCGTCGTCTCGCTGCTCGTCGGCATCGGGCAGGCGGCCGGCACCGACTCGGCGGTCTCGAGCGGCTCCGCGGCGAGGACGCCCTTCCACTACGTCGACCACTCCGGACTGGTCTCGGAACCGATCGCCGCGAGGTGGGGCGGGTCGCCGTCCGAGGACCCGGCGGCCGACCGCGCGGCGGTGCGGACCGGACACCTCGACGCCTTCATCGAGTTCCCCGCGAAGCCGTCCACGTCCCCGGTCACCGTCCTCGGGGCCGACCGCGGGATGTTCGCGAACAACGGCTACTCGGCGCTCGCGCAACGGGTGCTCGAACAGAGCGTCGCCGCCGGGGTCGACGACGCCGAGGCCGTCCGCATCCTCCGGTCACCACCGACCACCGACGTCACGACCTACGCCGACGGTCGTGTCGCGCCGGGCTGGCTGTCGGTCGTGCCGCCGCTGCTCTACGTCGCCGCGTTCTTCGGGCTCGTGGTCCTGCTCGCCGCCCGGATGGTGACCGTCGTGGTCGAGGAGAAGGAGAACCGGATCTCCGAGATGATCCTGACGACCGTCACGGCCGGCACGCTCATCCGCGGCAAGGTCCTCGCGATGCTCCTGGTCGGACTCGTGCAGGTCGGGGTGTTCCTGGTTCCGGGCCTGCTCTCGCTGGCCGTGGTCCTACCGCTCGTCGCGGGACGGGTCGGCGCCCTCGCGGTCGACCCGTGGCGGATGGTGGCCGGGGCGCTCCTCCTGGTCGGCGGGGTGCTGCTGGCGTCCGCACTGTTCGTCGCCGTCGGCGCGTCGGTCCCCACGATCAAGGACGCCTCCACGCTGCAGTCCGCGGCGCTCTTCGCGGTGATCATCCCGCTGTACGCCGCGTTCTTCGTCACGACGACCCCCGCGTCGCCGATCGCCGCGTTCTTCACGTACTTCCCGACGTTCACCCCGGTGACGGCGATGGTGCGGAACGCGGTCGGCTCGCTCTCCGTCCTCGAGACGGTGGTGTGCATCGTCGAGGTGTTCGTCGTCGCGGGTCTGCTGCTCTGGTTCGCCGAGTACCTGTTCCGGCACTCGGTCGCGCAGTACGGGTCGAAGGTGACGCTGCAGCAGATCGCCGGGTGGCGCCGGACGCGCACGCTGCCGCGCTCCCGCTGACGGGAGGCCCCTGGCGGGCGGGCAGCCAGTCGGCCGTCGGTGGGTCAGCCGACGGTGACCGGCGCCGCCGACGGCCTGCGGCGCTGCTGCATCCAGACGAAGAAGCCGGCCAGCGTGAACGCGCCGTAGACGACGTACATGAGGCCCGAGGCGTAGTACCCGGCCGAGAACAGCAGGGGCACGCCGACCAGGTCGACGGCCACCCAGATGAGCCAGAACTCCACCCACCCCTTCGCCATGCCGTAGGTGGCGAGGAGGGACCCGACGAAGATCCAGGCGTCGCTCCACACCGGCTCGTAGGACCCCAGGGCGCGGAAGACCGGGGTCAGCAGGGCCGTGCCGCCGACCAGGCCGACGACGAGCAGTGCGCGGGACCGCCAGGAGGCCCAGTGCGGCTCGAGCACGGTCGCGGTGTCGTCGGCCCGGTGGGTCCAGCGGTACCAGCCGTACACGCTGACCAGGATGAACATCACCTGCCGACCGGCCTGACCGAGCAGGTTGACGGGGTTGGGCGTGTCGAAGAGCGCCCCCATGAAGACCGTGAAGAGGAGGGCGTTGCCGGCGATCCCGACGGGCCAGGCCCAGACCCGGCGTCGCATGCCGCCGAGGGCGCTGAGCAACCCGAACGCGTTGCCGATGACCTCGCGCCACAGCACCGTCTGGTCGCCGATGACGAGTTGTGCGTCGAACAACCACCGCACGAAGCCCATGTGACCCTCCTCGATCCGGTCGATGCAACTGCAAGGATCCGGTGTGCATTCCGGGGCCGACGCGCGCGGCAGGAGCTCCGCCCCCGAACTGGGGCCGATGCAAACGCATAGTGCCCTGTCCGCAGTATGGGGGACCGGGTATGTTCGACCACAGGACGACCGAGCCCGAGTTTCCCTCACTCCTGGGCACCGGCCGTCCTCCGGCACCGGTCAGCCGCGCCCCCTGCACGCAGGGGTCGATGACAGCCGTCCCGTCGGGCTCTCCCGAAGTCCATGACGCCAACAGCGCTGCCCGCGCAGGAACGGAAGAACCATGCACAAGATCGTGACCGGCACCATCGCGAGCGCCGCCGGCGTCGCCCTCCTCCTGGGCGGAGCGGGTTCCTTCGCCCTGTGGAACGCGCAGGCCAGCAGTGCCGCGACCGGGGTGAGCTCCGGCACCTTCACCCTGACGGCGGACGACGACGGCTCCTGGACCGACATCACGAACGGGAGGTCCGCGTCCATCGACCCGACGCAGGTGCTCATGGTCCCGGGCAACACCTACCGCTTCACGCAGACCCTCGTGGTCGGCGCGACCGGCACGGACCTCCGCGCCCTCCTCACCTACGCGCCGCAGAGCATCACCGGTGACCAGGAGCTCATCGACGCGAGCACCCAGCACCTCGAGGTCACCTCGACGAGCACCGCGCTCCGCAGGACCTCCGACACGGCCTTCGAGGTCACGCCGTCCCAGGCCCGGTCGACCGTGCAGGTCGTCTTCACGATCAGCCTGCCCGAGTCCGCGACCACCGGCCAGGGCGGCACCGTGGACGTCGGCGCGCTCGCGTTCACGCTCACCCAGACCGCCATCGGTTCCTGACGCACCGACGCCGCCCGGGAACGGACGGCGACCCGGACACGGCGGACGGCGGGCCCCTGACCCGCCCGTCGTCCGTCGCACCACGAGGACCGCGACGTCCAGGGGGACGACCATGACGAGGACCACACCGACGACGGGACGCCACCGCGCGCCCCGTCGTCGGCGCTGGGTCTGGACCCTCGGGATCGCTCTCGCCGCCGCCGTGAGCGCTGCTGTCATGGGCAGTGGCAGCACCTACGCCCTGTGGAACAGCTCCGCCGAGACCGACGCGGTCACGATCCGGTCGGGCACGGCGACCCTCGCCGTCACGGCGATGCGCGTCACGGACGCGGCACCGCTCGCGCCGGGGACGAGCACGACGGGGACGTTCACCGTCCGGAACACCGGCACCGTCCCGCTCTCCATCCGGCTCGCGCTGACCGGGACGAAGGTGGCCTACGTCCCCTCCGTCCCCGACGCCGCCGTGCTCGACGAGCTCACCGTGCGTCTCGCCGCGGTCGCGCGGGCGTCCGACTGCCGGGCCGGGCTCGGCGGCTACAGTGCCCGCCCGACCGCGTTCGACACCGGGAGCGGCTACTACACGCTGCCGGTCGGGGTCACGGGCACGGCCTGCGTCGAGGTGGTCCTCGACGCAGACGCGCCGCAGACCGTCTCCGGTGCCGTGACCGACTTCACCCTGACGGTCACGGGGACGCAGGTGGCAGGGTGAACGGCCGCCTCCGGGTCCTGCTCGCCGTGGTGCTCGTCGCCGCGTTCGTCGGCGGTGGCTCCTCCGTCGCCTGGGCGCTCTGGACCGCGACCGGGACCACCGCGTCGAGCGTCACGAACGGCAAGGTGGTCGCGGGCATCACGGGCACCGAGGCCATCACGACCACCTTCACCTCCGCGGACCCGACCGTCACCCGCCCCGTCACCCTGCGGAACACCGGGAACATCGCGGGCACGACCGCGACGCGCGTCCTGGTCGCCGCCGGGTCGGTCGCCCTCGCCCAGGCCGTCGACGTCGTGGCGTGGCCCGTCCCGTCGGCCGACGGGTGCACCGCGACCGGGGACGTCGGCAGCGGTGCCGTCCGAGGGACCTGGGCCGCGCTCCCGAGCCTGGTGTCCCACCTCGGGCCGCGGGCCGATGCCGTGTGGTGCATCCGGTCGACGGTCCGGGCCGACGCACCCCCGCAGGCGACCACGGACGTGCACCTCGAACTGACGACGGCGAACGGGAGTTGGGTGTCCGCCACCGTGTCGGGCGGGCTGTACCTCAACACGGGCAACGGCCTCCCCGCGTTCACCTGCACGGACCACGACGGCAACTACGTCGACGTGGCCTGGGCCCGCGGTACCCGGCCGGACGCCACCTACTACGCCGCCTACGTGGGCGAGAAGCGGGTCGGCGCGTCCGACCAGGGCTACCACGGAACCCTCCAGATCGCTCCGGTGGACCTCCCGCCGGGCACCCCCGCCGGGCCCGTGACCGTGGACGTCCGCGTCCTCGACGACGCCGGGCAGCCGACCGACGACATCGCCGGTTCCGGGCCGGTGACCCTGTTCACGCAGCAGGACGGCCCCGCCATCCGATGCGGCGCATGACCACGATCAGCAGCGGCACCCGGTCCGGAGGCGCGACCCGGCCCCGCCACGCCGCCCGCCCCGCCGTCCGTCGTGTCCCGACCGGCTTCCCGGCACTCCTCCGCGCGGTCGGACTCGGTCTGAGCACCGGGCTGGTCCTGCTCGTGGCGGCGCTGGCCGTCGTGCTCGTCGTGCTCCCGAAGGCCACCGGCTCGGTGCCGCTCTCCGTCCTGACACAGTCGATGGAGCCGACCCTGCCGCCGGGGACGCTCGTCGTCGTCCGTCCGGTCGCACCCGAGGACATCCGGGTCGGGGACGTCGTCACCTACCAGCTCGTCTCCGGACGGCCCGAGGTGGTCACGCACCGGGTCGTCGCGATCGGTGCGTCCTCGGACGGCTCCCGGACGTTCGAGTTCCGCGGCGACGCGAACGCCGAGGCCGACGCCGACCCCGTGATCCCGGCGCAGGTCCGCGGCGAGGTCTGGTACAGCGTGCCCGGGCTCGGCGCGGTCAACCAGGTGGTGAACGGGTCCCGGACGTGGCTGCTGCCGACGCTCGCCGGCCTGCTGCTCACCTACGGCGTCGTCATGATCACCATCGGCACGGTCTCCGCCGTGCGCCGCCGTCGGCGCCGGGCGGAACGTCGTCGGGCGGGCCGTGACCACGTCGCCCGCGACGGTCACACGGCGGAGACGGCCTCCCGCGCCGGGTAACCGGCCTCCGCGAGTGCAGCCTGCGCGTCCCGGAAGGACGAGTACGGCACGTGCACGCCGCGGACGTCCCGGTAGTCGGTCAGCCCCGGACCGGCCCAGTACACGACCCCGTCCTCCCCCACCGCGGCGAGGGCATGGCGGATCGCCTGCGCCGGGTCTGCCAGTTCCACGACGGCGGCCGTCCCCCCGGACCGCCGGGCGCCGTCGAGGACCGCGGCCCGGATGCCGTCCGGGTCCTCGAACCGCGGGTGGTGGTCCGCGACGACCACGAGGTCCGCCATCGTCGCCGCGACCGCACCCATCGGACCGCGCTTGCTCGGGTCGCGGTCGCCGTCCGCGCCGAGGACGATCGCCACGGGGCCGCTGGCGAACGCACGGATCGCCGCGAGGCTCTTCGCGAACGCGTCCGGGGTGTGCGCGAAGTCGACGAACACGCGCGGACCCGTCGCACTCGACGCATCGGCCATCCGCCCCGGCACGACGACGTCGAGCCCGCCGTCGACCGCCGCGACCAGGTCGTCCGCGGGGACACCGCCGGCGCGGAGCATCGCGACCGCCAACCCGACGTTTGCCGCCATGTGACGACCGAGCAACGGCACCTCGGTCGTCACGTGCACGCCCGGGCCGTCGATCCGGAAGCGGGTGCCGTCGGGGCGTTGTTCCAGGACCGTGACCCGCCAGTCCGCGGACGTGCCCGGGTCGCTCGTGACCGTCTCGACCGGGATCCCGCTCGCCCGGACGACGGCGCGACCGGCGGCCGAGTCGAGCGACACGACGCCGCGTCCGGCCCGGTCGGGCTGGAACAGCTGCACCTTCGCGCGGAGGTAGTCGTCCATGTCCACGTAGTCGTCGAGGTGGTCGTGGCTGAGGTTCGTGAACCCGGCGACGTCGAACCACACGCCGTCGACGCGGTGGCGCGTGAGCCCCTGTGCGCTGACCTCGACCGCGGCTCCGTCGACGCGGCGTTCACGGGCACGCGCGAGGAACGCGTGGAGTTCCGTGGCCTCCGGCGTCGTCAACCGGCTGGCGACGACCTCGTCGGCGATGCGGCGCTCGGCGGTGGAGGTCATGGCGGTGGTCCACCCGAGGCGCTGCATGACCGCGTCGAGGACCGACACGGTCGACGTCTTGCCGTTGGTCCCGGTGACACCGAACAGCGGGAACCCGAGGGCGGCGGTGCCCGACACCACCCGGGCGACCGCACCGAGGACCGCGCGCGGGTCCGGGACGACGACGGTCGGCAGCCCCGCGAGCGCAGCATCACGCGCCCCGGCGTCGTCCGTGAGGACCGCGACCGCTCCGGCGGCACGGGCCGCGTCGACGTGCCGGGAGCCGTGGCCACGACGACCCGGCACCGCGACGAAGAGCCAGCCGGGCAGGAGGTCCGCGGTGGCGACCGCGGCGCCCGTGACGACGGTCCGTGCGGCTGCCCCGGTCAGCGGATCCGCGCCGGCCGCCGCGGCGACGTCGGCGAGCGCGACCGGCCGGGGGCGCTGGGGGTCGAAGGCGTGCGGCACGGTGTCCTCCTCGGCAGGAGCGGTGGTCTTCAGGTCCCGACGAGCATCGGTGCGACGGACGTCGTGGCGGCGGTGGCCAGGGTGCCGACCGCCCGGTCGCGTCGTCGGTGACGCAGCTGCGGCGACAGGTCGGAGCCGGGACCGGACTACCAGTGAACCCCGGCGCGCCGAGCGCGGACACAGCCGTTCGTACCCCGGGTGCTCGACCGGGCCGTCGCCCGTCTAGGCTCTGGCGGGTGACGGACGGGGTGGAACGGGCGCGGGTGCTGCTCGCCGGGGCAGCGGACCGACTCGGTGCGGCCGGTACCCGGGACGAGGCGCTCGGGGAGTACGTCGAGCCGAAGCCGGTGCTCGGGATCCGACGTGACCCGACGATCCGCTCGCTCGGCCGGGTCTGGCGTGTCGGGGCGCTGCTGCTCGGGTCCTCACCCGAGACGGCCGGGCGGGTGTGGTCGACCGGGTCCATCACCCGGGTCACCGAGGCCGGCCGCGCGCAGTTCGTGTCCGTGTCCGCCGAGGTCCGCCGCGCCTACCGGGCAGCCGCGGCGAAGGGGCACTTCGCCCCCGGCGACACCGTGAACCACGGCGCGACGCCGATCCCCCTCGACGACTCCCTGGTCGATTGCAACGGCACGCTGTTCGTCCGCGACGGCACCCCCCGGGTCCGCTGGTCGGCGACGGCGGGCACCGACGTGCCGCTCGCCGACTACCTCGACGACCGCGTCGCCCTGCTCGTCGACCCGCCCCGCGGCGCGACGGACTAGCAACCGATCCCCGTACCGTCCCCGACGCCACCGGGACCGGGACCACGACCGGGTCGTCGCCCAGGAGGCCGCCCGCCGGATGCCCTGACGACCGCCACCGGACGCCGGTAGGGTCGGCCACGTGGGATCGATCAACGACGCGTCCGCCGACCGCTACGAGCTCCGGGAGTTCCACCCGGGGACCGACGACCAGGGAGCTCCGGACAGCAGGACGAAGCCGTGGATGGACGCCGTCGGCCTCGGCTTCCACGAGCCGACCGAGACCGACGAAGCGGCAGCCCGCATGGCGGCGCACATGATCGCCGACCAGGAGACCTTCCTCGGGGTGTACGTCCGACAGCCAGCGCCGGGGTCGGTCGACGAGACCTGGCCCGCCGGCACGTTCACGTGGTTCCGGAAGGCGCTCAGCTGGGGTGACGGGACCGCGATCGACACGCAGGCGGTGTCCGCGGTGACCGTCCGCCCGACCGAGCGTCGGCGCGGGATCCTCCGGCGGATGATGACGCACGCGCTCGAGCGCGGTGTCGCCGAGGGGTACGCGATGGCGTCCCTCACGGCGTCCGAGGGCACGATCTACCGCCGCTTCGGGTTCGGCTGCGCCATCCGCGAGCGTGCGGTCCGTGTCCGCCGCGCCCGCGCGCTCCCCTTCCTCGCCCCGACCACCGGCACGGTCGCGGTGGTCCCGACGCAGTGGCTCGCGGACGGCGTCGGCCAGGAGGTCTTCGCCCGGTTCCATGCCCGCACGCCGGGCTCGATGGTCCGCAACACCGGCACGTGGCCGATCGTGTTCGGGGAGATCGGCCGCGACGGACAGAAGGCGAAGGACGTCCGCGCCGCCGTGCACCGCCCCGACGGCTCGGACGAGGTCGACGGCTACGTCACCTGGCGCGTCGTCGAGGGCAAGACCGGTGAGGACACCCGCGTCGAGGTCGTCGACCTCGTCTACGTGACCGACGAGGCCTACCTGTCGCTGTGGGAGTTCCTGCTCTCGATCGACCTGAACGACGTGGTCGTCTACGACCGCTCGCGTCTGGACGACCCGATCGTCGCCGCCGTCGCCGACAACCGCGCGTTCGACGTCGACCACGAGGAGGACCACGTCTGGCTCCGCGTCCTGGACGTCGCCGCCGTGCTCGAGTCCCGCCCGTACGCGGTCGACGGCTCGCTCACGCTCGCGGTCACGGATGCGCTCGGCCATGCGTCCGGTACGTACCGGCTCGACGTCCGGGAGGCCCGTGGCACCGTCACCCGGCTGGCCGACGACGCCGACGCGGCCGGCTCCGACATCGCGCTGGACGTCGCCGACCTCGGAGCGGTGCTCATCGGGTCGGTGTCGCCGCAGACCCTGGCGGCCGCCGGGCTGCTGCACGCCGCCGACGAGGCCGCCCCGACCCTGCTGCGGTCGATGCTGACCCCGCCGCGCACGCCGCACGGGATCACGTACTTCTGAGGCCGGCCTGGTCCGTCGGGGCGCACGCCGGCGGACCAGGGGGGTCGACCTCCAGACCGGCTCAGCGGTCGAAGAAGTCGCCGATCCCGGGCCACTGGAAGCCCTCGCCGAGGTTCCCGACCTGGTCGCCGAGCCCGCCGAGTGCCTGCTCACCCTGTGCGGCGACACCCTCGACGCCACCGCCGAGGTCACTGAGCCCACCGCTCACGGTGTCGCCCAGGCCGGACGCGACGCCCTCGAAGTCGACGCCGAGGTCAGCCGCCTGCGCGAGCACCGGTCCCGCTGCCGCGCTGAGGACCGCGCCGCCCGCGACCGCCACCGCGAGTCCGCCGACCGCGAGTGCTCCGCCACCGATCGCGGTGCCGGCGAGGACCTTCCGCATCGTCCCCGGGCGGCTCGTCTCGCCCCGGGTCGCGGCCCTCGCCAAGGCGGCCGGGGACGCATCGGTCGACCGGTCGTGCTGCGGGACCTCGGCGTTGAGTCGCTGGAGCACCTGCTGTCGCTGCTCCGGGGTCAGGCGAGCGAACGCGTCGTGGTGCGCCTGCTCCAGACGCTCGGGGTCCGCGGTCTTCAGCAGGTAGTCGTACTTCGCGATCGCCACGCGGTCGGCATCGGTCGAGGGCGTGCGGGCGGGTCGCCCACCGGTCGGCTGGCCGTACGGCTGCTGTCCGGTCGGCTGCTGCGGCTGCCGCGCGGAGTCGTGCCCGCTCCGGTCGTCACCGGTCAACCTGTCCGCGGCGGTCCGGACCAGGCCGCGCCAGTCGGTGCCACCCGATCGACCGGGCTGCCGGTACGGCTGCATGCCGCCCGGCTGCTGCGCACCGCCCTGGTTCCCGGCACCGGGCTGGCCGGAGAGCTTCTGGAGTTGCTTGTCGATGACCTTCGAGGCCATGCCGAGGATGCGGTTCAGGTTCGCCATACCTGACCTTTGCGTCCTCACATGTGCGCACGCGGCAGTGCTCCGGTGCGCTGCCGGTGCACTCCCCCGGCATCCCCTGTGAGCGGCGGCGACGCAGCGGCAACGCGCAACTGGAATACGTGTATCAGGCCGTTAGGCTGGACGGCGAGCGCGCGACCGCCGGAACGCGTTCAGGGCGGACGAGTGAAGCCCGGGACTGGGCAAACAGTCCCGGGCTTCGGTTCGCTCTCCGAGTGGAGGGCCAGGGGAAGACACCGTTCCCCGAGTTCAGCACTCGGGAACAGTGTAGCCGAGCCCGCTCGGCGGCACACCCCTGGCTCACGCTCCTCGTGTCCGCCGGCGATGACACCAGGAGGTACTCGATGTCGCACGACACCGAACGCCGGCCCAGGCGTCAGGTCCCGTGGTTGGGGATCGCGAGTTTGCTCGTGACCCTCGCCCGGTTCCTGCTCGACCTGCGCCGCACGGGCCAGTGACACGGGCGCCCCGCGCCGCATCCAGCGGTGCGGGGCGCTCCGGTCCACTGCGCCGCGCGCGTCAGCCGAGCACGCGGTCCAGGTACGGGTTGCGGAACCTGCCCTGCGGGTCGAGGTCCCGCGCGAGCGCCGCGAACGCCCCGAGCTGCGGGTAGACCTGGTGCAGCCGCTCCGGCGTCGCCGCGGTGACCTTCCCCCAGTGCGGACGGGGAGCGAAGGGCGCGAGGGCGTTCTCGATGAGGGGCAGCGCGACGGCCACGTCCTCGGTCTGCCGACGGAAGGTGAAGTGGAACGCGACCGAGTCCTGTCCCGAGCTCGGCGCGAGCCAGGCGTCGTCCGCCGCGACGCGTCGGATCTCGGAGACGAAGAGCACCTGTGCGATGGCCTCGCCGATCTCGCGCAGGGCCTGGATCGCGGGGACGGCGTCCGTGGCGGCGACCATGTACTCCGCTTGGATCTCCTCGCCGGCGGACGGCGTGAACGACGACCGGAAGTGCGGGAGCCGCTCGTGCCAGGGTCCGGGCACGCCGCCCTGTTCGGTGACGCCCGCGGTCTCGCTGCCCGGTACGGGGTGGATCGGTTCGGCGCCGGCGACGGCCCCGAGCGCGGCGAGGTCGATGACCGCGTCGTCCCGGTCCTCGCGCCGCTTCGTCCAGATCTGGCGGACGCCGTCGGCGGTGTACCCGGTGAACATGCTGACGCTGTACCCGGCCGACATGATCTGCTCGAACTGCGCGTCGACGACGTCCCACCCGAGGCCGGTGTGCACCGTCTGGGCGACGCGGTAGCTCGGTTCGACGGCGAGGTGCACCGCGACGACGACACCGAGTGCGCCGAGCGCGACCCGGTGCGCGTCGAGCCGGGGGTCGTCCGCGCCGACGAGCTCGACCTCCCCGGAGGCCCGCACGATCTCGACCCCGACGACCGACTGCGCCAGCGAGGCGTTGCCGACACCCGAGCCGTGGGTGCCCGTCGCGACGGCACCGGCGACGGAGATGTGCGGCAGGGAGGCGAGGTTCGCGAGTGCCCAGCCACGGGCCTCCAGGGCGACGGCCACCTGGGCGTGCGTGAGGCCGGCGGCGACGCGCGCCACGCGCCGCTCGCCGTCCACGTCGAGTTCGGGCGGGAGGCCCGTGAGCGTCACCTGCACCGCGTCGGTGTCGGCGATGGTGTTGAACGAGTGCCGCGACCCGAGCGCCGTCAGGCGCGGGGTGGTGGCGACCAGCCGCTGGAGTTCGTCGAGGCTCGTCGGTTCCGCCAGGTGGCTCGCCGAGTAGGTGACGTTCCCCGCCCAGTTGGTGCGGGTGTGGGCTGCGGTGGTGGTGTCGTCGTCGATCACGTCGCTCATCGTAGGCCTCCCGACCGGCTCAGAAGCCCCGGTCGAGCCGGTGCCAGGTCTGCTGCGTGCGGACCTCGTCGCGGAAGCCGCGCAGCGTGGTGTGCTCGTCGATGACCAGGAACTCGGTGCCGATCATCGTCGCGAGGTCCTCGACCACCTGGATGCCGACGGCGGTCGTCATCACGGTGTGGTGCGCGGCGCCGGCGGTGAGCCAGGCCTCGGCGGACACCGGGAACGACGGCTGCGGCTCCCAGACGGCACGGCCGACGGGCAGGTTCGGCAGCGCCTCGGTGGGCTCGACGACCTCGACGACGTTCGCGGTGAGGCGGAAGCCGTCGCGCGTGTCCGACAGCGCGGCGACCACGGCGGGTCCGGCGTCGGCGGTGAAGACCAGGCGCACCGGGTCGTCCTTCCCGCCGATGCCGAGCGGGTGGATCTCGAGCGTCGGGGTGGACGAGGTCAGCGTCGGCGAGACCTCGAGCATGTGGGCGCCGAGGACCTTCTCCGCGCCCGGGGTGAGGTCGTACGTGTAGTCCTCCATGAGCGACGCGCCACCGGGGAGCCCGGCGCCGGCGACGTTCATCGCGCGGACGAGGACGGCGGTCTTCCAGTCGCCCTCGGCACCGAACCCGTACCCCTCCGCCATGAGCCGCTGCACCGCGAGGCCGGGCAGCTGCTTGAGCGTGCCGAGGTCCTCGAAGTTCGTGGTGAACGCGGCGGACCCGTTCTCGGCGAGCAGGACGCGGAGGCCGAGCTCGATCGCGGCGCCGTCGCGGAGGGACTGGCGACGGGCGCCGCCGTCCTGCAGCTCGGCGACGAGGTCGTAGGTGCTGTCGTACTCCGCGACGAGCGCGTCGACGGCGGCGGTGTCGGCCGTCGCGGTCTCGACGGCCGCGACGAGGTCGTTGACACCCCAGGTGTTGACCTGGACGCCGAGCTCGATCTCGGCCTCGGTCTTGTCGCCCTCGGTGACGGCGACGTAGCGCATGTTGTCACCGACGCGCGTCAGCTTGAGCTGACGGATCGCGGCGGCACCGGCGGCGGCACGGGACCAGTCGGACACCCGCTGCTGCACCCGCGGGTCGGACACGTGACCGACGGCGGTGGCGTGCCGGACGCCCATGCGGGCCAGCGCGTACCCGAACTCGCGGTCGCCGTGCGCGGCCTGGTTGAGGTTCATGAAGTCGAAGTCGATGTCCGCCCACGGCAGCGCGACGTTCGCCTGCGTGTGCAGGTGCAGCAGCGGCTTGGTCAGGGCGTTGAGGCCGCTGATCCACATCTTCGCGGGGCTGAACGTGTGCATCCACGTCGTGACGCCGATGACCTTGTCGTCCGCGCTCGCCTCGATGAGGGCGCGGCGGATGCCGTCGGCGTCCTTGAGCACCGGCTTCCACACGAGCGTCACCGGGACGTGCGGCGCGAGCTCGGCGTGCACGGCGCGGCTCTGCTCCTCGACCTGGCGGAGGGTCTCCTCGCCGTACAGGCCCTGGGACCCGGTGAGGAACCACACCTCGTAGCCGTCGAGCGTGGCCTGGGGGTCGACGGGGGTGTCCTGCGTCATCGCATGGCTCCTTCGGGGTTCTGTCCGTAGACGTTCTGGTACCGGTCGAACAACCGGTCGATGTTCTCGGGGGCGATCGGGACGAGCTCGCCGCCCTGCTTCGCGATGTGCACGGTACGGGCGACGTCCTCGCACATGACCGCGGCCTTGACAGCGTCCTTCGCGTCCTTGCCGATCGTGAACACGCCGTGGTTCTGCATGAGCACCGCACGGGAGCGGTGTCCGGACAGGGTCTCGACGATGCCGCGGCCGATGGTGTCGTCGCCGATGATCGCGAACGGGCCGACCGGGATCGGTCCGCCGAACTCGTCCGCCATCGCGGTGATGACGCAGGGGATCTCCTCGGCGCGGGCGGCCCAGGCGGTGGCGTACGTCGAGTGGGTGTGCACGACGCCGTTCACCTCGGGCATGTTGCGGTACACGTAGGCGTGCGCGGCGGTGTCGCTCGACGGGCCGTGCTCGTTGCCCCAGCCGTCGGCCGGCACACCGTCGAGGGTGCAGACGACCTGGTTCTCCGGGGCGAGGTCCTCGCTGACGACGCCGCTCGGTTTGATCACGAAGAGGTCGGTGCCGGGCACGCGCTCGGAGACGTTGCCACCGGTCCAGATCACCAGGCCGTAGCGGACGAGCTCGCCGTGCAGGCGGGCCACGCGCTCGCGCGCGGCCGCCACGGCCGCCCGGGTGGTGTCGTCGGTCATCAGATCACGTCCTGTTCCTGCTGGGGGTCGGTGTCGGTGTCGGTGTCGGTGTCGGCCTGGAGGCCCGGCTCACCCGCGCCCGTCGACACGCCGCCGCGGGTGGTCGCGCCGGGCACCGTGGCCGCGATCGCCTGGATCGGCAGCGCGGCGCGGAAGCGGTCGAGGTACGCGGTGAAGCCGGCGACGTCGCGGTCGTCGGGCTCGACGACGTTCGTCGCGGCGGACCCGAAGACCGTGGTGTCGAGGTACTCGGCGAGGGAGCTGTCGGCGGCGTGCTCGAGGTAGGCGGCCAGGACGGCGATGCCCCACGCCCCGCCCTCGCTCGCGGTGGCCTCGAGGGCGACCGGCACGCGGAGGGCCGCGGCGAGCTGGCGCTGCGGCAGCCCGGGCGTCCGGAAGAGCCCGCCGTGCGCGGTCATCCGGTCGACGGCGACGCCCTCGCCGTGCAGGACCTCCATGCCGATCGCGAGCGTCGCGAACGCGCCCATGAGCTCCGCGCGGACGAGGTTGCCGAGCGTGAAGCGGGCGTCGGGCGCGCGGAGGAGCAGCGGGCGACCGTCCTCGACACCCGTGACGGGCTCGCCGGCCAGGTAGTTCACCGCGAGCAGTCCGCCGGCGTCGGTGTCGGCGTCCGCTGCCTCGTCGAGGAGCGTGCGGAACACGGTGTCGGTGTCGACGGGGATACCGGCGGCCGCGGCGAAACGGCCGAAGACCCGAGCCCAGCTGCCGATCTCGCTCGCACCGTTGTTGCAGTGCACCATCGCGACGGCGTCGCCGGCGGGTGTCGTGACGACGTCGAGCTCCTCGTGCGGGGTCGACAGCGGCCGTTCGAGGACGACCATCGCGAAGATGCTCGTGCCGACGCTGACGTTGCCGGTGCGCTGGGCGACGGCGTTCGTGGCGACCATGCCGGTGCCGGCGTCGCCCTCCGGCGGGCAGAGCGGAGCACCGGGCTGCAGCGTCCCGGTCGCGTCGAGCCACGCCGCGCCCTCGGGGGTGAGCGTGCCGGCGTCCTGGCCGGCGACGAGCACCTCGGGCAGCAGCGCCCGGAGGTCGGGGACACCGATGAGGTCCTGTGCGGCGCTGAGCATCGCGGCGTCGTAGTCCTGCGTCGCCGGATCGATCGGGAACACCCCGGAGGCGTCGCCGACCCCGAGCACGTCCCGGCCCGTCAGGCGGCGGTGCACGTACCCGGCGAGGGTCGTGATGCCGTCGATGTGCGCGACGTGCTGCTCGTCGTCGAGGACGGCCTGGTACAGGTGCGCGACCGACCAGCGGAGCGGGATGTTGAACCCGAGCGCGTCGCTGAGCGCGGCGGCGGCCGGGCCCGTCGAGGTGTTGCGCCAGGTGCGGAAGGGGACGAGGAGGTCGCCCGCTGCGTCGAACGGCAGGTAGCCGTGCATCATGGCCGAGACGCCGACCGCGCGGAAGGCCGTCGGGACGGAGCCGTGCTGCTCCTCCACGTCCGCCACCAGCGCGGCGTACGCGGCACGGACACCGGTCTCGACGGCTGCCAGCGGGTAGGTCCAGCGTCCGTCGACGAACTCGTTCTCCCACTCGTGCGAACCGGAGGCGATGACCGTCAGGTCCTCCCCCACCAGACACGCCTTGATGCGGGTCGAACCGAGTTCGATGCCGAGGGTCGTGCGGCCGTCCGCGATCTCGCGGGTCCGGTCGTCGCTCATGGGGGCCTCCTGCTCTCGCCGTCGAGTGAGCGCTCACACCGTAGCGCGTGAGCGCTCACGCGGACAACTCGTCGGCCGTGTCGGCGGAACGGCGACGGCGATTGACGGGCAGCACGACGAGCCCTCGGGGTTGCACTTGCAAGTGCAACCCCGTACCGTCGATCCCGACGGAAGAGCCAGGTCCACGAATCAGGAACCGGAGACACGATGACACCCGCGAAGGCGCTCGCCACGAAGGAGGACCTCGCTGCAGACCCGACGGTCCGGCGCGATGCCGTGCGGGTCGTCGGGGACGCCGGTGACCGCGTGGTCACGGCCGCACTCCTGGAGCTGGACGACGGGACGACCCTGCCCGTGCCACCAGCCCTGACCGGGGCCCTGGTGACGTTCCTGCACGCCGCGGCGGACGGGGCCGAAGTCGACATCCGGACCGTCACCGCGGACCTGACGACGACCGGGGCAGCACAGCTGCTCGGAGTGTCCCGCCCGACGCTGATGAAGCTCGTCGACCGCGGGGACCTCCCCGCCCGCAAGGTCGGCAGTCACACCCGACTCCGTCGCGACGACGTCCTCGCACTCCGCGAACGTCGGCGGCAGGCTCGGGTCGCCGCCGCGGCCGAACTCCTCGCAGCGGGCGAAGCCTTCGACTGAGATGTGACATGGCAGCGGTACCCTGGTCCGATGCCGAAGCGCGTGTTCGTCGATGCCAACGTGTGGGTGAGCAGGACCCTCCGTGACTGGGTGTGCCTGCTGCGCGCCGAGATCCCGTCGATGTTCCAACTCCACACCACGGAGGACGTCCTCGCGGAGACGATCGCGCGGCTCCGGGAACTCCACCCGCAGCGAGACGGAGGCGCCACGACACGGCTGCGGGCCGCGATCATCGCGAGCATCGACGAGCTCGTTGACGACTTCCCGGGTGGAACCCCCTGGAGCGGCGCGGACCCGAAGGACCAGCACGTCCACGCCGCGGCGGTGGCGGCGCACGCGGACGTCCTGCTCACCGAGGACCGGGGGTTCCACGACCTCGATGACCTGCCGTACGAGGTCCTGAGGTGCGACGAGTTCTTCCTGATCGTCGACGATGCCGTGTCGTGGCACGTCCGGGGCACGGTTCGACGGATGAACCAGTACTGGTCCGCGCGACCGGCACGGCACGCAGGTCTGGCGACGGCTCTCGAGCGCGCCGGCTGTCCGGGCTTCGCCCTCCGGGTGGATCGCCACCTGCGGGCGTGCAGCGGTCTCGCGATCGAACGGCCGGGAGACACGCGCCGCAGCTGATCCCCCGTCAGGACGAGCGCCGCACCACCAGCTCCGGCTGCAGCAGCGCCTCGTCGTGCTGGCCGCCCTCGAGCAGCGCCCGGGCCGAGGCGAGCACGCGCTCCCCCATCGCCTGGAAGTCCTGGCGCACGGTGGTCAGCGGCGGGGTGAAGTGCGCCGCCTCCGGGATGTCGTCGAAGCCCACGACGGCGATGTCGTCGGGGACACGCAGCCCCTCCTCGGCGAAGGCGTGCAGGACGCCGAGCGCCATCTGGTCGTTCCCCGCGAAGACCGCGTCGACCGCCGTCACGTCCAGGGACCGCCCGGCCGCGAACCCGCTCGCCGGGGTCCAGTCGCCGTCGAGCACGACCGGGGTCAGACCGCGGGAGCGCATGGTCCGCTCGTAGGTGGCACGGCGCACCTCGCCCTCCTGCGAGACGCCGGGTCCGGCGATGTGCACGATCCGTCGGTGCCCCCGGTCGAACAGGTGCTGCAGCGCCATGGTCGTGCCGGCGGCCTGGTCGATGGCGACGGCCGAGACGGTGGCGCCGCCGCTGCCGGGCACGACCAGGTCGGTCGGCACGGCGTCCCGCTGCACGGCGTTCGCGACGACGACGGGCACCGTCACGGCCATGGTCAACGAGCCGAGGGCGTCGAGCACGCGGTTGTCCGCGGCGACGAGCACCACGGCGGCGACGTCCTGGGCGAGCAGCGTCGTGAGCGCCTCGGACAGGTCGACCGGCCGGGGGTCGTCGGGCAGCGTCGAGAGGAGCACGTGGTACCCGGCGGTGCGCGCGGCCCGCTCGAACCCGATCGCGGTGCTCGACGGTCCGTACAGCGCGTCCCCCGCGCTCACCAGGCCGAGTGCACGACTCCGGCCACCGGCCAGGGCCCGGGCAGCGGCGCGCGGACGGTAGCCGAGCTCCCCGATCGCGGTGGTCACACGCGACCGGAAGCCGTCACGGACCGTCGGGTCCCCGTTGATCACGCGGCTCACGGTCTGGTGCGAGACGCCCGCGCGCTCGGCGACGTCGAAGATCGTCGGGGCCTTGCGGGGCCTGCCGTTCGGCGTCGTCGTCGTGGTCACCCGGTCACCGTACCGCGGCGCCCGTCCGGGGCGGCGACATACCGATCCGGTCACGACGAGTTGACACCGTGTACCAGAACCAACATGATGTGAGCGCTCACTTGGAGCATCACATCCCCAGCGGGACACAGCAGCCCCGCACCCGAGCGCGTCGACGTCGACGCGAGAGGAACAGAGGTACTTCGATGAAGAAGCGCAGGATCGTCGCGAGCGTCACCGCTCTCGGTCTCGCCCTCTCCCTGGCCGCCTGCTCTGCCGGCGGCCGCGGTGCCACCAGCTCTGACGGCGGCGACGAGGGCAACGGCAACAAGGGCGCCCTCGTCGGCGTCGCGATGCCGACCAAGGTCTCCGAGCGTTGGATCAAGGACGGCGACGCCGTCAAGAGCAGCCTCGAGAAGGCCGGCTACAAGGTCGACCTCGAGTACGCGGACAACAAGATCCCGCAGCAGGTCCAGCAGGTCAGCAACATGATCACCAAGGGCGCGAAGGTCCTCATCGTCGCGTCCATCGACGGTGGCTCGCTGTCCGACCAGCTCGACGCAGCGGCCGACGCCGGCATCAAGGTCATCTCCTACGACCGCCTGCTCACCGGCAACAAGAACGTCGACTACTACGTCTCGTTCGACAACTACAAGGTCGGCGTCGACCAGGCGACCTCGCTCCTGACCGGCCTCGGACTCCTCGACGCCGACGGCAAGAAGACCGACGAGAAGGGCCCCTTCAACATCGAGGTCTTCGCCGGCTCGCCCGACGACAACAACGCCACGTTCTTCTTCAACGGCGCCATGGACACCCTCAAGCCGTACCTCGAGGACGGCACGCTGAAGATCGGCTCTGGCCAGGACGGCTTCACGCAGGCCGCCACGCAGCAGTGGGACCCGGCGCTCGCCAAGTCCCGCATGCAGAACCTCGTCGCGAAGTCGTACTCGGGCGGCACCAAGCTCGACGGCGTGCTCTCCCCGTACGACGGCATCTCGATCGGCATCATCTCGGCGCTCCAGGGTGCCGGCTACGGTTCGGGCGACCGCCCGCTCCCGGTGATCACCGGCCAGGACGCCGAGGCCGCCTCGGTCAAGTCGATCATGAACGACCAGCAGTACTCGACCATCTACAAGGACACGCGCCAGCTCGCCGACAAGTCCGCGTCGATGGCCCAGGACCTGCTGTCGGGCAAGAAGCCCGAGGTCAACGACACCAAGACCTACGACAACAAGGTCAAGGTCGTCCCGACGTTCCTGTTCCAGCCGACGGTCGTCACCAAGGAGAACTACGAGAAGGTCCTCGTCGACTCCGGGTACTACACGGACGCCGACCTCAAGTAGGTCGCAACTCCTCTCCGGACGGGAGGCCCGGTGCCGGGCTGGCACCGGGCCTCCCGCCCGTCCCCACCCACTCGCGCGCCGTGCCGGCGCCCAACGGAAGGCGGTCCCGTGGCGGACACCATCCTCGAGATGCGCGACATCACCAAGACGTTCCCCGGCGTCAAGGCCCTGCAGAACGTCTCGCTCCAGGTCGAACGGGGCCAGGTCCACGCGATCTGCGGTGAGAACGGCGCGGGCAAGTCCACGCTCATGAAGGTCCTGTCCGGCGTCTACCCGGCCGGCAGCTTCGACGGCGAGATCCTGCTCGACGGGAAGCCCGTCTCGTTCTCGACCATCAACGACTCCGAGGACGCCGGCGTCGTCATCATCCACCAGGAGCTCGCATTGAGCCCCTACCTGTCGATCGCCGAGAACATCTTCCTCGGCAACGAGCGCGCCAAGGGCGGCTTCATCGACTGGAACAAGACGAACCTCGAGGCCGCGGCGCTCCTGAAGCGCGTCGGCCTCAAGGACAACCCGATCACCAAGATCACGGACATCGGCGTCGGCAAGCAGCAGCTCGTCGAGATCGCGAAGGCACTGTCGAAGGAGGTCAAGCTCCTCATCCTCGACGAGCCGACCGCCGCGCTGAACGACGACGACTCCGCGCACCTGCTCGAGCTCATCCGCTCGCTGCAGGCCGAGGGCATGACGGCGATCATCATCAGCCACAAGCTCAACGAGATCAAGGCGATCGCGGACAAGGTCACGATCATCCGTGACGGCCAGACCATCGAGACCCTCGACATGCACGCCGGCGAGGTCTCCGAGGACCGCATCATCCGCGGCATGGTCGGACGCGACCTCTCCACCCGCTACCCGGAGCACGAGTCGAAGATCGGCGAAGAGCTCCTGCGCATCGAGGACTGGACCGTCCACCACCCGCTCGACGCCTCCCGCGAGATCATCCACCAGGCGAACCTCACCGTCCGCGCCGGCGAGATCGTCGGGATCGCCGGGCTGATGGGCGCCGGCCGCACCGAGCTGGCGATGAGCGTCTTCGGACACTCGTACGGAACCGGGATCAGCGGCACCGTCTACAAGCGCGGCACCCCGATCAAGACGAACACGGTCACCGCCGCGATCGACAACGGCCTGGCCTACGCGACCGAGGACCGGAAGCGCTACGGCCTCAACCTGATCGACGACATCAAGCGGAACGTCTCCGGCTCGGCACTCGGCAAGCTCGCCAAGTGGGGCTTCGTGAACGGCTCCGAGGAGACGACCGTCGCGCGCCAGTTCCTCAAGAACATGAACATCAAGGCGCCGACCGTGAACGCGGTGACCGGCAAGCTCTCCGGCGGGAACCAGCAGAAGGTCGTCCTGTCGAAGTGGATGTACTCCGACCCGGACGTGCTCATCCTCGATGAGCCGACCCGCGGCATCGACGTCGGCGCGAAGTACGAGATCTACACGATCATCAACGCGCTCGCGGACCAGGGGAAGGGGATCATCGTCATCTCCTCCGAACTCCCCGAACTGCTCGGCATCTGCGACCGCATCTACACGCTCTCCGAGGGCACCATCACCGCCGACGTCCCGCGCTCCGAGGCGTCGCCGGAAGTCCTCATGCAGTACATGACCCAGGAACGGGAGACCCCAGTCAATGAACGCGCTTAAGTCCGCCGCCAGCTACCTCACCGGGCAGCTCCGACAGATCGGCCTGTTCATCGCGCTGATCGTCATCGTCATCTTCTTCCAGGTGACGACGAACGGCATCACGCTGGCCCCGATCAACGTCTCGAACCTGATCGTCCAGAACAGCTACATCCTGATCCTCGCGATCGGCATGGTGATGGTGATCATCGCCGGCCACATCGACCTCTCCGTCGGTTCGGTCGTCGCGTTCACCGGTGCCATGGCCGGCGTCATGATCACGCAGTGGGGCATCCCCTGGCCGGTCGCCGTCGTCCTCTGCCTGGTCCTCGGCGCCCTGGTCGGCGCGTGGCAGGGCTTCTGGATCGCCTACTTCGGGATCCCGGCGTTCATCGTGACCCTGGCGGGCATGCTCGCCTTCCGCGGTGCCGCCCAGATCGCCCTGCAGAACCAGCAGATCTCGCCCTTCCCGGACGGCTTCCGCTCGCTCGGCTCCGGCTTCCTGCCGTCCTTCGGCACCTCGGGCTACGAGCCGCTCACGATGATCCTCGGCCTCGCCGCCGCCGCGATCCTCGTCATCACCGGCTTCCGTGGTCGTGCGACCCGTCGCAAGTACCAGCTCGAGGACGAGCCGTTCGCATGGTTCATCACCAAGATGGCGTTCACCGTCGCGCTGGTCATCTTCATCGCGCTGCTGCTCGCCAGCTACAACGGCACCCCGATCGTCCTCGTGATCCTCGGCGTCCTGGTCATCGCGTACTCGATGGTCATGCGCAGCGCGGTCTTCGGTCGTCACATCTACGCGATCGGCGGCAACCCGCTGGCCGCACAGCTGTCGGGTGTCAAGACGAAGCGCGTCACGTTCCTGCTGTTCGTGAACATGGGTGTCATCTCGGCCCTCGCCGGCGTCGTCTTCACCGGCCAGCTCAACCTCGCCTCGCCGAGCGCGGGCAACGGCTTCGAGCTCGACGCCATCGCGGCCGTGTTCATCGGTGGCGCTGCCGTCACCGGTGGCATCGGTACGGTCCCGGGCGCGATCGTCGGTGGTCTCATCATCGGTCTGCTCAACAACGGCATGTCGATCCTCGGTGTCGGTTCCGAGTTCCAGCAGCTCATCAAGGGCCTGGTGCTCCTCGCCGCCGTGGCGTTCGACGTCTTCAACAAGCGCCGCGCGGCCTCCGCTCGGAAGTAGCACCCGCGGTTCCTCCCCAAAGCGACAGATCTCCGTGGAACTTCCACGGAGATCTGTCGCTTTCGCGTTGCCGTCCCGACGGCAGGTCAGGCGGTCAGGACCGCCCAGGCGCCGGCCGTGAGGCGCAGCCCGCCCTCCGACAGGTCGGCCCGGCCCGCCTCGACGCGCGTCGCGTCGGCCGCGGGCAGCACCACCGGCTCGGGCGAGAGGTTCAGGGCGGTGACCACGGCCTCCCGGTCGGTCGCGGTCCGGAGGACCAGCGTCTCGTTCGTCAGGTGCACCACGTCCGTGTGCGCGCGGTGCAGCCACGGGTGCCGACGCCGGAGGGCGACGAGCGCCTGGTGCGCGTGCACCAGCTCGGCAGCGGTCCCGCTCGGCTCCGGCGGCGTCCCCGGGAAGGCGGGGCGGACGGCGTCGTCGCCGCCCTCGCGCTGCTCCTTGACGCCGGTCCAGCCGAACTCGTCGCCCGCGTACACCGACGGCGTGCCGGCGACGGTGAAGAGCACCGCGACGGCGTGGCCGACGAACCCCTCCCCCACCGCGCTCGCGATCCGGGTGACGTCGTGGTTGCCGACGAACGTGCTCGGGGCGGAGGTCGCGAGCAACTCGTCGTGCCGCTCGATCGCGTGCGCCAGTTCGAAGCAGTTCCGGTCGGCGATGCCGTGCCAGATGGCCTGCCACAGCTCGTACTGGGAGGTCGAGTCCATCGTCGACTCCCGGACGATCGCCGCGGTGTCGCCGTGGATGACCTCGCCTGAGAACCAGGCGTCCGGGAACCGCTCGCGCACGCGTGGCAGCACCCGGGCCCAGAACGCCGGCGGCACCGCGTAGGCCGCGTCGAGCCGCCAGCCGTCGATGCCACGCTCCAGCCAGTGCGTCATGACCGCGACGACGAGGTCCTCGGTCTGCTGCGACGCGTGGTCGAGTGTGACGAGGATGTCGTGCCCCTCGAACGACCCGACCGGTACCGGCTGCCCCGGCTGCCAGCCCGACCAGTCGACGGCGAACAGGCCCGCGGTGTCGGCGTCCGGTCCCGCCGTCTCGAGCTGGCGGAACGCCGGGTGCTCACGGCCGACGTGGTTGAAGACGCCGTCGAGCAGCACACGGACCCCCCGCTCGCGCGCAGCGGCCACCAGGCGGTCGAAGTCCGCGTCGTCGCCGAGTCGGGGGTCGATCCGGAAGTGGTCGACCGTGTCGTAGCCGTGCGACGAACTCGCGAAGACCGGCCCGAGCAGCAGTCCGTTCAAGCCGAGGTCCACCACGTGGTCGAGCCAGCCCTCCAGGTGCCCGAGCCGGTGCTCCACGGGACGTGCGTCGACCGTGGTGCCGGGCCGGACCTCCGCACCGACGAAGCCGAGCGGGTAGACGTGCCACCACATGACGTGCTCGACCCAGGCGGGCTCGCTCGGCCTCGTCGCGGCGGCGGGGTTCGGCTCGGCTGCTGTGTCCATCCATGCATGCTGCCAGGCGGCCCTGGCCAGGACCGTGGACCGGGGTACCGCCAGCCTGGAAGCGCGTCGGTGGCCGGGACGATCATGGGCGCATGGGACGAGCCATCCGGACCGAGGACGACGCACGCCGACTCGAGGCCGCGCACGCGGAACGGACGTGCGCGTCCTGCGGTCGGCGCATGCCCGACACCGCCGGCCCGGACACCAAGTGGTGCTCAGACGCGTGCCGACGCCACGGGCTCGACGACACGGACCGGACCCTCGAGCACACGATCGACGCGCTGCTCGACGCCCGCGCGCTGACCTCGAGCATCTGCCCGTCGGATGCCGCCCGTGCCGTCGGCGGTGAGGACTGGCGCGACCTCATGGAACCCGCGCGTCGCGCCGCCCGGCGGATGGTCGCACGTGGCGAGGTCGAGATCACCCAGGGCGGGAACGTCGTCGACCCGTCGACCGCGAAGGGCCCGATCCGGATCCGCCGTCCGCGCTGAGGCCGTGGTGCCGGCCCGGGTACGCGAGGCTCAGACCCTGCCGGGCGCGCCGTCGGGAAGCACCCCGAGGCTGCCGAACGCACCGCCCAGGGTCACGATGGCCAGGGCATGGGCGATGCCCGCATCGATCCGGCTCAGCTGGTCGGGTCGGTCTTCTGCCGCATCGTGACGACCAGGCGTTCGAGCGCGACCACGAGGCGGTTCGTCTGCGAGCGGATGCCACCGAGCACGGCGTTCGCGCCGGCGGCTTTCCAGTCGGCATGTGACGAGGACGCGGCGCAGAGGACGGCCACCTCGTAGTACGCCTCCGCTTCGTCGCGCCGCCTGCGGACCGCTGCTCGGTCCATGGCGCGCGTCCGGACCGACATCAGACCAACGTCCTGATGTCCGGACCGAAGACGGTGCGCGCATCCGCACGCCACGAGCCGACGAGCGGGTCGCCCTCGGCGGCGAACCGCTCCAGGTCAGCACGGGTGACGTCGAACACCTGGCACTCGTTGCCGGTCCAGCGGTGGACCAGATCGCCGAGCTGCACCACGACGTCGAGATCGGTCTCCGTGTCGAAGACCACGAGCAGATCCACGTCCGACTCGTCGGTGGCCGTTCCCCGCGCAACGGACCCGAAGATCGACACGGAGAGGACGGACGGATCGACCCCGGCGAGGAAGTCGTGGATCCGTCGCTCGAGTTCCGCCCCGGCGCCGAGCACGAGCTCGACGGCGGGCCACAGCAGGTGGTCACGGTTCACCCGGTAGGCCGAGTGCTGGAGGCCGCGTTCGACGCACACCAGTCCGGCATGTTCCAGTTTGTCGAGCGCTCGTTTGATGCCGGTGTGTTGCGCGGCACCAGCGACTCGCGCGACCTGGCGCCCGGTCATGCCGGCGTCGGTCTGTGCGAGGACACGGAGGGCATCGGCCTGGGTCGGCCCGACGAGCGTGGCGAGAGGAGCGGTGAGCTGCATCAGGCGATGCGTACACATAAGTGGTACACGTGTGCACGTTCTGTGTACACCCACTCGATCAATCGGCCGCTCGGGTCAGGGACGCCGACGGGCGAGCAGTGTCCCCACGGCGACGAGCGCGAGGCAGGCGATGATCGGGACGCGCTGGTCGCCCTTGACGTCGCGGTACTGCACTCCGGGATCGGCCAGCGCCGTGCCGGGGAAGGCGAGGCTCGTCACCTGTGTCACCCAGTAGGTCGAGGCGATGCTGCTCGCGAGACCGACGTCACGCACCGCGGGACGCAGGCGCCACACGGTGAGGCCGGCCAACGCCACCGCGAGTGACATCGTCTGCGCGTTGTGGAACTTGGCGTGCGGCGGCCAGGCCGGGTTCTTCACGTGGGTCTCGTTGTAGTCGAAGACGAAGGCGCCCACGGGGGCCGCGACCGCAGCGACGCCGATGCAGATCCGCCCGGCCAGTTCGCGCGCAGAGAGTGTCATGACGCCAGCCTGCCCGGGACCTCATCAAAAGGCGTAGCGGATGCGGCAGGAGGGCAGGTTCTCGTCGACGAGCTGGCGGAAGCGCTCGATGTGCCGCGCCTTCATCGCCGCGCGGTACCGGATGTTGACAGCACCGTTCTGGGACAGCTTCTGCTCCTGCAGGTCCGGACGCCAGAGCAGGTCCTCCGCCTTCGGGTGCCAGCCGAGGTTCACCTCGTGCAGCTGCTCGTTGTGGGTGAGGAAGATCACCTCGGCCGCGAGCTGCGCCTTCGCAGCCGGGGAGAGCACGTCATCGACCTCCCGCAGCAGTGCGGCCCAGTCGGCCTCCCACGTCGGCGTCAGGATGACGGGCGAGAAGTTCAGGTGGACCTCGTACCCGGCCTCGACGAAGTCGTTCACGGCGGCCAGTCGTTCCGCGATCGGTGACGTCCGGATGTCGGTCACCTTCGCCGTCTCGTGTGGCATGAGCGAGAAGCGGATGCGGGTGCGCCCCATCGGGTCCCAGTCGAGCAGGTCGCGGTTGACGTACTTCGTCGCGAACGAGGCCTTCGCCGTCGGTGTCATCCGGAACAGGTCGCAGAGGTCGCGGACGTTGTCACTGAGCATGGCGTCCACCGAACAGTCGCTGTTCTCGCCGATGTCGTACACCCACGCGTCGGGGTCGCACTGGTTCGGCTCGGTCTTCTGCCCGTGCTTCTGGATGTTGCGAGCGAGGTGCTTGGTGATCTGCTCGATGTTGGCGAAGACGGTGACCGGGTTGCTGTAGCCCTTGCGACGCGGCACGTAGCAGTACGCGCACGCCATCGCGCACCCGTTCGCGGTCGACGGGGCGATGAAGTCCGCCGAGCGGCCGTTCGGCCTCGTGACGAGGGACTTCTTCACGCCGAGGACGAGCGCCTCGGTCTTGATCCGCACCCAGCGGGAGACGTTCCGCTCGTCGCCGTGCACCTCGGGGATCTGCCAGTGCGACGCGACGGGCACGATCTCGGCGTCCGGCCACTGCCCGACGATCTCCTGCCCGCGTGGCAGTTCGAGGGCGGCGTCCTCGGCGTAGATGCGCTTGACGTCGAGCAGGGGGCGCATGCGGGACTCGGTCATCACCCACCGTTCTACCGGTCACCACCGACACCTCTGGAGGTGCCTCGTGCAGACTCGACGGCATGACCGCCGGCGTGGAGGACGACCACTACTTCGTCGTGGACGGACGGCGCTGGCGACGGACCGACCCGGCCCTCCCCGAGGACGTCGCCGCACGCCTCCGGTCCCACCTCGGCCGTGGTCGCAACGCCGTGAAGCAGGCGAGACGGGCCGGCGACGAGGACGCAGTCGCAGCTGCCCGTCACCGCAACGGGCTCGCGAAGCACGGCCTCGGGGAACGCGGCCCGGAGTGGTGGACCCGACCGGAGTCCGAGCGCCTGGCCCAGGCCGAGCAGGCCCTCGCGGACCTCGACGGTCTCGACGAGCGGTAGCGCCTGTCGCGCCGAGGTCGCACGAACCGCCGCTCCGAGCCAGCCGACCCGGCAGCTCGTGCGACTCCGGCGGACGACCGACGGCACGTTGCGCGACCCGGGCGGCGGACCCGGCACCGCCTCCGATGCTGCCGTCAGCCGAACGGCGGACGACACGTCCCGTTTCCCCACCTTCCGGATGAGGTGCGAGGGATCCTCGCAGCCGTAAGCTCATCGCGGCGAGGACGCCGAGAACGAGGGGGAACCATGAACGAGATCGTCACGCACACGGGCGCGCTGGTGGGACTGCGCACCGGGACGACCACCACCGAGGGGCCGACGGGGACGCGGGTCGGCGTCTTGCTGGAGCTGTGCTCCGAGGACAACGCGGGCGTCCGCCGCCCGTGGGAGTTGCTGGTCACACCGGCCCAGGCGGCCGCGCTCGTCGAGGCCGAGCGGACCGAGTCCGGCGTGCTCGTCCGGTTCGCCGGCGAACGGCTGGGTGAGCGCGGTGGGGTGCCGCTCGTGCGCGTCGGCCGGATCGCGGTGCTCGTGCCCGAACCGACCTGCTGACCGCACGACCACGACGAACGGCCCCGGGCATCCCCCGGGGCCGTTCGTCGTCACGGATCCGCTCCGTCAGGCCTCGGTGTGTCCGAGCTCCGGCTCGACGCACATGCAGACCGTGCGCGATGCCGCGGCGTGCACCTCGAGGACGACGACCTCGTTCCGTCCGGCTCGGAGCACCGGACCGGGGACGGCGAGGGTGCCCTGGGGTCCGCGCGACCAGTAGCGGCCGAGGCAGAAGCCGTTCACCCACGCCACGCCCTTCCGGAAGCCGTCCAGGGCGAGGTACCGGTCGAGCGTGGCCCCGCTCGCGGGGAGGTCGAACGTGCCGGAGGCGAACGCCGGCCCGGCGAGGGTCTCCCCCGCGGACGCCGGTGCCCCGCGGAGCACTGCGACGGCTGCGTCCGGCAGCGGATCGAGTGCGAGCGGCGACACCGTCCAGTGCGTGAGGACGTCGTCGTCGACGCGCACCGCGCCGACGAGGCCCTTCGGCTCGCCGATGCGGGGACCGTAGTCGACCCTCCCCTGGTCCTCCACGAGCAGTTCCAGGAGGCCCGTGGCCGGCGGCAGGGCGATGGCACGGTCGTGGTGCTCGCGCTCGAGGACGCCGACCGGACGTCCGGCGAGGCTGACGAGCACACGGTCCCGGACCTCCTCCGCGACCGTGAGGACGCCGCCCTCCGGCAGGTCGACCTCAGTCCGGTACAGGACGAACCCGGAAGCGGCGCCGAGCTCGTCGAACGTCGGCGGCGTCTCGTGCGTGGTCCAGGACGTGATCGTCGGCAGGAGGCTGGCGAGCGGTACGACGCGGTCGAGGCGGACGGCAACGTCCCCGGCGGGGGCGGGTCGGGCCTCCCGTCCGTCGTCGTGCATCGCGAGCCGACCGGACCCGCCGGGCTGCATCGTCGGCGGCAGCTCCGGCACGGGCGCGTAGCGCGCGATGACCTGACGGAAGGCGTGGAACTTGTCGGTCGGACGGCCGGCCTCGTCGAGCGGGGCGTCGTAGTCGTAGGACGTGGCGATGGGCCGGTACACGCCCTTGTCGTTCGCGCCGTTGGTGAAGCCGAAGTTGGTCCCGCCGTGGAACATGTAGATGTTCACGGAGCCACCCGCGGCGAGCAGGACGTCGAGGTCCTCGGCGCTGGCTGCCGCCGGCGTGGTGTGGTGGTGCTCACCCCAGCTGTCGAACCACCCGTCCCAGAACTCGGAACACATCAGCGGACCGGTGGGCTGCGCCTGACGGAGGCGGGCGAGCCGCTCGGCGGACCGGGAGCCGAACGACCCGGTCTTGTGAAGTGACGGGAGCGACCCGTCCTCGAGCATGGAGTCCATCGGCTGGTCGACGCTCGTGAACGGCACGGTGAGCCCGATGTCCCGGTGCATGCGCTCGAGCTTCTGCAGGTACACGGGATCGGATCCGTACGCGCCGTACTCGTTCTCGACCTGCACGAGCACGATCGGTCCGCCGGCGTCGATCTGTCGTGGCACGAGGATCGGCGCGAGGGCGTCGAGGTAGCGTCCGACGGCGGCCAGGAACTGCGGCTCGTCGCGGCGGATCCCGACGGTGCCGTCGGTGAACAGCCAGAACGGCAGCCCGCCGTTCGTCCACTCGGCGCAGATGTACGGCCCGGGGCGGACGACGGCGTGCATGCCCTCGGCCGCGACGAGGTCGAGGAAGCGGCCGAGGTCGAGACCGCCGGTGAAGTCGAAGGTGCCCGGCGTCGCCTCGTGCGCGTTCCACGCGACGTAGGTCTCGACGGTGTTGAGGCCCATGAGCTTGGCCTTGCGGATCCGGTCCGCCCACAGGTCGGGGTGGACGCGGAAGTAGTGGATCGCGCCGGAGAGCACGCGGTGCGGCTGCCCGTCGAGCAGGAAGTCGGTGTCGCCGATGGCGAAGCGCATCTCGCGCCTTTCTGGGAGGGGGCGGCAGGGGGACGCGGCCGTGCGGGAAGCCCGCACGGCCGCGTCGGTGGGGTGCTGCTACTTGGTGGAGACCGTGAAGCCCTGGTCCTTGCCGTACTTCACGAGCGCGTCCTGCCAGGCCTCGAGACCCGACTCGAGCGACGTGCCCTTTTCGTACGACTGCCCGACGGTGTCGGCGTAGACGCTGTTCGCGTACACCTGGTACGGCAGGTAGGCGAAGTCGTTGTCCGAGGACTTCGACGCGTCGACGAGCACCTTGTTGATCTGCTGGCCGCCGAAGTACTCCGGCTTCTCCTCCAGGAACGCCGAGGACTCGAGGTCCGCGGTGGTCGACGGGAACCCGCCGGACTCCATGAAGATTCCCGTGGACTCCTTCGAGGAGTTCAGCCACTTGAGGAAGCCGGCAGCGAGAGCCGGGTTCTCGGACTGCTCCATGACGACCTGGGCGCTGCCGCCGTTGTTCGCGGTCTGCGCGGGGCCACCGTCGTAGGTCGGCATCGGTGCCACGCGCCAGTCACCCTTCGCGTCGGCGACGCTGGCCTCGAGGTTGCCGGGCATCCAGGCGCCGGTGATCATCGTGGCGATCTGGCCGTTGCCGAGCTGCTTGTACCAGTCGTCGGTCCAGCCGACGGTCTTCGCGACGAGACCCTGCTCGACGAGCTGGTCCCAGGTCTCGGTCCACTTCTTCGTGCCCTCGTCCTGCAGGTTGATCGTCACCTTCTCACCGTCGGTGGTGAACGGGGTGCCGCCGGCCTGGGCGATCATGCTCGTGGTGAAGCCCGCGTCGCCGGAGTCCGCGGCCAGGTACTTCTCGGGGTCGGCCTCGTGCAGCTTCTTCGCCGCCGCGACGTACTCGTCCCACGTCTTCGGCACCTCGATGCCGTACTCGTCGAACACCTTCTTGTTGTAGAACATGGCCATGGGGCCGGAGTCCTGGGGCAGGCCGTAGACCTTGCCGTCCATCGACACCGAGTTCCAGGTGCTCGCGGCGAACTTGTCCTTCAGGTCGCCGAACCCGTACGAGCTCAGGTCGAGGAGCGACTCGGACAGGGCGAACTGCGGCAGTGCGTAGTACTCGACCTGGGCGACGTCGGGGGCGCCCGAGCCGGCCTTCACGGTGTTCTGCAGCTTCGTGTACTGGTCGGCACCGGTACCGGCGTTGACGAGCTTGACCTTCACCTTCGGGTAGGCCTTCTCGAACGCGGCGACCTGGTCCTTCGCGGACGGCGTCCACGACCAGTAGGTCAGCGTGCCGCCCTCGTCGAGTGCCGTCGCGATGTCGTCGGACGAGCCGCCGGAGCCGGAGCCGCCGGACGAGCAGGCCGCGAGGGCCATGGCGGCGGTGACGCCGATGGCGAGGGCGCTGAGCCCGCGCCGGAGACGCTTCTGCATGGTGGTGCCTTTCACTTCGTTGTGGAGAACTGCTGCGGAATGCGGGGGTGGTGCGGGGTGCGGCGCGGTCCGTGGCGGACTCGTGCCGGGCCTCCCGGCCGGTCCGGTGTGCGGACCGGGGACGGGTGGCGGGTCAGGCCTTGACGGACCCGGCCGCGAGGCCGGACTGCCAGAAGCGCTGGAGGAAGAGGAACGCGACCACGATCGGGATGATCGTGAGGAGCGAACCGGTGACGACGAGGTTGTAGATCGGCTCCGCGCCGGACCCGGTGGCCTGCGCGTTCCACTGGTTCAGGCCGACGGTCAGCGGGTACCACTTCGGGTCGCTCAGCATGATGAGCGGCAGGAAGTAGTTGTTCCAGGTCGCGACGACCGCGAAGAGCAGGACCGTCACGACACCGGGAGCGAGGAGCTTCAGCGCGATCGTGAAGAAGATCCGGAACTCCCCCGCTCCGTCCATGCGGGCGGCCTCGATGAGTTCGGTGGGGATCGCCTCGACCGCGTAGGTCCAGATCAGGTACATGCCGAACGGGCTGATGAGCGACGGCAGGATGATCGCCCAGGGGGTGTTCGTCAGGCCGACCTGCGAGAAGAGCAGGAACGTCGGGACGGCGAGGGCGGTGCCCGGGACGGCGATCGCGCCGAGGACGATCGCGAACACGGCGCGACGACCCGGGAACTGGAACTTCGCCATGCCGTACCCGGCGACGGTCGCGAGCAGCGTCGCTCCACCGGCCCCGACGACCACGTAGAGCAGCGTGTTGCCGAGCCACTGCACGAAGATGCCGTCGTTGTAGGTGAGGGTGTCGACGATGTTCTGCCAGAGGTGGAAGTCCCCGCCGAACCACAGGCCGAACGTCGACAGCAGCGACGCCTGCGTCTTCGTGCTGTTGACGAGCAGGTAGAACAGCGGCGCGAACGAGTACACGACGAAGACGACCATGACCGCGGTGAGCAGGCCGGAGCGCTTCACCTTGCGTCCGTCGACAGGCTGCGCCGCCTTCCGGGAGGCTCGGGTGCGTCGCTCACGCGGGTCGCGCTGCGTCGTGGTCGCCTCGGTGACGGTGAGGGGTGCGGGACCCTGCAGGGTGCTCATCGGTTCTCCTGTCGAGTGCCGCGGACCTGCACGACGTAGGCGATGACGGCGGTGATGACGCCCATGACGATCGCGACGGTGGCGGAGTAGTTGAACTGCTGCCCGCTGAAGGACAGCGAGTAGGCGTACATGTTCGGGGTGAAGGCGCTGCCGATGACGTTCGGGGCGAGCGTCTTGAGCAGGTTCGGCTCGTTGAAGAGCTGGAAGCTGCCGATGATCGAGAAGATCGTGGCGATGACCATCGGGCCGCGCAGGGCCGGGAGCTTGATCGAGAAGACCGTGCGCATCGGGCCCGCGCCGTCGAGTTCGGCGGCCTCGTACAGCTCGCCGGGGACGGTGCGGAGGGCCGCGTAGAAGATCAGCATGTTGTAGCCGAGGAACTCCCACGTGACGACGTTGCCGATCGACGTGAGGACCCAGGTCGGGCTGAACGGCTGGAGCAGGTCGATGCCGATCGCGTCGTTCGCCGCACCGGTGAGGCCGAACTGGTTGCCGTAGATGAAGCCCCAGATGAGCGCCGCGACGACGCCCGGGACCGCGTAGGGCAGGAACACCGCGATGCGGAAGAACCCGGTGCCCCAGAGCCGCGCACTGTCGAGCGCGAGGGCGGCGACGAGGGCGAGGCCGAGCATGATCGGCACCTGCACGACGAGGAAGACCGCGACCCGGCCGAAGCCGGACCAGAACTTGGCGTCCTGGAAGAGCTGGACGTAGTTGGCGAACCACACGAACTGGTTGCCGCCGATGAGCTGGTCGCGGAACAGGCTGAGCCAGAGCGCGTACCCGATCGGAACGATGAGCATGAGGACGAGGACGGCGACGAACGGGCCGACGAAGAGCCAGCCGGTCATGCGGCCCCGGGGCTTCCCACGGCGACGCGGGGCGGGAGCAGTGCCCTCGCTCCGTCGCGGCGCGGCCTCGGGGCTCCGCGCGGTGAGCGTGCTCATGTGACTCCTTCGTCGTGTCCTGCGAGCCGTCGATGTGCCGGTCGGTCGTCCGGTGGAGAGCACGACTCCGTGCTGCCCGGACCGACCGATGTTGACGTCAACATCGAACGAGGCGACCATAGCATGGCAACGTCAACATGCACTAGCGTTCGCAGCACCGGTCGCGCACGGACGCCGACCTCGGCCGTCCGCACGAAGGGGGCGCGTGACCATCTCGACCACCACCGACCCGGCGGCCTCCCCCCGTCGGGCGCCGTCGCTCTCCGCCGTGGCCGAGGCCGCCGGGGTCTCCATGCAGACCGTGTCCCGCGTGGCCCGCGGCTTCGACAACGTCAGCCCCGAGACCCGGACACGCGTCCAGCAGGCGATGGCCGAGCTCGGGTACCGCCCGAACCGCGCCGCCCGGGCCCTGCGCTCCGGGCGCTTCCGGACCATCGGCGTGATCATGTTCACGCTGGCGTCGTTCGGCAACATGCGCACGCTCGAGGCCATCGCCGACGCCGCGGGCGCGGCGGACTTCACGATCACGCTGTTGCCGATGGCCTCCCGGACCGAGGAGGGCGTCCGCAGCGCGTTCTCCCGCCTGCACGAACAGGCGGTCGACGGCGTCGTCATCATCATCGAGTCGCACGTCATCGACACCGCCGAGGTCGCCCTGCCCGACGGCGTGCCCATGGTGGTCGTCGACTCGACCGGCACCACCGAGCACCCGGCCATCGACACCGACCAGGCCGACGGCGCCCGGCTCGCCACGCAGCACCTGCTCGACCTCGGGCACGACACCGTCTGGCACGTCTCCGGGCCGGCGTCGTCGTACTCGGCCGCACGGCGCCAGGCAGCGTGGGCGGCGACGTTGACGGCCGCCGGGCGGACGGTCCCCCCGGTGTTCGAGGGCGACTGGAACACCTCCTCCGGCTACCGCGCGGGCGTGTCGATCGCGGCCCGTCCCGAGATCACGGCGGTCTTCGCGGCGAACGACCAGACCGCGCTCGGGGTGTTCCGCGCCTGCCACGAACTCGGTCGTCCGGTGCCGTCGACGCTGAGCGTGGTGGGGTTCGACGACTCCCCCGAGTCCGACTCGTTCTGGCCGCCGCTCACCACCGTGCACCAGTCCTTCGACGAGGTCGGGCGCCGCGCGGTCGCGACCCTGCTCAGGCAGATCGAGGGTGGCGCCGCCACCGCGGCGACGGACCTCGTGCCGGTGCGGCTCGTCGAGCGCGCGAGCACCGCGGCGCCGCCCGCGCGCTGAGCGCCGGACCGCAGGTGCGGCCGCCGCGCCGCCACGTGCCTCCGCGGGCCTCCCGACCCGACCGGTGCGCCGAACCGACAGTCCGCCGCGGAAGGTCCGCGGACATCTGTCGGTTCGGCGACCGGATCGGCCGACAGGCCAGAGGCCGGCCCTGGCCCGGTCGGTCAGGAGGCGCGGCACCGGGCCGCCACGTGCCTCCCGGCCCGATCGGTGCGCGGAACCGACAGTCCGGCACTGAAGACCTGGGGACATCTGTCGGCTCGGCGGCCGGGTCCGGCAGGCGCATCCGTACCCGCGCGCCCGAAGCACCGCTGCGGCGCCGGGTCGCGGCGGCGCCGGCCGCCGGACACGAGGAACGCCGGGCCCCGCGGGGACCCGGCGTCCTCTGCTCACTCGGCGCCCGCCGCACGCAGCGTGCACCGAGGCGCTCAACCGATCGAGATCGCCGTCCAGGACACGGGCGGGAGCTCGATCGTGATCGTGTCGCCCTCGCGGCGGACGGACTCGTTCGTCTTCAGGCCGACGCGGGCGGTGTCCGTCAGGTCGTTCACGGCGTGCAGGTCGTCGTCCCAGATGCCCTCGGCGTGCACGTCGCCCTCGACCGACAGGCCGGCGAGGTCGATCGTCACCGTGGTGCTCTCGGTCTGGTGGCGGTTGACGAGGAACACCGCGGCGCGGCCGTCCTCGACGGTGGCGGCCGAGTCGACGACGGGCACGGTGCCGTGCTTGCCGCCGTCGACCGTGTCGCCCGACGCGACCACGTTCAGCGACGTGCCGTGGGCCAGGCGCGACGTCACCGAGAACGGGAAGAACGTCGTCTGGCGCCAGGCCTCGCCCCCGGGCTCGGTCATGATCGGGCCGATGACGTTGACGAGCTGGGCGATCGACGCGGAGGCGACGCGGTCGGCGTGGCGGAGGAGCGAGATGAGCAGCCCGCCGAGCACGACGGCGTCGGCGACCGTGTAGACGTCCTCGAGCAGGCGCGGGGCGACCGGCCAGTCCTCGAGCGTGAAGGTCTTCGCCTTCTCCTCCCACTTCGTGATCGACCAGACGTTCCACTCGTCGAACGAGATGTCGATGCGCTTGTCGGACTTCTTGTGCGCCTGCACGTGGTCCGCCGCGGTCGTCACCGTCTTGATGAAGTGGTCCATGTTGGCGCCGGACGCCAGGAACGAGGTGAGGTCGTCGTCCTCCTCGTAGTACGCGTGCGCCGAGATGTAGTCGACGTCCTCGTACGCGTGCTCGAGGACGGTGCGCTCCCACTCGCCGAACGTGGGCATCGACGCGCCCGACGACCCGCACGCCACCAGTTCCAGACCGGGCTGGATCTGCCGCATGGCCTTGGCGGTCATCGCCGCGAGCTTGCCGTAGTCCTCGGCGTTCTTGTGGCCGAGCTGCCACGGTCCGTCCATCTCATTGCCGAGGCACCACATCGTGATGCCGAACGGCTCGTCCTTGCCGTTCGCCCGGCGCTGCTCGGACAGGGCCGTCCCGCCGGGGATGTTCGCGTACTCGAGGAGTTCGATCGCCTCGGCGGTGCCGCGGGTGCCGAGGTTCACGGCGAGCATCAGCTCGGAGCCGACCGAGTCGAGCCACTGCTGGAACTCGTGCAGGCCGACCTCGTTCGTCTCGGTCGAGTGCCAGGCCAGGTCGAGCCGGCGGGGACGCTGGTCGACGGGGCCGACGCCGTCCTCCCACTTGTAGCCGGAGACGAAGTTGCCGCCGGGGTAGCGGATGGTCGTGACGCCGAGCTCCTTGACCAGCTCGATGACGTCCTTCCGGAAGCCGTGCTCGTCGGCCGACTCGTGCGCGGGCTCGTGGATGCCGTCGTAGACGTGCCGCCCGAGGTGCTCGACGAACCCGCCGAACAGTCGGCGCCGCACCGGGCCCACCGTGAACGCGGAGTCGAGGACGAGGTGTGTGCGGGGCATGGATGATCTCCTTCGATCAGGCTGTGCGTCGAGCAGTTGTGTTCCGCGGCGTCACGGAAGTGAGCGCTCACCTGAGGGAAACGCTATCGGGTGTCGACACGGGACGGAAGGGCTGGCGCGCCCGACGGCGCGGCGCTAACGTGAGCGCTCACGGGGCACCGACGCCCCGAGAACGGGACAGCACTCCTCCCCTGGATGACGTCCCGCTTCGGCCCGTCCCGATGGAGTGATGCCATGCCGAACCGTCCCGTCCCGCCACCCCGCGGGTCCGCGTTCACCCGCAGGAGCCTGCTCGCCGCCGGAGCCGCGGCGGCCACCGTGCTGCCGCTGGCCGCCTGCGCAAGCCCCCTCTCCGCCGGGCTCGCCGGAACCCCGCTCGCCCCCGAGACGCTCGTCTTCTGGAACCTGTTCGGTGGCGGTGACGGCGTCCGCATGAAGACCATGGAGGACGGGTACGCGAAGCAGCACGGCGGCTCCTCCGCCCTGCAGGCGACGACGTTCGCGTGGGGCAACCCGTACTACTCGAAGGTGACACTGGCGACCGTCGGGAACAAGCCGCCGGACGTCGCGATCGCGCACCTGACCCGCGCGAAGCCGCTCTGGGACGGCGACCTGCTCGACCCGATCACGGCCGACGACCTGGCGAGCGTGGGTCTCAAGGCGAGCGACTTCAACCAGAAGGCCTGGACGGCGCAGAAGACCGACGGCAACAACATCGCGATCCCGCTCGACACGCACCCGTTCGTGCTGTTCTACAACGTCGACGTCTGCCGCAAGGCCGGTCTGCTCGACAGCGACGACCAGCTCACGAACCTGGACGGGATGGAGAACTTCGAGCGTGCCCTCGCCGCGGTGTCGAAGGTCACCGGCGGCAACGCGCTGAACGTCGCGAACGTCGTGCCCGAGACCGCGACCCCGTGGCGCTTCTTCTGGACGATGTACAACCAGATCGAGGGCGCGACGCCGTTCATCAGCGACGGCGGCGCGAAGCTCACCGTCAACGAGGACGCCTACAACGAGGTCACGAGCCGCACCCAGAAGTGGGTGAAGGAAGGGTGGCTCAACAAGGCCCTCGACTACGCCACCGCGCAGTCGCTCATGTTCGACGGCAAGGCCGGCTTCTTCATGCAGGGCGAGTGGGAGATCAGCACCGCCCAGTCGATCAAGGGGCTCGAGTTCGGCATGGCGCCGATCCCGCAGCTGTACGACAAGCCCGCCACGCAGGCCGACGCGCACACCTTCATCCTGCCGAAGAAGGACCGCACGCCCGAGCAGCGCAAGCAGCACATGCTCTTCATCAAGCAGATGCTCGAGCAGAGCCTGACCTGGGCCGAGGGCGGCCACGTGCCCGCGTACATGCCGACCTTCGACAGCACCGCGTACAAGGAGCTCACCCCGCAGTCGAACTACGCCGCCGCGGCCGAGACGGCGGTCTTCGACGACGCCGCCTGGTACGGCGGGTCCGGGTCGACCTTCGAGGGCACCGTCGGCGCCCAGCTCGCGCTCGTGCAGCAGGGCAGCTCGAGCCCGGCCCAGGCACTCCGCGCCATCAAGAGCCAGCTGGCGACCTACCTCAACACCCCGAGCCCCCTGTGACCAGGCGCGCGAACACCGTGAACACCCCGCGAAAGGCACGATGACGTGACCACAGCACCAGTCCTCGACCGCCCCACGGATGCGGCCACTGCACCACGGCGGCTCCGCTCACACCGGACCAGCATCACCAGCGGCCAGGGCCGCAGCGGGTGGCTGTTCCTCGCCCCCTTCGGCCTGTTCTACGTGGCCTTCCTGCTCGGCCCGACGATCTGGATGATCGTCACGAGCTTCTTCAACACCTCGACCGTGCGCACCGGGCTCGGCAGCTTCGCGGGGTTCGCGAACTACGCCGAGATGCTCGGGCGGAGCGACTTCTGGTCGTCGCTCTGGCACACGCTCCAGTTCACCCTGTACACGACGCCGCCGCTGGTGATCCTGGCGTTCGTCTTCGCCGTGCTGACGAACCGGATGAACAAGGGGCAGTGGTTCTTCCGCCTGGCGTTCTTCCTGCCGTTCATCCTGCCCTCGGCGACGATCTCCCTCATCTGGGTGTTCATCTTCACGCCGAGCACCGGCCTGTGGGCGAGCCTGCAGACCGCGCTCGGCATGACCCCGGGCTCGGGCATGCTCTCCAGCCCGAACACGGCGATGATCGGCGTCGCGATCGCGACCGTCTGGTGGACGCTGGGCTTCAACTTCGTGCTGTACCTGGCCGGCCTGCAGGAGATCCCGCGTGAGCTGTACGAAGCGGCCGCGGTCGACGGTGCCTCGAACTGGCAGCAGATCAAGTCCATCACGCTGCCGCTGCTCGGCCGCACCACGACGCTCGTCATCCTGCTGCAGATCATCGCGTCCCTGAAGATCTTCGACCAGGTATACCTGATGACGAACGGCGGCCCGGGCATCTCGACCCAGGTCTCGCTGCAGCTCATCACCGGCGTCGGCTTCACCGACAACCGACTCGGCGCGGCGTCCGCGGCGTCCGTCCTCCTGTTCATCGTGATCGTCGCGATCGCGGTCATCCGGCAGCTCGTCGAGCGCGCTGCCGCCAAGCGTGAGATCGGGGCCTGAGATGACCACCACCGAGAGCATCACCACCGGCCGTGCCAAGCTCCGTACCGGTGTCTCCTCGGCCGCCCCGACGAGCGCCGCCAAGATCGGTGTCTCCGGCAGGGGCTTCACCATCGCCTCCGGCGTCGTCCTGACGGTCTTCGCGATCATCTGGCTCATCCCGAGCCTGTTCGCGCTGAAGACGTCCCTCTCCGACAACGGGGTGGCCGCGCTCGGCGCCGGCAAGATCCTGTCGGACTGGAACCCGACGGTGCACTCGTACTCGTCCCTGTTCCAGTCGGGCGACATCTGGAACTGGTACCTCGCAAGCGGCATCACGAGCGTCATCACCGCGGTGCTCACGGTGCTGTTCGCCTCGATGGCGGCCTTCGCGCTGTCCCGGCTCGTGTTCCGCGGCCGCAACGTGGCGTTCCTGCTCATCATCCTGGGCATCATGATCCCGACGCAGGTCCTGATCATCCCGATCTTCCAGGAGCTCAACGCGGTCGGCCTGCTGAACACCTACTGGTCGGTGATCTTCCCGCAGGTCCCGGCGGTGATCGCGGTGTTCATCTTCAAGCAGTTCTTCGACGGCATCCCGAAGGAGCTCGAGGAGGCGGCACGCATCGACGGTGCCGGCATCTGGAAGGTCTACTGGTCGGTCATCCTGCCGCTGTCGCGTCCGGTGATCGCCGCGGTGACGATCCTGACCTTCGTCGGGGTGTGGAACAACCTGCTGCTGCCCCTGTTCGTGCTGTCGAACCCGGACCTCATGACGATCCCGGTCGGGCTCGCCACGGTCCAGGGCAGCTTCGGCCAGCGGTACGCCGACATCCAGGCGGGCGCGCTCCTCGCGGCGCTGCCGCTCATCATCCTCTACCTGGTCTTCCAGCGGCAGATCGTGGAGGGCGTCACGGGCTCCGGCCTGAAGGGCTGAGCCGGCCCGGACCGTGGTCCGGACCCCATGGGACGGGAGGCTCCCCACCACTCGGTGGGGAGCCTCCCGTCCGTCGTGGGTGGTCTCAGGCGGAGGCGAGCGGAGCGAGCCGCGTGCGCAACAGGCAGAACTCGTTGCCCTCGGGGTCCTGCAGCACGTGCCACGACTCGTCGCCCGTCTGCCCGACGTCCGCCGGACGGGCACCGAGTGCGAGGAGCCGCTCGAGTTCCGCGTCCTGGTCGCGGTCGACCGGGTTGACGTCGAGGTGCAGGCGCAGCGGCTGGGTCTTCGCGTGCGGCACGCGGGAGAGGATGATCGTGGGCGCAGCGCCGCCGAAGCCGGACGCCGGGCCGATCTCGATGCCGTCCTCGTCCGCGCCGAGTTCGACGTAGCCGAGGACGGCGCACCAGAAGCGCGACAGCGCCTCGGGGTCGTCGCAGTTGAGGACCAGTTCGCTCAGGCGGCAGCTCATGGCGCGAGGATACGCGCGCCGCTCAGGCCGGGACGGGCATCCGTGCGTCGTGCTTCCAGAAGCCGGAGAACGTGATCCGCGACTTGGGCAGCCCGGCGCGGTGCAGGTGGCGGCGGCCCTCGGTGGCGAGTCGGGACTCCCCCACGACGAAGGCGTAGCCGCGGTCGTCGCAGGGCACGTGCCGCTGCAGTTCGGCGAGCGCCGCACGACCGGGCACCGCGGTGGCGTCGCCGCGCACGAGCCACGTCACGGTGACCCCGGCGGGGGCGTCGAGGTCGCGGACGTCGTCCGCGGTCGGGACCTCCTGGATGATGCGGCCGACGGCGTCGCGCGGGAGCGAGCGGGCGATGCCGACGACGGCGGGCAGGCCGGTCTCCTCGGCGGCGATGACGACCTCGCTGGCGTCGTCGGGGCAGTCGAAGATGCAGCCCTGGTCGAGCAGGGCGAGTTCGTCACCGGGTCGGGCGCTGCAGGCCCAGATCGCCGCGCGGCCCTCGAGTCCGCCGTCCTGGTCGGTGTGCACGACGAAGTCGATGTCCATCTCGCCGAGCTCCGGCCGGTGTCCGGCGACGGTGTAGTTGGCGCAGTGCGGTCGCGACTCCTCGGGGACGCGGAGGTACTGCGGCCACCACGTGGCGCCGTCGAGCTCGGGCATCCGGAAGGCGTCCTGCTCGGGGCGCTGCAGGAACAGGCGGAACCAGTGGTCGAAGCCGAGGAACGGGAAGTCGCGGATCTCGTCGCTCGCGATGGTGACGCGGTGGACCGACGGGGTGTGCCGTTCGGTACGGACGACCCGCGCCCGGAACAGCCGCGGGTTCTCGGGCATCAGCCTCGGGATCTTCGCCATGAGGGAAGGCTAACCTAATATGGCTCCCGTGCCACCCCCTCCCCTCGCCGTCCGAACCGCGCCCGCTGCCCCTCCCGGAGCGGTGATCGGTGCCACCGGCGTCCACCGGCGGACGGCTCGTCGTCGGGTCGGCGTCCTGCTCGGGCTGGCGGTGCTGGTGCTCGGCGCAGCGGTCGCGAGCATGCTCCTCGGCAGCAACCACATCGGCGTGGACCGGGTGCTCGCCGGCCTCACCCGCAGCGGCTCGGGCACCGACGAGGCCGTCGTCTGGGGCTCCCGCATCCCCCGCACGCTGATCGGCGCGAGCGTCGGCGCCGCGCTCGGGATCGCCGGGCTCCTCATGCAGGGGCACACGCGGAACCCGCTCGCCGACCCCGGGCTGTTCGGCGTCTCCGCCGGCGCCGGCCTCGCCGTCGTGCTCGGCGTGTACGTCTTCGGTGTCACGAGCACCGGCGCCTCGGTCTGGTTCGCCCTGGTCGGCGCATTGGTCGCCAGCGTCGTCGTCTTCTCCGTCACGGTCGCCGGCAGCGGGACCGCGAGCCCCGTCCCCCTCGCCCTGGCCGGCGCCGCGGTGTCCGCGCTGCTCGGCGCCCTGACCTCGTTCATCGTCCTCACCGACCAGGAGTCCCTCGACGCGTACCGGCTCTGGGTGGTCGGGTCACTGTCCGGCCGACAGCTCGACGTCCTGCAGGCCGCGTGGCCGTTCATGGCCGTCGGACTCGTGCTCGCGATCTGGAACACCCGCGCCCTCGACGCGCTCGGCCTCGGCTCGGAGCTCGCGAAGGGACTCGGGGAGGACCTGCTCACCGCCCGGCTCGTCGGCCTCGGTGGCATCACGCTCCTCGCCGCAGGTGCGACGGCGGCCGCCGGTCCGGTCGCGTTCGTGGGGCTGACCGTCCCGCACGTCGCCCGGGCCGTCGTCGGCACCGGCCACCGCTGGACCCTGCCCGCCTCGGCGCTGCTCGGCGCCGCGCTCGTCCTGCTCGCCGACGTCGTGGGCCGACTCGTGGGCGGGTTCGCCGAGGTCGAGGTCGGGATCGTGCTCGCCGTCATCGGCGGACCGGTGTTCGTCGCCGTCGCACGCCGTCGATCGCTGGTGTCCCTGTGAGCGCGGCGACCACGACCGCGCCCGCCGCGACACCGACCGGGGCCCGGAAGGGCATCCGCATCGGGCCGATCGGGCTCGCCTGGCGTCCGCGGGTCCTCACCACCTCGGTCGTCGCCGTGGTCGCCGCCCTGCTCCTCGTCGTGCTCGGCGTCGCGATCGGCTCGACCTTCATCGCACCGGGCACGGTCGTGCGGGCGCTGCTCGGACTCGAGTCCGGGCCGGAGTCGTTCATCGTGACGACCCTGCGCCTCCCCCGCGTCCTGACCGGGGCCCTCGTCGGCGTGACCCTGGCGGTCGCCGGAGCCCTGACGCAGACCTTCACGCGCAACCCGCTCGGGACGCCGGACATCATCGGCGTGACCTCGGGCGCGAGCGTTGGCGCCGTGGCCGCGGTCGTCCTCGGCGGGGGCAGCTACTCGGTGAGCGCCCTGGTCCTCGGCGGCGGCATCCCCGTCGCCGCCACGATCGGGGCGCTCGTCGCCGCCACGGTCGTCTACGGCCTGGGCTGGCGTGGCGGGGTGCAGAGCCACCGCCTGATCCTCGTCGGCATCGGGGTGAGCGCGACGCTCGACGCGGTCACGAGCTACCTGCTCGTCCGCGCGAAGATCACCCAGGCGACCGCGGCGTCGCAGTGGCTCGTCGGCAGTCTCTCGAGCACGTCGTGGACGACCGTGTGGCCGCTCCTCGTCATCGCCGCGGTCGGCGTCCCGATCGCGCTCGCCACGTCGGCGGCGCTCGGGATCGGGCAGCTCGGGGACGAGGTCGCCACCGGCGTCGGCCTCGGCGTGCAGCGGCACCGGCTGCTCGTCATCGGCCTGGCGGTCGTCCTCACGGCCGCGGCGGTCGCTGCCGCGGGCCCGGTCGGGTTCGTCGCGTTCGTCGTGCCGCAGATCGCCGTGCGACTGGCCGGGACGAACCGGCCGCCGCTGCTGCTGTCGGCGGCCCTCGGGGCGGTGCTCGTGCTCGGCGCGGACCTGCTCGCCCGGTCGGCGTTCCCCTGGCAGGTGCCGGTCGGCATCGTCACCACCGTGATCGGCGCCCCGTACCTGATCTGGCTCCTCATCCGTCACCGCAAGGAGATGTCCCGATGACCACGACGACCCCGCCGGCCCCCGCGGCCGTGACCACGCCGGACCGCGTACACGCCGGACCCGTCCTGGAGGCCCGTGGCCTGTCCGTCGGGTACGACAAGCACCCGGTGCTCCGCGACCTCGACCTGGCGGTGGAGCGGGGCACGGTGACGACGTTCCTCGGCGCGAACGGCTGCGGCAAGTCGACGCTCCTCAAGGCGCTCGGCCGCGTGCTCAAGCCCCAGTCCGGCGAGGTGCTGCTCGACGGTGCGCCGATCCGGAAGGAGGCGAACCGGGCGGTCGCGCGGAAGCTCGCGATCCTCCCGCAGTCGCCCCTCGCGCCCGCCGGGACGAGCGTGCTCGACCTGGTGATGCGCGGCCGGAACCCGCACCAGTCGTGGGCCCGACCCTGGACCGCCGAGGACGCCGCCGTGGCGGAGGACGCCATCGCCGCGACCGGTCTGACCGAGGTCGCCCACCGCGACGTCGCGAGCCTGTCCGGCGGGCAGCGGCAGCGCGCCTGGATCGCGCTCGTCCTGGCGCAGCGGGCGGACACGCTCCTGCTCGACGAACCCACCACCTACCTCGACCTCGCGCACCAGCTCGACGTGTTGCGTCTGGTGCGTCGGATCAACCGGGAGCAGGGCGCCACGGTCGTGATGGTGCTCCACGACCTCACGCTGGCCGCCCGCTACTCCGACCGCCTCGTGGTGCTCCACGACGGCGGGGTCGTCGCGGACGGGTCCCCGGTCGACGTCCTCACGCCGGCACTGCTCGAGCGGGCGTTCGGGCTGCACGCGCGGGTCGTCCCGGACCCGGTGACCGGCTCGCCGATGGTCGTGCCGGAGGCGGACGGGAACGCGGACTGAGGCCGAGGGCGACCCGGACTGGTGCGGAACTCCTGGTTAGGTTAGGCTCACCTAACGTGAACACTCCCCGCCGCGGCTCCGTTCGTGCCGCCCTCCTGACCGCCGTCACCGCGACGGCCCTCATCCTCACCGGGTGCTCCGGCACCGGTGCCTCCGACGACACCGGCAACGACGCGAAGGCGTCGTCCGGGGCCTGGTCGTACGAGGACGCCATGGGCACGACGGTGAAGGTCGACCACACGCCGGAGCGCGTCGTGGTCCTGAACGACATCGCGATCTCGTTCATCGAGTACGGCCTCCGCCCGGTCGGCACCTTCGGCCAGCTCCCGATGGCGAAGGACGCCCGCTTCGACGACCTCGACCAGGACGGCATCACGCAGCTCGGCACCGCCTACGGCGACATCGACCTCGAGCAGCTCGCCGCGCTGAAGCCCGACCTCGTCGTGACCTCGGTCTACCCGACCGACGCGGAGGGCACGCTCGACGCCTCGCAGCCGGCCTACGGCTTCAAGGACAAGGAGCAGCAGGAGCAGGTCGAGGCGATCGCCCCCGTCGCGACGGTCAAGTGGGGCGGCAAGGGCCTCGACGTCATCGAGGACATCGCCGACCTCGCCGAGGACCTCGGCGCCGACGAGTCCGCCGTGGAGTCCGCGGAGCAGCAGTTCGACACGGCGAAGGAGACCCTCCGGACCGCGTCCGAGAAGAGCGGCCTGTCCGTCGTCTCGATGTACGCCGACGGTGACGGCGCCTACGTCACCCGCCCGTCCGACGAGCCCACGCTGCAGATGTGGAGCGACTTCGGCGTCGACCTGGTGACCCCGAAGCCGAAGGGCTTCTACTGGGGCATCTACAGCTGGGAGAACGCGGGCCAGATCTCGGCCGACGTCATCCTGCTGTCGCAGCAGGGCTACCAGGTGGCCGACCTCGAGAAGCAGCCCACGTTCGCCGACGACCCGGCCCTGCAGGCCGGTCAGGTGCACAGCTTCACCTTCCCGGCGCTCGACTACGCCTCGCAGGCCGACTACATGACGAAGCTCGCCGGCTGGCTCGACGACAGCGAGCCGGTCGCCTGAGCGACCCCACGACCACGGACGGGAGGCCCGCCACCAGAAGGTGCGGTGGGCCCACGCCGGCCGGTACCGCGGCGACGCGCCAGCGGCGTCGCGGCCGTGCCCGGTGGGGACCTCCCGTCCGTCGTCGCGCAGCGTCGTGCGGTAGGAACGAGGCATGACCGACGCGGGGTGGCACGAGGACGTCCTCGGCCCGCCGTACGAGCGACTCGAGCTCCCGCTCGGCGAGGACGCCGAAGGCCCGGTCGTCGCCACCCTGGTCCGTCGGCGGCGGACGATGACCGACCGGCTCCGACCCCACGCCGGTCCGCTGCACGACGTCGACGTCCTGTACGTGCACGGGTGGTCGGACTACTTCTTCCAGACCGAGCTCGCCGAGCGCGTCGAACGGCTCGGCGCCCGCTTCCACGCCCTCGACCTGCGGAAGTACGGGCGGAGCCTGCGGCCGCACCAGACGCCCGGGCACGTGGGCGACCTGGCCACCTACGACGAGGACATCGCCGCCGCGCTCGACGCGATCCGGGCAGAGCACCCCGGGCAGCGCCGGCGGCTCGTGCCGATGGGCCACTCCACGGGCGGGCTCACGCTGGCGCTCTGGGCAGCGCGGCACCCGGCGCTCGTCGACGGACTCGTGCTGAACAGCCCGTGGCTCGAGTTCCAGGCCGACGCGATCGGGCGGGCGGTCGTCGCGCCGGTCATCAAGCTGGGTGCGAAGCGGAACCCCCTCGCGCCGATGCCGGCGGTCGACCCCGGCTTCTACACGCGCACGGTGTCGAGCTCGGCCGAGGGGTCGTGGACGTACGACCAGCGGTGGCGGCCCGAACGCGGCTTCCCGCTGCACCCGGGCTGGCTGGCCGCGGTGTTCGCCGGGCAGGAGCGGGTCGCGCACGGGCTCGGCCTCACGGTCCCGGTGCTCGTCATGCTCAGCGACAAGAGCATGCTGCAGCCGCGGTGGAACGAGGGCATGTCCCACGCCGACGTGGCCCTCAACGTCGACGCCGTCGCGAGACGCGCACTGTCACTCGGCGACGAGGTGACGGTCCGCCGACTGCACGGCGCGCTGCACGACGTCGTGCTCTCGGCGGCGCCGGTGCGCGAGCGCGCCTACGACGCCGTCGAGCGGTGGTCGGCGGTGCTCCCCCGCTGACCGACGGGGATCAGCCCCGCAGGGCGGTGCGGGTGGCAGCGGCGACGAGCGCGTCGTCCGGTTCGGCGTCCGCGGTGTCGTGGCCCGTCATCACGACGAGCACGATCGGGTCACGCCCGGGCGGTGTCACGATCCCGACGTCGTTCCGCACGCCGTACGACCCGGTGCCGGTCTTGTCCGCGACCGTCCAGCCCTCGGGCACGCCCGCGCGGATCGTCCCCGCCCCCGTCGTCGTCCCGCGCATCAGGCCGACGAGCAACGCGCGGTCGTCGGGGTCGAGGGCGCCCAGCAGGACCGTGCGGAGATCGGCGGCGAACTGGGCCGGAGTGGTCGTGTCCCGCTCGTCACCGGGCACGGCCTCGTTCAGGTCCGGTTCCACGCGGTCGACCCGGGTCACGTCGTCCCCGATGCCGCGGAGCCACCGCTGCACGGCAGCCGGCCCGCCGACCCTGGCCACGAGCAGGTTCGCCGCCGTGTTGTCACTCGAACGCACCATCGCCGCGAGCAGTGCGCGCACCGTCATGCCCGAGCCGACGTGCTGACCGGTGACCGGCGCGTACGAGAGCACGTCGCCCTGGCCGATCGGCACGACGGCGTCGAGGTCGTCCGGTGCGGCGGCGTCGAGCACGGTCGCGGCGATGAACACCTTCGCCGCCGAGGCGAACGCGAACCGCTCGTCCGCCCGGTGCGCGACACCGACCCCGCTGCCGGTGTCGATCGCGACGACGCCGAGCCGGGCGTGGTGCTCGGTCTCGAGTGCCGCGAAGGCCCGCTCGGCGGCCGCGTCCGTCGTCGGTGCCGGAATCCTTGCCGGAGTCGACGTCGGCGTCGGCGTCGACTGTCCGGAGGTCGCGGCGGCCGTCCCGGACGGGCTGTGCGTCGCATCGGACGCAGCTGCGTCCTGGCACCCGGCGAGGCCGAGCGACAGGGCCACCACCGCGGCGAGCGCTGCCACCCGGGTGTGCCCGCCCCGTCGCCCGGTCACGGCAGGATCGCGTCGACGTACCCGCCGTCCGCGCGGAGCGCACCACCGGTCGTGGCGGACGCCAGCGGCGACGCGAGGTAGGTCACCATGTGGGCGACCTCCTCCGGTTCGAGCAGGCGCTCGACGAGGGACTGCGGCCGGTGCTCCCGCATGAACGTGCGCTGTGCCTGGTCCCAGGGCAGGTCGGTGCCGACCAGCTCGGCGACGAAGTCCTCGACGCCGGCGGTGTGGGTCGGTCCGGCGATCACGGTGTTGACGGTGACGCCCGTGCCCTTGACGGCCTTGGCGAACCCCCGCGTCACGGCCAGCAGTGCCGTCTTCGTCATGCCGTAGTGGATCATCTCGGCCGGGGTGACGACGGCGGAGTCGCTCGCGATGGACACCACGCGCCCGTACCCGTGCTCGGTCATCGCGGGCAGGTAGGAGCGGATCAGGCGGATCGCGGAGAGGACGTTCACCTCGAAGTAGTGGCGCCATTCGTCGTCGGTGATCGCGAACGGGTCGCGGCTGCCGAAGATCCCGAGGTTGTTGACGAGCACGTCGACGTGCGGGTGCGCGTCGAGCACCGCGGCCGCGCCGTCCGCCGTGGACAGGTCGGCGGCGACACCGACGACCTGCGCCCCGTGGACGGCATCGCGGACGGAACCGATCGCCCGCTGCACCCCGTCCGAACCGCGTCCGTTCACGACCACCGACGCCCCGGCGCGGGCCAGGTCCACGGCGATCGCGAGTCCGATGCCCTGCGTGGAGCCGGTCACCAGTGCGGTCCGGCCGGTCAGGTCGATCTGCGTCATGGCCGCCACGCTAACGGTCCTCCGTCCGGGGCGTCACGGCCCCTCCGTCACCGGGTCGCGTTCGGCTCGAGGTGTGCTCGGAGCACGTCGCGGACGGTCGTCCAGGTGTGCGGACCGTAGCGGTCGTCGTCGACGTGCCGCAGCTGCGCCTCCCCGCTGAACATGCTCACGAAGTACTGCATCCCCTGCCAGGCCGGGAACGTCTCGTCCGGGTTCCCCGACAGCCGCTTCCCGACCGCGCTCATCGCGGAGAGCGTCCCGGTCGTGCCGGCCCACTGCAGGCGGAAGGCGGTCCCGGTCAACTCGCTCATGATGTGCGCGACGTCCCGTGCCGAGATGTGGTCGCCCGCCGTCTCGACGACGCGCGGGGCGTCGTCGTCCAACGCGGTGAGGGCCACCACGCGGGCGACGTCGTCCTTCGTGGTGAAGTCGAGGACCTGGTCGGCGGAGGACCAGAACAGGACCCGGCGCCGCCCGAACAGGATCATCGGCGCCTGGCCGGTGAGCAGGTCGGTGAACATGCCGGTGAGGATCGACGTCGCGCGGACGGGCGCGGCGTCGACCTCGGCGGCGAACTCGCGTCGGAGTTCGAAGTTGCGGTTCGTGCCGGGCGTGATGCGTCGGTAGTCGGCCGAGTAGTCCGACGGGATGAAGCGCGGCACGCCGGCCGCGACGGTCGCCGCGAGCAGGGCGCGCTGCGCGTCCACGATCACGGGACGGGTCCCGCTGACGGCCGAGACGACGACGTCGACCCCTGCCACGGCCTCGGTGAGGGCCGCGTGGTCCGTGTACGCCGGGGCGACCACGTCGACGCGCGGGTCGGCGCCGAAGAGGTCGGTGGCAGTCCCGCTCCCGGGGCGGGTGAGGACCCGGACGCGGATGTCACGCTCCAGGAGTTCGCGGACGATGCGCTGGCCGAGGTCGCCGGTGGCGCCGGCGACGAGGACGGTACTGGTCATGGGGAGTGGCCTCACTGTGGGGTGGTCGACGAGGTGGTGGTCTGCGTGCGCCGCCGGGATCGCTCCGGGACGGCGAGGGGGTGCTCGAACGCGGGGTCGTCCCCGCGCGCTCCTGCTGTCCCTGCCCCGGCGGCGAGCGCGACGCGGGCCAGGAGCCGACGCATCGTTGTCTGTTCGTCCGGCTCGAGGTGCCGCATGAGGACCTCCTCGGCAGCTCTGAGGGTCCGGCGGGTGCGGCTGAGCAGGGCGCGCCCGGCGTCGGTCGGGTGCACCTGACGGACACGGCGGTCGGTCGGGTCCGGTCGGCGTTCGACGAACCCGCCGGCCTCGAGCGCGTCGATGACGTAGGTCATCTGGGTCTTGTCGATGCCGAGTCGGTTCGCGAGCAGGAGCTGCGAGGAGGCTTCTTCCGTCGTGGTCGCCACGAGCACCTGGTAGCCGCGGGGACCGCCGGGGACGTCCGCGACCGCCACGCTCCCGAGCCGGACGTACTCCTGGAGGACGAGGGGGACGGCCCAACCGAGCTCGGTCTCGATGCCCTGCGCGTCCCAGTCGATCTCAGGGAGGTCACCTGCCGTCACTCGATCGTCCATACAGCAGACGGTACACCTCCGAGATCGTCTTGTGCAAAGATCATCTCCGAGCGGGAGCAAGTCGTTCCCCGACGAGGAGACCACCATGAGCGACCAGGCCGCGATCACCCCCTTCACCCTCGACGTCCCGCAGGAGGAACTCGACGAACTCCGGCAGCGCCTGCTCGCCACCCGGTGGCCAGATCGGGAGACCGTGCCGGACACCTCGCAGGGACCGCGGCTCGAGAAGATCCGCGCCCTGGTCGAGCACTGGGCGACCGACTACGACTGGCGACGGGTCGAGACGCTCCTGAACGGATGGGGCCAGCACACGACGACGATCGACGGGCTCGACGTGCACTTCCTGCACGTCCGATCGGCTGAGCCGGGAGCGCGGCCGTTGCTCCTCACTCACGGCTGGCCCGGCTCCGTCCTCGAGTTCCGGCACGCGATCGGGCCGCTCACGGACCCGGTCTCCCACGGCGGCGCGCCGGAGGACGCGTTCCACCTCGTCATCCCGAGCCTGCCCGGGTTCGGGTTCTCGGGGAAGCCGACCACCCCGGGCTGGGACCTGGCGCGCACCGCACGTGCGTGGTCGGTGCTGATGCACCGTCTCGGGTACACGGACTGGTTCGCACAGGGCGGCGACCTCGGCGCGACCGTGACCGCCGGACTCGCCGCGCTCGAAGCCGCCGAGGGGATCGGGCTCGCGGGCATCCACCTCAACATGGCGCTCTTCATGCCGACCGACGACGAAGTCCGGAACGCCTCCCCGGAGGAGCAGGCGATGCTCCAGGAGAGCGGCCACTACTGGCAGGAACTGTCCGCGTACTCGCAGCAGATGGCGACGCGCCCCCAGACCATCGGCTACGCACTCAGCGACTCCCCGGCCGGCCTCGCCGCGTGGATCTACGCGATGTTCCAGGACGTCGGCGGCTCGCACGACGAACACGGCGACGCCGAGCGGCTGTTCAGCCGCGACGAGGTGCTCGACGACGTGATGCTCTACTGGCTCCCGAACGCCGCGGCCTCCTCGGCGCGGATGTACTGGGAGGCGAACCGGACGGGGTGGGCGAACCCCGGCACGGTGGAGGCACCGCTCACCGTCCCGGTCGGCCTGAGCATCATGCCGGGCGAGTACGTCCGACGCTCCCGCCGCTGGGCCGAACGTCGGTACACGCACCTCGTGCACTTCAGCGAGGTCGCCCGCGGCGGCCACTTCGCCCTGCTCGAGCAGCCGGAACTGCTCGTCGCCGACATCCGCGCGACGTTCCGTCAGCTCCGCTGACACCACCCGCACCGGCAGCGCCGCACGCCCGGCCCCGCGTCCATCGGACACGGCGGTGATCGGGTGTGCGACGCGGCCGGAGGCGTCGTATCCTCTCCGCACAGCCACGCAACGGAGCGTGACGGGACACCGGAGAGGTTCGGGCCATGACTGCTGTCGACGATGCACGCACCACTGCAGACACCACCCCATCGATCGCGATCGACCGGGACGGCGGCAAGCTGTCCTGTCCCCGGTGTTCACGCCCGCTCCGCGTCGCCCGGAACCAGTACTACGGCGTCGGGCTCGCCGTCCACGAGTGGCTGCACGTCTGCCCCAACTGCCCCTGGTTCGCGTTCGCACCGTCCCCCACCGCGGAGGCGGTCGTCGCCGGCGATCGCCGCCTCCCCCGCTGGGTGGCACTGCTGCAGCGACACGGACGACACCGGCGCGCATCGCGCTGAGTCGACCGGGGGACGTTCCTGTGGATCGGCCCGGCGAAGATGCACCGAGTGCATCGATGCACCTAGCGTCGTCGTCGTGACCCGCTCGCCCGATCGCCGTGCTGCCCTCAAGGCACGGCACCGCGAGGCGATCCTCGGCGCTGCCCGCGAGCTCATCGAAGACCGCGGCGGCGAGTTCAGCGTCGACGAACTCGCGGCACGCGCCGACGTCGCCCGGCGCACCGTCTTCAACCACTTCGCCTCGCTCGACGAGGTACGCCTGGCCGTGTGCGAGGAGGCACTGTCCGTCATCATCGACCGGTTCCTGGCCGAGATCGCCAGCACGCCGGTCGGGGACGGCTCACGGTCGGCGATGTTCGACGAGCTCGAGTCGGCCGCCCGCGGCACCGACCTGCCGAGCGCCATCGTCCGCCTGCACCGGATCCTCGGCGAGCCGGAGGGCGACGACCCGAAGGCCACCGCCCTGACGCAGACCGCCTTCGCGCGCGTCACGGGACGCCTCCGCAGCGAGGTCGCCCGTCGCCATCCCGCAGCTGATGCCCTGGACACCGCCCTGCTGGTGGACTCGTTGATGAGCGGCATCGTCGTGATCGCCGACCACTGGCTCACGACCACCGGACCGAGGCTCGACGACGACGCCCGGGCCGCCTGGGACGCACTGCTCGGGCGGCTCGTGCACAGCGTCCGCAGCGGCTACCTCCCCGAATCCTGACCTGCTCCACCGACCACTCCCCCGGGGTCCACCGGCGCACCCCACTCCGACCAACAACCCTCCACCACGAAAGGAACGGCGCCCAGCATGGCCGGTCTCCTCTACCGCCTCGGTCGCTTCGCGGCCCGCCGACACTGGACGGTGATCATCGCCTGGATCGTGCTCATGGCGATCGCCGGTGTCACCTTCAGCCTGTTCTCGGGCACGATCTCCTCCGCGATCTCGATCCCCGGCACGAAGACCAGCCAGGTGCAGGACGAACTCGCCGACAAGTTCCCGAGCGCGAACGGCGGCAACGGGACGATCGTCTTCCAGACGAAGGACGGCGGGGCCTTCACGAGCGCCCAGCGGGACGACGTGCAGGCGTTCCTGACGGACCTCGAGGACCTGCCGGGTGTCAAGGGCACGACCGACGGTTTCGCGACGCAGCAGCGACTCGACGACCAGCGGCAGAAGATCGTCGACGGGCGCAAGGAGATCAGCGACGGCCGGAAGGAGCTCGAAGACGGTCAGGCGCAGCTCGACGCCCAGAAGGAGCAGCTGGAGTCCGGCAAGCAGCAGATCGCGGACGCCCAGGCCCAGCTCGACGCGCAGAAGGCCCAGGCGGAGGCCCAGGCCAGCGCCGCCGGTGCCGCCGCGGCTGCGAGCCCCGCCGCCCAGGCGCAGGCACAGGCCGGCCAGCAGCAGCTCGAGCAGGCACAGGCGCAGATCGACGCCCAGCAGCAGCAGCTCACCGCGGGCGAGCAGCAGCTCGCCGACGCGCAGAAGACCATCGACCAGAACACGCAGAAACTCGAGGACAGCGAGCGTGACCTCGAACAGGGCTCGGACCTGCTCGACCTGTCGAAGGAGATCCGCTTCGTCTCGTCGGACGACTCCGCGGCCATCGGCACGGTGCAGTTCACGAAGTCGACCTACGAGGTCCCGCAGACCACCAAGCAGGAGATCTCCGACCGCGCCGAGGCGGCGACGATCAGCGGCGTCGACGTGTACGTGTCCAACGACATCGCGCAGGGCGTGCCCTCGATCCTCGGACCGGGCGAGATCATCGGCGTCGTCATCGCGGCGCTCGTGCTGTTCCTCATGCTCCGCACCGTCATCGGTGCCGCGATCCCGCTCCTCAGCGCGGTGCTCGGCGTCGGCGTCGCCACCCTCGCGTCGCTCTCGTTCTCGGACCTCGTCGAGTTCATCTCGGTCACGCCGGTCCTGGGGGTGATGCTCGGCCTGGCCGTCGGCATCGACTACTCGCTGTTCATCCTCAACCGGCACCGGACGCAGCTGAAGCAGGGCATGGGCGTGCACGAGTCCATCGGGCTCGCGAACGGCACCTCGGGCAACGCCGTGGTCTTCGCCGGCACGACGGTCATCGTCGCGCTCCTGGCGCTGAACATCACGGGCATCCCGTTCCTCGGCCTGATGGGCACGGTCGGGGCGGTGGCGGTCCTGTTCGCCATCCTCATCGCGACCTCGTTCACGCCGGCACTGCTGTCGCTGCTCGGCCTCCGGATCCTGCGGAAGAAGGAGCGCCAGCAGATCGGCAACACCGGGTCCGTCCGGGTGCCGAACAAGCCGATGTCGACCTGGCGCGCGGTCATCACCCTCATCGCGGGCGTCGCCGTCCTCGGCACGATCGCCCTCCCCGCCACGCAGATGCGACTCGGTCTGCCCGCCGGGTCGTCCGAGGCGGTCGAGTCCAGCCAGTACAAGGCGTACAAGACGCTCGAGCAGGAGTTCGGCGCCGGTCAGAACGGTCCGCTGCTCGTCGTCGCGACACTGCCGCAGGCGGTCAGCGAGGACGACGTCACCGCGACCGAGGTCACCATCGGCCAGGCGCTCGCGGAGAACGACGACGTCGACGCCGTGCTCCCGATCGGCGCGTCGAAGGACCGCACGATCATCGCCTTCCAGGTGAAGCCGAACGGCGGCCCGGACAGCGTCTCGACCGAGGAGCTCGTCAAGGACCTCCGCGCCCAGAGCGTCTCGACCGATGACGGACGGGTGGAACTCGGCGTCGCGGGCAACGCCAGTGCGAACATCGACGTGTCCGAGAAGCTCGCGAACGTGCTGCCGCTCTACCTGGCGGTCGTGGTCGGCCTGTCGCTGATCATCCTCATCATCGTGTTCCGGTCGTTCCTGGTGCCGATCACGGCGACGGCGGGGTTCATCCTGTCCGTGCTCGCCTCGTTCGGTGGCCTGACCGCGATCTACCAGTTCGGCTGGCTCGGCAGCGTGTTCGGCGTGCACGACCCGGCACCGATCCTGAGCTTCCTGCCCATCATCGAGATCGGCATCCTGTTCGGGCTCGCGATGGACTACCAGCTCTTCCTGGTCTCCGGCATGCGTGAGGCGTACGCCCACGGGGCCAGCGCGAAGGTCGCGGTGCAGCGCGGGCTGCACGCCGGCCGCGCGGTGGTCACGGCGGCCGCGATCATCATGATCTCGGTGTTCGCGGGCTTCATCTTCTCGGAGTCCTCGACCATCAAGCCGATCGGGTTCGGTCTGGCGTTCGGTGTCCTGCTCGACGCGTTCGTCGTCCGCATGCTGCTCATCCCGGCCGTGATGCACCTGCTCGGTCGGAGCGCCTGGTGGATCCCGAAGTGGCTCGACCGGATCCTGCCGGACGTGGACGTGGAGGGCGCGAAGCTCGAGCGCATGCAGCCGGTCACCGGGCACCGCTCCGTCGCGGACGGCAGCACCCCGGCCGCCACGGGACAGGCCGACGCCGGACAGGCAGCGACGGACCCCGTCGGCGATGCGCAGTCCGGCGGCGGCCACCACGGGTCGCACGCCGCTCCGGCGGAGCCGGACGCGCCGACGCACGGTTCGGGACACCCGCCGGCGCACCGCGCGTAGGCAGCAGCGCCACCGCCTGGAGGCCCGGTGCCGGTCCACGAGACCGGCACCGGGCCTCCTGTGCGTCCGGTCGCGGGCACCGCTCATGCGTCTCTTCGTGCACGAAGGGTACGGTGGCTGCATGGCGAACACCGCGACGGACCCGCTCTCCCTCGACCGGCAGCTCTGCTTCGCCCTCGCGGCCACGAGCCGGAGCGTCGTCGGGCTCTACCGCGAGCTGCTCGAACCGATGGGCCTCACCCACCCGCAGTACCTCGTGATGCTCGCCCTGTGGGAGCGTGACCCGCGCTCGGTGCGGGAGATCGCGACCGAGCTTCGTCTGGAGTCCGCGACCTTGAGCCCGCTCCTGAAGCGGCTGGAAGCGTCGGGCTACGTCCGTCGTGGCCGGAGCACCGAGGACGAACGACAGCTCGCGGTGTCGCTGACGACCGCGGGGCGCGCACTCCGCGACCGCGCCGAAGCAGTCCCGGTCACCGTCGCGGCACGGCTGGGATGGCCGGTCGCACGGCTCGAGGCGCTCAAGGACGAACTCACCGCACTCCTGGAGGTCGTCGACGCAGTCTGAGGCGAACAGCGAGTACACTAACGATCAGGGTACGAACGGAAGGCAGCCATGGGACGCTTCGCCCGGTGGTACGAACGCTGGAACACGACGCTGATCGACAAGATGGGCCCGTCACAGATCGGTGCCGGCCACCCCGAGGGGATCGACGACCGGACCGTCGACCGCGAGTGCCCGATCTGTCACCAGCCGCTGTCCCTGCACACCGTGATCCGGCCGGAGGGCCAGGTGCGCTCCTCCACCCTCGTCTGCCCGCGCCGCTGACGCCGACGGACCGCTGCGGCGCGTGAAGTCGGAATACGCAACACGGCGCTCGTGTTCCCGCTTCACGTGAAGCTCTTCGAACCCGCCGCCCTCGGCGCCCTCCGACTCAGCAACCGCATCGTCATGGCACCGCTCACGCGCACCCGCGCCGGTGAGCACGGCGTCCCGAACGACCTGCTCGTCGAGCAATACGCGCAGCGCGCGAGCCTCGGCATGATCGTCACCGAGGGCACCTGGCCCGTCCAGGAGGGCCGCTCGTACCCCGGGCAGCCCGGCATCGAGACCGAGGAGCAGATCGCCGGCTGGCGCCGCGTGGCCGACGCCGTGCACGCGCGTGGCGGCACCATCGTCATGCAGCTCATGCACGGCGGCCGCGTCTCGCACCCCGCGATCGCGCAGACCCCGCGCATCGTCGGCCCGAGCGCCGTCGCAGCCCCCGGTCAGACCCACCTGGCCGACGGCTCGAAGGCCGACATGCCCGTCCCCCACGAGCTCACGACCGACGAGGTCGCCGAGGCCGTCCAGGGCTTCGTGCAGGCCGCCCGCAACGCCGTCGCCGCCGGCATCGACGGCGTCGAGGTGCACGGGGCGAACGGCTACCTGGTGCACGAGTTCATGTCGACCCACTCGAACACCCGGACCGACCAGTACGGCGGCTCGCCGGAGAACCGCGCGCGCTTCGCAGTGGAGGTCACCACGGCAGTCGCCGAGGCCATCGGCGCCGACCGCACCGGCATCCGCCTGTCCCCGGCGCACGGCATCCAGGGTGTCGTCGAGGACGACGCCGACGACGTGCGCGCCGTCTACAGCGCGATCGCCGAGGGGCTCGCACCGCTCGGCCTCGCCTTCATCGACGTCCTGCACGCCGACCCCGCCGGTGACCTGGTGCAGCACATCCGTCGGACCGCCGGTGCGCCGTTCGTCGTCAACTCCGGCTTCAGCGCGATGACCACCCGCGACGAGGCGGTCATGGTCGTCGACGAGGACATCGCCGACGCCATCGCCGTCGGCCGCCCGGCCATCGCGAACCCGGACCTCGCCGAGCGCTGGGAACAGGACGCCGAGCTCAACGAGCCGCGGCCGGAGCTCTTCTACGGTCAGGGCGCCGAGGGCTACACCGACTACCCGACCCTCGCCGAGGTGCGCGCGTCGGTCGCGTAGTCGTCACCTGCGCAGACGGGAGGCCCGGTACCGGTGGTACCGGGCTTCCCGTCTGCGTGCCACGCCCGGCTCACCGGCGGCCGGGTCCCGGCCGGTCGTGGTCGTGGCCGTCCCACAGGTCGCCGCACTCGACCCGCTCGGCGCCGGCGGACCGCAGGTACGGGCCAGCTCCGAGGTCCCCGTGGAGCACCGCCGCCAGCGGCCCCCAGTGCACCCGCCCCACGAGGACGGGGTGCCCCGGGCGTCCGTCGTGCACGGCTCGGCGTAGGGCCCTACGACGATCACCCGGCACGTCGAGCACGCGCCGGACCGCCGCGACCGGCAGGTCCGGCAGGTCGACGAGGGACACCAGCACGGAGGCGGTCTCGTCGTCCTCCCTGACGACGGCGAGCCCGGCGGCGAGCGACGCCCCCATCCCCTCCGCCCACGCGGAGGCGACCACCGTGCGGACCGACGGCCGGTCCGGGACCAGCGGACGGGCCTCCCGGGCGGACGCCCCGAGCACGACGACGACCGCGTCGCACCCGCCGGCGAGCAGCGTGTCGACCGCCGTGGTGACCCACGGTCGCCCGCCGGCGTCGCGGACCAGGGCCTTCGGCACGCCCATGCGGGTGCCCGCCCCCGCCGCCAGCAGGAGGCCCGTGGTGCCCCCGGCGCGGTCGCTCACCGGGGAACTGCCCCGGTCACACGAACCCGGGCAGCGCTGTCCACGCAGCGGGCGCCTCGGCCACGCCGTCCCGGACGACCGAGCCGGAGATGAGGCCGTACGGGCGGTCGGCGGCGAAGAAGACCTCGCCCGGGTTGTCGAGCCCGAACGGCGCGAGGTCGACGAGGAAGTGGTGCTTGTTCGGCATCGAGAAGCGCACCTCGGCGATCTCGGGGAACGCCTCGATCGCCGCCCGGCCCATCGCGAAGAGCGTCTGCTGCAGCGCGAGGGAGTGCAGTTCCGCGAAGGTCGCGAGCATGGTCTCGAGCACGCCGGCGTAAACGGCGTCGTGGTCGATGCCCGCCGCGACCGCGTCCGGCAGGTACCGCCAGCGGGCGGTCACCGAGGTCGCGAGGATCCGGTCGTCGGTCTCGGCCAGGGTGGTGTAACCGTCCCGCGGGAAACCGTGGAACTCGCTGCCGGTGGACTTGAGCACTGTCAGGTCCGTCACGCCGGCGATGACGTGCACGTCGTCGCCGTCGACCTGGACGACCGCGGTCCGGGTGCCGGCACCGGCCCGGACGAAGGCGTGGTCGTGCTCGCGCCCCGCGACGGTGATGCGTTCCCACGTGTGCTGCTCGGCGGAGAGCGTCGCGCCGTCGTACCAGTCGAACGCCGTGGTGAAGTGTCGGGCGAGCCGGAGCAGGAACTCCTCGGGACTGTGCACGCCGTGCTCGCGGGCGAAGGCGTACACGGTGTTCTTCTGCGTGTCGGTCGCGACGACCTTCGCGTTGTCGCCGTCCGTGTAGGAGTCGGCGAGCGCCGCGCCGCGCAGCTGCGTGGTGACGGTGAGGTCCTCGATCTCGTGCCGGTCGGTGTCGCGGGTGACCCGGACCAGGCGGACCTCGGCCTTCCCGTACTGGTTCGCGCCGAGGTGCACGGTCGTCGGGACGGACGTGCTGGTGGTGGTGCCGGTCGTGGTGGTGTCGGTCATGGTCGGGGTCAGCTCCCTCGGTAGGTGGAGTGGGCGAACGGACTGAGCAGCAGGGGGACGTGCAGGTGCCCGGCGTCGTCCGGCACCGTGAGCACGACGACCACGCGGGGGTGGAACGCCGGCAGGCCGAGTCCGGCCCAGTACGCGCCGGTGGCGAACGTCAGCGTCCACTCCCCCGGCGGCAGGCGGTCCGGGCCGAGCGCGGCGATGCGGCCGTCCGGGTCGGTGGTGCCGGACGCGACGAGCACCCCGTCGGCGTCGACGAGCGTGACGGCGATGCCCGCGGCCGGTCGACCGTGCGTGGTGTCGAGCACGTGGGTGGTGAGGTGGCTCATGCGACGCTCCTGGCGAGTCGGAGGAGGGCGATCTCCCGCAGCTGGTCGGCGACCTCGGTGCGTTCGGTGTCGTCGTCGTTGCCGAGTCGTCGGCGGAGTTCGGCGAGGACCTGGTCCGCGGTCCGCCCGGCGGCCCGGACCAGGAACACCCGGTCGAACCGCGCTTCGTAGTCCGCGTTCCCCTGCCGGAGCGCCGCGGCGGTGGCCGCGTCGGCACCGGCGGACGCAGCCTGCTCGAGCCGGGAGGCCGTTGCCGCCGCCCCGTCACCGACGGGACGGTCACCGATGCGCGGGTGCTCGGCGAGCGCGGCCTCGACCTCGGCGTCGGTCCACGTGCGTGCGAGCCGGTCGGCCGCCGCGGTGAGGGCGCCGACGGTCCCGAACGGACGACCGGCGAGCACGGCCTCGACCCACCGGGGCACGGCGGCCCAGGACGTCACGAGTGCACGGGCCTCGGCGTCGTCGAGTCGGTCGAACACGTGGACGACGACGGGGGTGGACAGCGGAACGGTCATGTCCCGGAGGATGGCACCCCCGTGTTTCGGGCAGGGGTCGAGCAGGTCACGGCTCCCGCGCGGCGACCGCCACCGGCTGTTGCTTCCCCGAAACGGTGCTGAAACACCGGTTCCCTACGGTTGCCGACATGGCATGGAACCGGGGCATGATCGCGCACGGCCGACGAGTCGGTGCGCTGACCGTCCCCCGTCGCCCTGCCCTGATCGGACCCGTCCATGGACCTCGTCTCCGTCCGCACCGTGCGGACACCGTCGCACCGCGACGACCTCGCGTTCTCCCCCGGTGACCGCCCGCTCGGTGGCGGCACGTGGCTGTTCTCGGAGGAACAGCCCGGCCTGACCGGCCTCGTCGACCTGACGACGCTCGCCTGGCCGGACGTCGAACGCGCGCCCGGCACCCTGACCGTCGCCGCGACCTGCACGATCGCGTCGCTGCTCCGCGTGCGGCCGGATGTGTCGTGGCGCGCATGGCCGCTCGTCGAGCAGTGCGCGAACGCCCTGCTCGCGTCGTTCAAGGTCTGGAACGCCGCGACCGTCGGCGGGAACGTGGCCGTGGGACTGCCCGCGGGTGCGATGACGGCGCTGCTCGTCACGCTCGACGCCACCGCGGTCATCTGGACGCCCGACGGCGGGGAGCGGCGGGTGCCCGTCGAGCGGCTCGTCCTCGGCGTGCGCACGCTCGACCTGCGCCACGACGAGGTCATCCGGTCCTTCGAGGTCCCGGAGGCGGCTCTCCGAGCGACGACCGGGTACCGGCGCGTGTCGCTCAGCCCGTACGGCCGGTCGGGGTCCCTCGTCACCGCACGGTGGTCCGCGCAGGAGTTCGTGCTCGTGGTCACGGCGGCCACCCCGCGCCCGATCGTGTTCCGGTTCGCCGGGGTCCCGACGGCCGACGGGCTCGACGACGCACTCACGGCCGCGCTCGGGTCCGACGACCACTGGTACGACGACCCGCACGGGTCCCCCGCCTGGCGCCGCGCGGTCAGCACCCGCTCCGCACACGAGCTCCGCGACGAAGCCGCAGCGGGAGGGACCCGATGAGGATCGAGGTCGACGGCACCCCGATGGAGGTCGCACCGCAGCCCGGTCAGGTCCTCCGGACGCTCCTCCGGCAGCACGGCGTGACGTCGGTGAAGAAGGGGTGCGACGCCGGTGACTGCGGTGCCTGCTCGGTGCTCGTCGACGGAGTGCCCGTGCACTCCTGCATCACGCCCGCACACCGGATGGACGGCCGGACGGTGACGACGGCAGCGGGCCTCGGCACCCCGGAGCACCCGCACCCGGTGCAGCGCGCGTTCGCGGAGGCTCCGGGGTTCCAGTGCGGGTTCTGCACGGCCGGGTTCGTCGTCACCGCGTCCACGCTCACCGACGACGACCACGCCGACCGGCACCGGAAGCTCAAGGGCAACCTCTGCCGCTGCACCGGGTACCGGGCGATCGAGGACGCGCTCGACGGTGTCGTGAACACCGCGTGCGCGACCCCCGGCGCAGCGGTCGGCACGTCCGTCGGCGCCCCGGCCGCGATGCGCGTCGTCACCGGACAGGAGGAGTACACGCTCGACGTCCCCGACACCCCCGCGGTCCGGGCCACCGAGGCCCTGCTGCACCTCGCCGTCCTCGGCAGCCCGCACCCGCACGCCCGCATCACCGCGATCGACACCACCGCGGCCGAGGCGCTCCCCGGGGTGCACGCGGTGTTGACGTACCGGGACGACCCCGGCGTCCTGTTCTCCACCGGACGGCACGAGTCGCGACTCGACGACCCGGACGACACCCGGGTCCTCGACCGCGTGCTGCGGTTCCGCGGACAACGGGTCGCCGCGGTCGTCGCCGACAGCGTCCGGACCGCCGAGCTGGCGTGTGCGCTCCTCCGCGTCGACTACCAGATCCTGCCGAGCGTGCACGACCCGGACGCCGCACGCCGACCGGGCGCACCCCTCCTGCACGGCGACAAGACGTCGGCCGAGCACCGGATCGCCGAGCCCACGCGCAACGTCGTGGCGAGCCTCCACGGCGAGACGGCCGACGTCGGAGCGGCCCTCGCGGTCGCCGCCGCGACCGTCGACGGCACCTGGAGCACCGGCCGGGTCTCGCACGCCGCCCTCGAGACGCACGCCACCCGCGGGTGGGTGGACCCGGACGGGAGGCTCGTGCTCCGGACCGCCACGCAGGTCCCGTTCCTGGTCCGCGACGAGATCGCCCGCGTCTTCGCGCTCGACCCGGCCCGGGTGCGCGTCGTCACGAAACGGGTCGGCGGCGGGTTCGGCGGCAAACAGGAGATGCTCACCGAGGACCTCGTCACGCTCGCCGTGCTGCGCACGGGCAGGACCGTGCAGTACGAGTTCAGCCGACGCGACGAGTTCACGATCGCGCCGACGCGGCACCCCATGCGCGTCCGGGTCCGCCTCGGCGCCGACACCGACGGCAGGTTGACCGCGATGCACGTCGACCAGACGATGGACACGGGGGCGTACGGCAACCACGGCATCGGCGTCATGTTCCACTCGGTCAGCGAGTCCGTCGCGGTGTACCGGTGCCCGGCCAAGCGGGTGGACGCGGAGTCGGTGTACACGAACAACCTGCCATCGGGGGCGTTCCGCGGGTACGGCCTCGGGCAGGTGGTGTTCGCGATCGAGTCCGCGATGGACGAACTGGCGCGGGAGCTCGGCATCGACCCGCTCGAGCTCCGCCGGCGGAACGTCGTCGTGCCCGGTGACCCGCTCGTCGTGACCGACCCGCACGAGGAGACCGACCTGCGGTGGGAGGGCAGCTACGGGCTCGACCAGTGCCTCGACCTCGTGGAACAGGCCCTGGCCGGTCCCCTGCCCGAGGTCCCGCGGACGGACGGGCCGGTCCTGACCGGTCCCGGGCCCGACGGCTCCCCGGACTGGGCGTTCGGCACCGGCGTCGCGCTCGCGGCCATCGCGACCATGCCGCCGCGGGGACACCACGCGCACACCTCGGTCGAGCTGCTGCCGGGCGGCCGCTACCGGATCGGCGTCGGCACGGCCGAGTTCGGCAACGGCACGACGACCGTGCACACGCAGCTCGTCGCCACCGCGCTCGGCACCACCCCGGACCGCGTCGAGGTGCACCAGTCCGACACCGACGCCGCACGGTACGACACCGGTGCGTTCGGCTCCGCAGGCGTCGTCGTCGCCGGACGTGCCCTGTACGCGGCCGCGCAGGCACTGCGCGACGACATGACCACGCGGGCACTCGCGGTCGTGGCGGCCCGGACCCCGCGGACCGCCTCCGGCGTGCTCGGGCCTGCGGTCGCCGTGGAGCCCGGGGGTGTGCGGGTCGGCGACGAACTCGTCGGGCACGCGGAACTGCTCGTCGACGGTCCGCTCGTCGCGCACGGCACCCACGACGGCACACCGCGGTCACTCGCGTTCACCGTGCACGGGGCCCGGGTCGCCGTGCACCGCCCCACCGGTGAGGTCCGGGTCCTGCAGAGCGTCCAGGCGGTGGACGCCGGCACCGTGCTCAACCCGGAACAGCTCCGGGGGCAGGTCGAGGGCGGTGCCGCGCAGGCGGTCGGCTCGACCCTGTACGAGGAGGTCGTGCTCGACGACACCGGACGGGTCACCACCGACGCCTTCCGGTCCTACCGGGTGCCGAAGATGTCCGACGTGCCACGCACCGAGGTGCTGTTCGCCGACACACACGACCCGCTCGGTCCCCTCGGGGCGAAGTCCATGAGCGAAGCCCCCTACAACCCCGTCGCCCCGGCCATCGCGAACGCCGTGCGGGACGCCATCGGCGTGCGGCCGTACCGTCTCCCGATGACCCGGGACCGGGTGTGGGCGCTGCTCGCCGACCCGGCCGATGCCGGAGGTGCATGATGTTCGAACTGGCGCCGCGCCTCCTGGCCGTCCTCGACGCCGGCGACCCCGTCGTCGTCGCGACCGCCGTCGACGTGCAGGGCAGCTCGCCGAGCGGGACCGGCACCTCGATGGCGGTGCTGCCCGGTGGCGAGGTCGTCGGGACGATCTCCGGCGGGTGCGTCGAGGGGTCCCTGTACCTGACGGCGGAGGAGGTCCTGACGACCGGTGTCGCCGTGCTCGAGCGCTTCGGGTTCGAGGACCCGTCCGACCCCGCTGCCGACTGGGCGCCGGGGCTGCGGTGCGGCGGGCGGGTCGAAGTCCTCGTCCACCGCGTCCTGCCGAGCGATGCCGTCGTGCTCGACGCGCTCCGTGCCGCCGCCGCCGGGACGCCGACGTCGCTCACGGTGTCCCTGGAGCCCGCGTCGCTCGGCGCGGTCGTGCGTCCGGCGGACGGGTGCCGGACGCGGGTCTTCACCGAGTACGCCGGCGGCCGCGCCCGCTGCATCGTCGTCGGTGCCGTCGAGTTCGCCGTCGCCGTGACGAACACCGCGGCCATGCTCGGCTACGCGGTCACCGTCGTCGACCCGCGGCCGGTGTTCCTCACCGACCAGCGGTTCCCGGCGGCGCAGCAGCGGATCGTGGGGTGGCCGCCCCGGGTGCTGGCCGACACCGCGATCGGGCCGGACACCGTCGTGGTGCTGCTGTCCCACGACGACCGGTTCGACGCCGAGGTGCTCGACCTCGCCCTCCGCCGCGGTGCCGGGTACGTCGGGGCGATGGGGTCCCGCGCGACGCACGAGCGGCGCCTGGCGGTGCTGCACGACCTCGGGACGCCCGACACCGCGCGGCTTCGTTCCCCGATCGGGCTCGACATCGGAGCGGAGACACCGGCGGAGATGGCACTGGCGATCATGGCCGAGGTGGTGGCCGTGCGCCGGGGCGCTCCGGGCGGTCCGCTCGTCGGCGGGAGCGGGGCGCTCCACCGGCGGACGGCCCAGACCCGGTGACCAGCTGCGCCGGGTCACTCCCCGCCGGTACCCCGACGGCGCGGAGCATCGGCGATGTCGCTCCGTCGACCAGTGAGGGCGTCGGCCGCCGAGAGATGGCTCGCTAGGCTCCAGCTGTGTCCATGACAACCGGCCCGATCGGCGCTCGGGGAACCGCGCTGGTCGTCGCGACCGTCCTGACGTCGGTGTCCGCCGGAGCGTTCCTGGTGCTCTGGGCAGCTCTCTGGCTGCCGGTGCTGCTGCGCGGCGCGGACACGGCGCTCTTCCTGTGGCCGCTCGTCGTGGTCCTGGCCGTCGGACCGTGGTGCGGCTCGGTGGCAGCGCTGGTCCTCGCTGCCGTCGCACTCGGCGGGAGACGGGCGCCGACCGCAGCGACCGCCGTGCTGCTCGCCAGCGCACTGCTCGTCGTGGTCGCACCGCTGGCACTGTGGTTCGGCGCACCGACGCCGCTGGGTGTCTGAGCGTCCTCCTCCGCTCTCGGCACCGTCCGCCCTGGGGACACGGCTCAGCCGAGGACGCCGGTGTGCTCCAGCACGATCTGCACGCCGATGAGGATGAGCACCACGCCCCCGGCGATCTCCGCCGGCTTGCCGAAGCGTGCACCGACCCGGCGGCCGACCACCACGCCGACGTAGCTCAGCACCGCGGTCGTGACCCCGATGAGCAGCACCGCCCACCCGATCGACACGGGCAGGAACGCCAGCGTGATGCCGACCGCGAGGGCGTCGATGCTCGTGGCGACGGCGAGGACGAGCAGTTCCCGGACGCTCAGCCGGTCCGTGTCCTCGTCGGTGTCCTCGTGCCCGTGGAAGGCCTCCCACAGCATCTTCCCGCCGACGAGCGCGAGCAGGCCGAAGGCGACCCAGTGGTCGACGTCGGCGATGGCGCTGGCGAAGGTGGTGCCGAGCAGCCACCCGAGCAGCGGCATGAGCGCCTGGAAAGCACCGAACACGAGTGCGATGACGACGGCCTGGCGCGCGGAGAACCGCTTCATGTGCAGGCCCTTGCCGAGCGCGACGGCGAAGGCGTCGGCGGAGACGCCGATCGCGATCAGGAACAGGGCCCAGAACGACATGGGGTCGTGCCTCTCGAGACGGACGGAGGAGACACCGTCGTCTCGGAACCCGACGATCCTGCCACGTCGATCGCAGCCTCCGTGACCGGAAAGGCCTGATCAGGAGGATTCGTCCCGCCGAATCTCCCCGTTGGGTGCCCCGCCTGCATCGGCCTGTCCAACGTGGCGCACCGGCTGGATGTAACAGGACGGTAACGACGGGAAACCCACCCAAACCATGTCGGGACCGGTGCCGAATCACTGTCACAAGCCGGGAACGGCCCGCAAGCGCTCACCAGCCGCACATCGCTGGTTCTCCACCCCTT
>NZ_QKLJ01000030.1:0-1544 GCF_003224415.1 Curtobacterium sp. MCBD17_023
TTTACGCAGCCCCCACACCCACCACCAACCCACCCCACATCCCGGGCGTGTCGCACCATGCAACACCGGTGCCGCTCGGCGCTCAGCACCCCGCTACCAACCACCCCAATCACCCGCCGGATCCGGGCCACGGCTCACGGCTCACGGCTCACGGCTCACGGCTCACGGCTCACGGCTCACGGCTCACGGCTCACGGCTCACGGCTCACGGCCCACGGCCCACGGCCCACGGCCCACGGCCCACGGCCCACGGCCCACGGCCCACGGCCCACGGCCCACGGCCCACGGCTCACGGCTCACGGCTCACGGCTCACGGCTCACGGCTCACGGCTCACGGCGAGTGTGCATCACCTCGAGCTCGTTCGCATCGACTCCTTTGCGCCTCCGGATCGAGATGGCCCGTTTCCTCGAGGAGACGTCAGGCGCAGGCGATGATCGCCAAGGCTGCCGCCCGAGGAACTCCGACGTTCCGTCGGATCGAACTGCAGCCCCGCGTGGAACAACATCGGCATCCGGCCGTCGAGAGCCGGCGCATCCGACGTCTCCTTGGCGACCGATGACAGACGACGGACGACGGACGACGGACAACGGACGACGGACGACGGACGACGGACAAGATCACCATGGCGACCATTCGGAACCCGTTCCGTCTCGCGCTGCATGCCGACCCGCTCGGCTCGTGGTGCGCGGCTCTGGTGAATCCGTGTTCTGTCAGGCAACTCATCGGCCGAGCACTGCACCGCTGAGCAACTCGGGTGAGCGCTCGACTTGCGGCCCCGATCTTGCTGAGCGGGCAAAGCGCACCCGCGTTCTCGGCCGATGAAACGGGCGGCTGTCTCCCGAATCAACGACCTTCCTTTCACGGTGAAGATCTCGAACCTTCGGGACGAGAGCACCGGGATGCACCGGAGACCAGACAACGTCCTTGGACACCGATCACGAGGCGGCACTCCACCTCGGCCGAGCGCGCATCGACCGACAACTCGGCATGGCCGTCGTCCGCGATCGAGATTGCCGGGCCCAGCTCCCGAGGCGCCGGCGCATCACGCATCCGTCCGAGTGTCCGTCGACAGCATGACCGGACTGCCAAGACCGGTGCGATCGATCGCCGCCCTCATCTCCCCCATGACACCGCACCACCACTGGCCGCGGATCCAAACCGAGGACGCATCGTCGCGCTACTCCGGATCACTCGAGCTGCTGATCACGCCCACAACGCGCCTCCCGACCCGGGATGACCGGAGGCGGCAGCAGGACCGCTGAGGAGCAAGGGGTTCCATCGCGGCAGCTGACCTCGAGCCGCACAGAAGTCCTCACTCCAGTAGCGACGAACGCCCTCGGGTAGCCCCACAGCGAGTGGGGCAAGACGCTCGTCGAAGGCGTGCTGTTCAGCCGGCGTGGGGACGCGAAAGAGCCCCTGACCGGGGTGAGCATTGCTGCTCACCCGGTCAGGGGCTCGATCGTTCTGTGAAAAGAAGTCCGGCGGCGTCCTACTCTCCCACAAGGTCCCCCTTGCAGTACCATCGGCGCTGAGAGGCTTAGCTT
>NZ_QKLJ01000031.1:0-784 GCF_003224415.1 Curtobacterium sp. MCBD17_023
GGTGCCGAATCACTGTCACAAGCCGGGAACGGCCCGCAAGCGCTCACCAGCCGCACATCGCTGGTTCTCCACCCCTTCGCGGGGTGTGTTCGGCGCGCATCCCATTCCAGATCCGCGCCGAGCGCGACAAGCAAAGGAACGAAGACATGCGCAAGTCCCTGAAGACCTCGATCACCCTCGCCACGACCGGTGCCCTCGTGCTCGGCGGTGCAGCGTTCGGCGTCAGCGCCGCGAACGCCTCCACCCCGGCCGTGCACACCGTCTCCAGCTCCGCCTCGAAGATCCCCGCCCCGGTCGCGTCGGTCCCCGAGGTCCTCGGCGGCGACACCTCCGTCGCCCTCGACAAGGGCTTCACCGACGCCCTGACCTCGCTGAAGCTCACCCCGGGTGTCTCGGGAGATGCGACCCTCGAGGACGGCGCCGTGTCGTTCCCGATCACCTCCGGCTCGGTCACCTACTGGAGCCCGGACGGCAACTACCGCCCCTACGTCCAGGGTCTGCTGAACCACGACGACTCCGGCCTGACCCTCAAGGCCGGCGACACCACCGTCACGCTCGAGAACTTCGTCGTGAACCCGGGCTCCTCGAAGCTCTACGGTGACGTCCTCGTCAACGGCAAGGTCGCCGCCCCGAACGCGTTCCTGTTCGAGCTGCACGGCGGCTCCCTCAAGCCCCTCCAGCTCGAGGGCGACAACGCGATCCTGACCGGCACCACCGTCCACATCTCCCAGGACGCCGCGGACCTGCTGAACCAGACCTTCAAGACCGACGCCGTCAAGCGCGG